>DAORUY010000055.1:0-14736 GCA_035433445.1 Paracoccaceae bacterium
GCGCTTCTGGCAAAGGGCGTGACCGCGCCGGTCCTGTCCTATGAGGAAGTGGGATCGGAAGCCAAACCCGCGATTGTCGGACTGGTGCCGGCATGAACGATCTGGCCGCGCTCCTGGTCGAACTCGCCCGGGGCCAGTTGCTGCTGGCAGGTCTGGTCTTTCTGCGGGTAGGGGCGGCGATAGCGCTGCTGCCCGCCTTCGGCGACCGGCTGGTGCCCGCCCGAATCCGGCTTGGGCTGGCGCTGGCCCTGACGGCGGTCGTCGCCCCCTCGGTCGCCAGCGAGATTGTGGCGCCGGACGGGGGAGTGGGCGACTATACACTCTTTCTGGTGGCGGAAACCGCGAACGGGCTGGCGCTTGGCATCGTGCTGCGGCTTTTCATTCTGGCGCTCGAAATGGCGGGTGGACTGGCGGCCCAGTCCGGCTCGCTCTCACAAATGTTCGGCACCAGTGGCGAGCCTATGCCCGCGATGGCGCATCTTCTGGTGATGGCAGGGCTGGCGCTGGCCGTCCTGTCGGGCCTGCATGTGCAGATCGCGCGCGCACTGATCCTGTCTTACGCGGCCCTTCCTGCCGGGCAGTTTCCGGCCGCGGCCCTGATGCGGGACTGGGGGGTGGCGCAGACCGGGGCGGCCTTTGCCCTGACCTTCAGCCTTGCCGCGCCCTTCGTCATTGCCGGGCTGATCTACAATGTGGCCCTCGGCCTCATCAACCGGGCGATGCCGATGCTGATGGTGTCTTTCGTCGGCGCGCCGGCGCTGACCGCAGGAACCCTGATCTTGCTTGCCGTCAGCACGCCCCTGATCCTGTCAGCCTGGCAGGGGGCCTTCGCGATGCATCTCGCCGATCCGTTCACGGTGCCCAGATGAGCGAGGATGACGAAGGCCGCGACCACGAACCTTCGCAAAAGAAGCTCGAGGATGCGCGCGCGCGGGGCGACATTCCCCGTTCGCCCGATCTGGTGGTGGCCGCGGCCTTTCTTGGCCTTCTGGCAGCTTGTCTCATGACTGGCGGTCAGGCGCTTCTCGATTTCGGCAGCCGGGCGAAAACCTACATGGCGCAGGCCGAACGGCTGACCGAGGCCGGCCCGGCGGACATCGGCGGCTGGGCTTTCGCGCTTTTCCTGCCGGTCGCACCGTTTTTTCTGCTTCCGGGTGCAGCGGCGCTGGCGCTGCTGCTGGCGACGCGCGGCCTGACCTTCGCGCCCGAGAAACTTCAGCCGAAATTCAGCAGGCTCGATCCCATTGCCAATGCCGGGCACAAGTTCGGGCGCTCCGGCCTCTTTGACTTTGCCAAGAGCACGGTGAAACTTCTCTTGGCGGGGGGGCTTCTGGGCTGGTTCATCGCTGACCGGATGAGCGACATCGTGATGGCACTTCGCCTGCCCGCGCCGCAGGTCGGTGCGCTTCTCGCGCGGCTTCTGGTCGAGTTTCTGACGCTGGGCGCGCTGATGACGCTGGGGATCGGCGGCGTGGATTTCCTGTGGCAGAGGTTTGAATTCCTGCGGCGCAACCGCATGACGCGGCAAGAGATGATGGACGAATTCAAACAGTCCGAAGGCGACCCCCACATGAAGGGCCAGCGCCGCCGTCGCGCGCAGGAAATCGCGACGAACCGGATGCTGGCGGACGTGGTGAAAGCCGATGTGGTGATCGTGAACCCGACCCACTATGCCGTCGCGCTAAAATGGAACCGCAAGGCCGGGCGCGCGCCGGTCTGTCTGGCGAAGGGAACCGACGAAATCGCTGCGCGCATCCGCGAAGCCGCAGCCGCAGCCGGTGTGCCCATCCATTCGGACCCGCCAACGGCACGGATGCTTTACGCTGTCATCGACATCGGGCGCGAGATCCGGCCCGAACATTACGCGCCGGTCGCCGCCGCCATCCGTTACGCCGAACGGATGCGCAAACGCGCCCGCGACCGGAAGGGCTGGTAATGCCCGCCCCGCCGCGCCCCGGATCAAGTGCCAGGCTTGCGGCGCTGGCGCGTATCGCGGCGGTCAAACGCGAAGTCGATCTCGCGCGGCTCGCGGCTGCGTCCGGGCGGCTGAACGCCAGCCTTGCTGCCCGCAGCGAACTCGACGCGGCTCTTGATGCCGAAATCCGCAAAGCCCTGGCCGCGCCGCAGTTGCCCGACCTGCGCGCGCTCGACCGGCATATCCTGCTGGCCGAACAGGCGCGTTCTGCGCTCGACCGGCGGATCGCGGACCTTACCGCCACACGCGAGGCAGAGCGGGCAGAAGCCGCGCAGTCCTTTGGCAAGGCTCTTGCACTGGACCGTCTGCGCGCCCGCTCGCAGACCGCTACCAGACCGATGCCGCAGTAACAGAACTGTTGCAACTGATCACGTCTTGGACAGGACGGATCAATCATCTTGGCGAGGCACACGCCGTCGGAGCATAACAGGCCCGAGGCCCTGTTTCCCCCGGCCTTCCCATCCGGCAAAGAAGGAGGCAGGAGTGGCTAAAAAACCCGTTCTGCTGATCCTCGCCGTGATAGTGGCCTTCTGGCTTTATCACCGCCTCGGCGCCGAAATCCGCAACCTGTCGGATCTGCGCGCCGCGCTTGGTTCTGTCGGGGAATTGCGCGCGGCCCACCCCCTGCAAGTGGCCGGGGTCTTCTTTCTGGCCTATATCGCCGTGACGGCGCTTTCACTGCCGCTTGCCCTGTGGATGACACTGGCGGCCGGTGCGCTTTTCGGCTTCTGGGGCGGGTTGGTCCTTGTCTCCTTCGCATCAACCATCGGGGCAACGCTGGCCTTTCTTGCCGCGCGTTTTTTCCTCCGGGATTGGGTGCTTGGCCGGTTCAGTGATCGGTTCGCCGCGATCCGTGCCGGGCTGGAACGCGACGGGTCACTTTATCTTTTTTCCCTGCGGCTGATCCCGGCGGTGCCATTCTTCATGGTCAATCTGCTGATGGGGCTGACCGCGCTGCCCGCCCGGACCTTCTACTGGATCAGCCAGTTGGGGATGCTGCCCGCGACCATCGTTTTCGTGAATGCGGGCACGCAGCTTTCCCGGCTCCAGAGCCCGAAAGACATCCTGTCGCCGATGCTTGTGCTGTCGCTGGTTTTGCTGGGGCTTTTCCCGTGGATCGCCCGACAAGTGGCGCGCTTTGTCCAGAGCTGCAGGCTCTATGCGCGATGGGTACGGCCACGGCGCTTCGACCGGAACCTGATCGTGATCGGAGGGGGCGCCGCTGGGTTGGTGTCGGCCTATATCGCCGCGGCGATCACGGCGAAAGTCACCCTGATCGAAGAACACAAGCTGGGGGGCGACTGCCTGAACTATGGCTGCGTGCCGTCCAAGGCGCTGATCCGCAGCGCCCGACTGGCCCATCAGATGCGCCATGCCGGGAACTGGGCGCTTGGCCCCGTTGTGCCGGAGTTTTCGGCAAAGGCCATCTTTCGCCGCATCCAGGACGTCATCCGCGCGATCGAACCACATGATTCCGCCGAACGCTATACCGCGCTTGGCGTCGATATGGTGCAGGGACATGCGCGCCTGATCGACCCCTGGACCGTCGCCATCAGAGGCACGGATGGCAGCGAGCAGCGCCTGACATCGCGCGCGATCGTGCTGGCAACCGGGGCCACGCCCGCGGTGCCGGCCCTGCCAGGCCTTGATCAGACGGGTTATCTGACCACGGACACGCTGTGGGGCGCGTTGGCCTGTCGCGACCACCTGCCCCGGCGGCTGGCGATTCTTGGCGGCGGGCCGATCGGGTGCGAAATGGCGCAGGCCTTTGCCCGGCTGGGCGTGCAGGTCAGCCTGATCGAGGCCGCGCCCCGTCTTCTGGTGCGTGAAGATGATGATGTGTCCGCCTTCGTGCGCGCCAGCCTTGAACGGGATGGCGTGCAGGTCCTGGCCGGACACAAGGCGCTCGACTGCGGCAAGGCGGCGGGCGAAGGCTGGATCGAGGTCGAAGCCGGGGGTGCCCGCAATCGCCTGGCCTTTGACGATCTCCTGGTGGCGGTCGGCCGCACCCCGCGCCTGTCCGGCTACGGCCTGGAGGAGCTGGGCATCACCACCGACCGGACCATCGTCACCAACGAATATCTGGAAACACTTTACCCCAATATTTTTGCTGCCGGAGATGTGGCTGGCCCCTATCAGTTCACCCACACTGCGGCCCATCAGGCCTGGTATGTAACGGTAAACGCGCTCTTTGCTCCGCTGCGGCGGGTCCGGGCCGATTACCGCGTGATACCGGCCACCACCTTTACCGACCCCGAAGTCGCGCGCGTGGGCCTGAGCGAACAGGAGGCCCATGCCAAAGGCATCAAATTCGAAGTCACCCGCTACGGCATCGACGATCTGGACCGCGCCATCACCGACGGGGCGGCACATGGGTTTGTGAAGGTGCTGACCGTGCCCGGAAAGGACCGACTTCTGGGGGCGACCATCGTCGGCGAACATGCGGGCGATCTTCTGGCCGAATTCGTGCTGGCGATGAAACAGGGGATCGGTCTGAACAAGATCCTCGGCACGATCCACAGCTATCCGACCTTCGCCGAAGCAAACAAGTTCGTGGCGGGCGAATGGCGCAAAGCGCATATTAGCCCCTTTGCCCTGCGGTTGCTTGGCCGCTATCACGCCTGGCGTCGGGGGGGCGAATGATCGACCGCCACCTTCAGCCCGTGCTAAAGCTTGTGCTTCAGCCCATCGCCCGCCGCCTGATCGGTGCTGGGATCGGGGCCGATCAGATCACGCTGGCGGGGTTCGGGGCCGGGCTTGTGGCAACGGCCCTTCTGGCGCTGAACCTGCCGCAAGCGGGACTGGCCTTCATCCTGCTCAACCGGATTCTCGACGGGCTGGACGGCGCCGTGGCCCGGCTTACTGGGCCGACGGACCGCGGTGCTTTCCTCGATATCGCGGCCGATTTCCTGTTTTATGCGCTGGTGCCTTTGGGGTTTGCCATCGCTGATCCTGAACAGAACGCCTTGCCGGCCGCAGTCCTGATCGCCAGTTTCATCGGCACGGGGTCAAGTTTTCTGGCCTTTGCCACCATCGCGGCGAAACGGGGCCAACGGGCCGAGGATTTCCCGGCGAAGGGCATCTATTATCTGGGCGGCCTGACCGAAGGCGCGGAAACGATCGCATTTTTCGCGTTGATATGTCTGTGGCCCGCGTGGTTCCCGCAACTCGCCCTGATCTTCGCAGCCCTATGTGCGGTCACAACTGCGATGCGCTGGCGTCGGGGCTGGGAAGAGTTCGGTCCTGTGAAGAACGAAGGATGAAGGAATGAGATCTCTGCTTGCCGCCGCTTTCTGCACGATTTCGGCGCTGCCTGCCGCTGCCGACGATTGGGAAGATGTTCTGGCACGGGCTAAGGGCCAGACCGTCTATTGGAACGCCTGGGGCGGGGATGAACGCACGAACAGCTTCATTGCCTGGGCGGATCAGGAGATGGTGGCGCGCTACGGCGTCAATGTCGAACAAGTCAAGCTCTCGGACACGACGGAGGCGGTAACAAGGGTGCTTGCGGAAAAAACCGCCGGGCAGACGGAAAACGGCTCTGTCGATCTCATCTGGATCAACGGCGCGAACTTCCTGTCGATGAAGGAGCAGGGTCTTCTCTTCGGACCGTTCCTCGACCAGTTGCCGAACGCGCGTTACCTTGATCTGTCGGCGGGGGCGGCGGCCACGGTCGATTTTACCATTCCGACCGAAGGCTATGAGGCGCCCTGGCGTCTGGCAAAATTCGTGCTCTTTCACGACAGCGCGCGTGTGCCAGAGCCGCCGCGTTCCATGGCGGACCTCTTGGAATGGTCCCGCGCCAATCCCGGCCGCTTCACCCATCCGGCGGTGCAAAACTTCATGGGCGCGACCTTCCTGAAACAGGCGCTGATTGAACTGTCGCCCGATCCCGCAATTCTGCAATCGGAACCGACCGATGCAAGTTTCGCGGCGGCGACGGCCCCGCTGTGGGCGTGGTATGATACGCTCAGACCGCATCTGTGGCGCGCGGGCGAGATCTTCCCAGAAAACGAAAGCCAGCTTCAGCAGATGCTGAATGACGGCGAAGTCGATTTCGGCATGGCCTTCGATCCGGCGGCGGCAGCGGCAGCCGTGGAAAAGGGTCTTTTGCCCGAGAGTGTCCGCACCTATGGGCCCGCGGTGGGGTCCATCGGCAATATCAGTTTCGTCGCCATTCCGTTCAACGCCGCTCACAAGGAAGGGGCCATGGTGCTGGCGAATTTCCTGCTTGATCCGGCGACACAGGCCAAGGCGCAGGATATCACCGTTCTGGGCAGCTATTCGGTTCTGGATCTGTCGCGCCTCGATGCGGCGCAAAGGCAGGCGTTCGCCGACCTGCCCTCCTCGCCGGCGCTGCCAGATGCCGCCGCACTTGGCCCGACCCTGATCGAGCCGCACCCCGGCTGGATGACCGAACTGGCCGAAGAATGGGCACGGCGTTACACGAAATGAACCGAGCGGGCGGGCGCTGGATCAGGATCGCGGTGCTGGCATTGGTGCTGGCCGGGCTTGTTGGCCCGATCCTGGCGGGCCTGTGGCATACCACGAATGCCGCTTTCGGGGGGCTGGACGGGCGCGCCGGTGCCGCCGACTGGCGCGCGCCCTGGCGCGACCTTGCGGCGCTGCCAGGTCTGGCGCGCAGTGCCGCGCTGAGCCTCTGGACGGGGCTTGCAGCGACGGGCCTGGCCCTTAGCCTGTCTCTGAGTCTGGCGTTCGGGCTTGTAACGCTCTGGCACCGCTTCGGCCGCAGCGCGCGCTGGCTGCAGATGCTAACGCCCTTTCTGGCGGCGCCGCATTCGGCCATGGCCGTCGGACTGGCCTTTCTGATCGCGCCTTCTGGCTGGATTGCCCGGCTGATCAGCCCCTGGGCAACCAGCTGGCGCCTGCCGCCCGATATCGGAACCGTCCATGACCCGCTTGGCCTTGCCCTGATCCTGGGGTTGGTGGCCAAGGAACTGCCATTCCTGCTCCTGATCATCGTCGCGGCCCTTGGCCAGATTCCTGTGCGCCACCAGATCGCGACAGGTCAGTCGATGGGCTATGGCCGGGGGCAGGTCTGGCTTTTGATCCTGTTGCCCGCCCTTTACCGGCTGATCCGCCTGCCGGTCTATGTGGTGCTGGCCTTTTCCCTTTCGGTGGTCGACATGGCCATCATCCTCGGCCCGTCTAATCCGCCGACATTGGCGGTGGCGATGACCCGCTGGTTCACGTCTGCCGATCTGGCGCTTTTCGCCCCGGCGTCCGCAGCGGCGCTATTGATGGCCGCGCTGGTGGTCGTGGCGGCAGCGCTTTGGGCAACTTGCCTTGCCGGGTTGGGATGGGTCGGCAAATGCCTGATCCGCCATGGCGTGCGTCGTTCGATCCCATGGGCCGGGCAGCTGGTGCAAGCGGCAGGTTTCTTGGTGCTGACACTCGGTGGTCTGGGGCTTCTGTCCTCGCTGATCTGGTCACTGAGCTTTCGGTGGCGCTTTCCTGATGCCCTGCCTGAAAGCTGGACCCTGTCTGGCTGGATGCAGGCTGGCGCGGGCTGGCACGCGGCGATGGCGACGACAGCCATCGTCGGCGCCTGCGCCAGCATCTTTTCGCTGGTGCTGGCGGTCCTGTGGCTGGAGGGCGAGACACGCGGGCACTTCGACCGCGCCGCCTGGGCGGAAGGGTTGATATACCTTCCGCTCTTGATCCCGCAGGTGGCGTTTCTCTTTGGACTGCATATCTTTTTTCTGGAACTGGGGATCGGTGGCGATCTTTGGGCGGTGATCTGGGTGCATGTAATCTTTGTCTTTCCCTATGTGATGCTGGCCCTGTCGGACCCCTGGCGCGCGCTTGACCCCCGCCTGATGCGCACGGCGGCGGCGCTTGGCGCACCGCCATTGCGCCAGCTGCTGATGGTGCGCCTGCCCTGTCTGATCGGCCCGCTCCTGACCGCTGTCGCCATCGGCTTCGCGGTCTCGGTCGCGCAATATCTGCCGACGCTCTTTCTTGGCGCCGGGCGGGTGAATACGCTGACGACAGAGGCTGTCAGCCTGTCCTCCGGCGCCAACCGGCGTATCGCGGGGGTCTTCGCCGTACTGCAATCCCTATTGCCGCTGATCGCCTATGGTCTTGCTGTGCTGGTCCCTACTATTCTCTTCCGCAACCGGCGCGGCTTGCGCGGGGGGGCCGTCTGATGGCGCTGGAACTGATCGACATCACCCTGTGCCGAGCGGACGACGGCAAGCCGCTTTTCGCGCCGCTCAGCTTGACGGTCGCGCCGGGACAAATCGCCTGCGTGATGGGGCCGTCGGGCATCGGCAAATCGACGCTTCTGGATTTCATCGGCGGCCATCTGGGTCATGGGTTTGCGGCGCGGGGGCGGATCGTCCTGAACGGGCGCGATGTCACATCCGTGCGCGCGGACCTGCGCAAGATCGGGATACTCTTTCAAGATGCCTTGCTTTTTCCGCATCTGTCGGTAGCCGACAATCTGGCATTCGGCCTGCGGGCGGACCTTCGGGGGCGCAGCGCGCGGCGCGACGCGGTGGCGGCGGCCCTGGCCCAGGCCGATATCACCGGATTCGAACGGCGCGATCCCGCCACCCTGTCAGGGGGCCAACGCGCCCGGGTCGCGCTGATGCGAGCGCTACTGGCCGAACCGCAGGCACTGTTGCTTGATGAGCCGTTCTCGAAACTCGATAGCGCGCTCAAGGCCGATCTGCGGGCGTTCGTGCTGTCGCATGTGCGCGAACGTGTCGTGCCCGCGATCCTGACAACCCATGACGAGGCAGACGCGCTGGCCGCTGGCGGCCCGATCATCCGCTTGCAGGCCTTGACCTAGCGGTCGACCCAACGCACCGGCACCTGTCCGGGGGACAGGATGTAGCGATCATCGGGGCCAAGCGGTTGCCAGTCACCCTCGGTCCCGTCTGGCCAGAGAACTCGCACCTCTGACCCGGTCGCATCGCCCAGGCCGAAATGCCACCAGCCCGCTTGCCCCCCCGCGTGCCCGCCACCTGACGTGATCTCGCGGGTCTGGACCCGGTCGCCGGTGCGCAGCTCGATCCAACCGCCAATCACGTCGCGGTTCGGGCCAGACTGGCGGAGCGTCAGTTGGACCCAATGCTGACCCGGCCCGTCATTGCGCCAAACCTGTGTCGGGGCATTGCGGTTGACCACCACCAGATCAAGCAATCCATCGGCATTGAAATCGGCAAGCGCCGCGCCACGCGCCGTTGAAAGACTGGCTACACCTGCCTTGTCACCAGCTTCCGTAAAAATGCCGTCCGGGCGCTGGAGCAGAAGATTGTTGGGATCCTTCATCGCGAAATCAGGCATGGCGCTCACATTGCCCTTGGCCACGAACAGATCCACGAAGCCATCGTTATTCACATCGTCGAACTGCGCGTGCCAAGCAGTGCTGGGCTTGAATTCGCCGCCCGTATAGGGGCGATGCGCGGTTGCGCCACGGCGAAAGGCTTCGTCCTTGTAAACCGGTTTCGCCCCCTTCCCCGGTTCGGCCAGCACCTGAAGTTTATTGTCGGCCATGCTGGTCAGGAAGTAGTCAGGGTAGCCGTTGGCATCGATATCGGCGCTGGCAATGCCCATGCCCCAGATCTTCAAGGGCTGCCAGCCTTCATCCTTACCGTAAAGCACGGGCGGCGCGCCGGGGGGTATATGCCACATCTGTTCCTGCCCGCCTTCATAATATTCGCGGTCGTTGGAAACCCGCAAGGACGGGGTGCCCGACCTGTTCCAGTCGGTGAACAGGATAGAGAGCGCGCAATGGGACGGCACCAGCGGTACCGGTGGTGCAAATCGCCCTGCCCCCCCCGCATCCGGCCGATGCAGCCAATTGTCGGTGCAAGAGCCCCAGGGTGAGAACTCTTCGGCACGGTCGATATAATTGCCGATGGCGAGCGTTGGCCAGGCTGCACCCTTTTCCCAGGTTGCGGAAAAGGCGGTCGACCAGGCGTCGCCGCCGACGAAAGCCCATTTTTTGCCAGCGTCCTCGAACCGGCAATCGCCCAAACCGCGCAGAACCCGGTTCGCCCCCACCCGCAACACCACCAGATCCATCTGGCCATCGCTGTCGATGTCGATCGGATAGGCGCCACTGGTCTTGTCGGGCTGAGGGCCCCCTTCGACCGGCGCAAATTTCAATGGCCCGCCTTCAGTGCTGACATTGCGGTAAAGACTGCTAGGGTTTTCGCCCCCGGCAATGAGCATGTCCTGCAACCCATTTCCGTCGCAGTCAAAAACCGCCACGCCCCCGCCGACCATGAATTCCCACTCGCCCGCGAACGTGTGGGAAACACCGGAATCGACGCTTTCCGTGAACATGGGAACCAGTGGCGTGTCTTCGGCAATGGCCCGACCCGGCAGGAGAGCAGCAAAAAGCAGGGCGGCAAGAAAGGGGCGCATTACGATCTCCGGCTTTGCAGGACGGTCACGAAACGCGCGATACATCTGCCCTGCTCCAACCCGCGTTCGATGGCGGCACGAAAGTGGATACCCCCGTAGAGGCGTGAAATGCCGGCCTCGTCAGCGGCTGCGCGAAAGCTGGTGAAGGACCGCGCCTTCAGACCTTCGCTCGTGGGGGTGCGATCTTCAAACGCGAAGTTCTCGCCAAAAAGATCGGTCAGAATTTCGGCGGCCGCAGCGGATTGCGTGGAATGACCGCTCGGGTATTCTGGGAAGGGCGGCGTATTCAGAAGCGGTGCCCAAGCGGGGTCGATCGTGCGGCGGATATAGGTGATCGGACGCAGGAGGTCATATTCGAATTTGGCCTGCCAGCAGCCAATGAAGGCATCCGCCAGACCGATGCCAAGCAGCGCCAGAACCTCGGCCCTGCGCGACGGATCGGCCCCCTGTTCGTCCAGCACCTGAAGCGCAATCGCAATCCAGTGGCCGGGCGGCGTTCTGGACAACATGGCATCATCGGCCCAGAATCGCGCAATCTCCGCCTGTTGGGGTGTCAGCGCCCGTGACGTCTCATGGACCTCGCGCGCCTCGGCGTAAAAGTCGGACGCCGGATCTTCGCTGTAGGCCGGCGGCGGCGGAAGCGGACAGCTTGTCCCTTCGGGCATCGCGAAGGGCCTGTTCTGGCCCCAGCCGGGCAGAAGCGGGGTCTGTTGCAGCGCGACGGAACTTGTCGGCACCCATCCGCCCGCCGCTTTGGCACCCGTCGGCGCGTCCGAAAACCCAAGATTGACAATCTCCGCCCCGCCATCGGCTGCCGCCCAGGTCAGGATATGCGTCCCAAGGGTCTTGCCGTAAGCGGTGCTGCGCCTGGCCGTGCCATCGTCAAGCCCGTCGGCGATCCCCGCGCCCAGCTTTTCCGTGACCGCATTCAGTGCCCGCTGCCCGGTTGGCCCGGTGTTTCGGAACAATCCCGCGACAACGGTCGACAGCGCACTGTGCAGGACCAGCGCTTCGTCATAAGCCTCGCCCGGCATCCGCTCGGGAAGGGCCGAAAGCCCGTTCAACTGCCCTGCCAGCGACATCAGCCCCCCGTCGCCCGAGGCTGTCGCCTCGAAGGTGGTGACGCCAATATAGCCGAGCGCCCGGCTGGCAACCGGCGGTGTGTAGGTGGGGGTATGGCGGACCAGATCCAGGGTCAAGTCATACCAGACGCGCATCACCTTCGCCTGATCAGGCCGTTCAGACTGCGCCAGAAGCGCCAAAGGCCAAAGCGCACAGAAGACAATCAATAGCGCAAACCGGCTAAACCCGGACATGTCCCTGCCCCGCCTCCTGCATGGTTAGCGCTATCTGATAGCACGGTCAGGAAAGGGTGCAAGCCTGCTGTGCACGGCGGGGGCGAGGAACAATGCGACCGAACAAACGCAATGTGGCTGGCGCGGGGACAGCATGCTCATGCTTCGCGCCAGCCACATTCGTCCTGCTTCGACACACGTCAGAACAGCACTCGTTAAACTTCGAAGCCGACTTCCGTTGGATACCCAGCGGACATCGGATTTCGCACCCCACCCTGGGGCGCCTTACACTCTTTACGCGGCGACCGCGGCCAACTTTGGTCGACAGGGCCAGCCAGACACCCACTATCTATTGGTCGGGGGAGTTGCGGAATGGTTCAATCTCTCCGCAAAAAAAGTTTGATCAGTCCGGGCAACCCGCTAGTTGCAGAAGTCCCCAGCCGAAGCGGCTGTCAAACCCTGATGTGCCCATATCTTTTGCGCTCGCCCGCAGGTGCGCCACGATATCCGCCGCTGATCCGCGCTGGCGCGCGAAAAGTTGTGCAACGACACCCGTCGCCACCGCCGAAGCATAGGAGGTGCCCGACCGGTAGGTACGCCTCTCGCCCTCATCGACCAACAGATCAACACCGGGTGCAACAAAGTCGACTTCTGGCCCCTTGTTAGCTTGGGGGTATAGCCGCCCTGCCGCGTCAATGGCCGACACCCCCAGAACATTGGGGTCCGATGCCGGAAAAGACACCTGATCCGTGCCTTCGTTACCGACAGATGCAATAAGGATCAGCCCGCTGTCCGCAAAATTGCGCAGGATGTAGGCAAGCGTATCATTCGGCGGACCTGTCAGCGAAAGATTGATGATCCCCGCCCCCTGTCCCGCAAGCCAGTCCAGCGCAGCGGCGATCCTGTCCATCTGTGCAAGGTTTCGGCCATTCCGGCTTGCAAATGCGACGGCTGACAGAAGTTTCGCTCCGGATGCCAGACCAGGCGGGAAGGTCCCGTCGCCCGGCGAAGCAATTAACCCGGCGAGCGCTGTTGCATGGTCGGCTGTCGCCGGCCTTTCGCCCTCGCTCAAGACGGAATGCGCCAAAATTTCCACCCCGACCAGTGCGGAACTGCCTTTGTCGACCGGGCCATCGACAAGCCCTATGGTGACAGGTGTGGTCAGAGGGCAGGGCTTTGCAATATCCACACCCACCATGGCACCGGCATAAACGCGCGCGCCTTCCGCCATCTGGTAGGTAGAATTGCGCGACAGCGTCACTTTCACGCCACGTTCCTGCAAAACCCGTCGCAGATCATCGGCCGCGATTTGCCGTTTCAGATCGAGAACCGCCATGCTGACCCCGATGGAGGCGAGACGGTCTTGACGCAATATCTCGCCGCCGGCCTCGATCACAATCGCGACGGCCATGGCAACTTCGTCCGCGGCGCCGGCCAGAACATATTCCGGCGATCCGCTTGGCGCAGTCTCTGCAGCGCTGCTGGGGGTTATTTTGCTTCCCCCGGCATCGTTTCTTCCCCCCCTACTTGACGGCGGAGGGGGTTCCTCGTCAGGCCCGGGTTTCGGTCCCTCAGGTTCTGGTTGACCGCATCCGTCTTCAACGCAGTCGCCTCCGGCCTGAACAGGCACAGAGATGGCCGCCAGCCAAAGCACCGCGAAAACGGCTAGAATCAATCGGGACACTATTGTCATTCCGTGGGTTCAGCTGTCTCGATGATCCTATCGGCGGCGCGCAGGGCCGCAAGTGCCCGCGTCAAAGTGTCCTCATTGCCCACACGAAGCTGATAAAGCCCCAAAGCAGACGGCCCATCCACGATCCGCAGATCAAATTGCACCAAAAGCGCTTCGATCTCGGCCTGCGTTGCGGTCGGTTCAAATACAACCGTCAACTGGCCGGGGCCTGCCTCACCTGAGGCTTGCTGGTAAAGATCGTGCCCCTTTGGTTGTTGCGGTGGGGATTTCAGCAAAAGCATGCCTATTGTAACACCCGATACGAAGGCAGCCGCGATCCCGGCCCCTGCCCAGAACCGCGTTGCCGGGATTCGGCCGATGGTTTCCGCGTCAAGGGCGCGGTTCAACCGGGCAAGACCAAATGCGCCGGGGGATACCGGGTTTTCATCCGTCTGAATCCCGGCTCGCAAGACGCGCAGGATATGCTCCTCTTCCCGCAGTGCCGGGCTTTCGCCAAGCGCTTGGCGAACCGCCTGCGCTTCGGGCTCCGCAAGACTGCCGTTCACCCAGAAGGGCAAAAGGCGCGAAATCTCTTCATTGCTCATGACAGTCTGCATCAGTTCCGTGCCTTTGATTTCATCTGCATCTCGAAGCAGCGCAGCAGCAGCGATTTCGCGTGAAAGACCCTCGTCTTGACCGTTCCCTCGGGCACACCGATCACTTCGGCGATTTCGCGGTAACTCATGTCCTCGAAGAACGTCAGATCAATCGCACTGCGATGTTCGGCTTTCAGCGTTCCCAGACAATGACGCAAGATTTCCTGTTCCTGAGCGGCGATCATGCACTGCACAGCGCCCGGACTTTCGTCGGCACGCTCAGGCAACTCTTCCTCACCGACCAGACGCCCGTCACTCCGAAACACATCCATCACCTTGCGATACGCAATCGCGAAAACCCATGTCTTGACCGATGACTTGCCCTGAAACCCCGCGGCGCCTCGCCAGACGTCCAGGAACACGTCATGCAGTATGTCGGCCGCGCGGAACGGATCGTTCAATTTTAGGCTGATGAATCGAAAAAGCGGCTTTTCCAGATGCTGATAGAGTCGCGCAAATGCCGCACGGTCCTGTTGCGCGATCAGGCGCATCAGTTGGCTGAGGGTCTCGTTTGTCATAGCGAACGAAGGTTGAAGGAGCGCCGCAACCGGCACCTCACAATGCAAATGAACTCTGGCGGGAAAGTTCCCGGCAGGTTTGCTCTAGCCTATCAGTGGCGCGGGCGAAATAATACTGCCGCTTTCCCTTACGACAAGTCTTGCGGTTCAGAACAGTTTGGGGTCGGTCAGATCACCGTTTCCGTGCATTACTCAAGGCGAGCGGGGAACCCATCGGCAC
>DAORUY010000056.1:0-14701 GCA_035433445.1 Paracoccaceae bacterium
GCGTGACGTTGACCCCCTCGTCAAAGGCCACCGTCTTGATCGGGATCAGCGCCTGGTCGTGATACATGCAGACCGCCGCGTCATAGCGGGCGCGGGCGGGGGCATGGAACATCGTATCGGCGGGCAGGGGGCCTGAGAGGTCAAACCCTTCGGTGCGAAGTCGCTCCAGAAGGGGGATGATCAGTGTCAGCTCCTCGGTTCCCATCGCGCCGCCTTCGCCCGCATGGGGGTTCAGACCCGCGACGGCGATGCGCGGGCGGTCAAGGCCGAAATCGCGCTTCAACCCCGCATGGGTGAGGCGCAAGGTTTCTTCCAGAAGCGGCGCGGTCAGGCGGCCGGGCACTTCGCTCAGCGCGCAGTGAATGGTCACGGGCACGGTGCGCAAAGCGTCGCAGGCGAGCATCATCACCACCGGCACCCCGCCCGCGAGATGGGCGAGAAATTCGGTATGGCCGGGAAAGGCGAAAGCGGCGCCGTCTTTGAGCGCCTTCTTGTTGATGGGCGCGGTGCAAAGCGCGGCGGCGGCCCCCGTTTGCACCAAAGTCACGGCGCGTTCGATCACGGCGATGGTGGCGGCGGCATTTTTGGGCGCGGGCTGTCCGGGTGTCGCGGGCGCGGGGAAGTCGTGGACCAGCACCGGCAGCCGGTCGGCAGGCACCGTAAGCGCCTCTTCGGGGCGGGTCAGAGGGGTGATCTTGGTTCCGGCGGGAAGGTGGCGCGGATCGCCGATCCAGAAGAACGGCAGCGCCGCCCCCAGATGGCGGCGCGCCGCGACGGCCAGTTCGGGGCCGACACCCGCCGGTTCGCCGCAGGTCAGCGCGATGGGTAGCACCGTCATGGGCGGCTGATGATGGCGTTCGCCTTCAGTTCGGCCAGCCAGTTTTCGGCCAGTTGTGCGAGCTTGCGGTTCGCGACCTCCTCCCGGACCTGATCGCGGGTCGGGCCGTAGCCATATCCCAGACCTTCCACCACCGAAGGCACCACATCCCCATCCGCCGTCAGGACCGGGGTCAGCGGGATTTGCGGCAGGGGACCGGGGTTCAGATCGCCTTCGGCCACCGTCGCGAGGCGGGCGCAGCGCATCAGGAAGACGATCTGCCCGCCAGTCCCGCGCAGATTGGCGGAGGTTTCATTGTCGTCCAGACGGTCAAGCTCGGCCCCGATGTTGGCGGGGATCGCACCGCGTTTGGCTTTCTCGCGGCGGACCTGACCACCGTCGGTCAAGCTGTAAAGCTCGTCACATGTCCGGGCATTGGCCTGAAGACGCTGCGCTTCGGCCGTCGCGCCGGCGGGCAGCGTCAGTTGCGCATAGTCGATCACTGCGGCGGCGGGTGCAATTTCGGCGCTGCCCTCTTGCATGCCGCGCAGCATGAACAGCCCGACATAGCCCTGAAGCGGCACGGGTTCGCTGATCTGGCCTTGGCCAAGCTGGGCGATGGCGGCCCGCGCCTGCGGTGGCAGGTTCGAGAGCGGTATCCAGTCGACGCGCCCGCCGTTGGCGCGCGAGGGCGCCAGCGACATTTCCTGCGCGGCTTTGGCAAAGGCGCTTTCGGATGTTGCGGTTTCAGCGATATCTTGGGCCATGCGGCGCACGCGGCCGACCTCGCCCCCGCGGGCACGCAGGATGATTTCCGACAAAAGCACGCGTGGTCCCGCACCCCGGCCTTGATCGGCAGACAGGGCGCGGTCGATTTCGGCTTCGCTTACGCGCACGGCGGGCAGAAACCGGCCCCGGACAAGTTCGCGCCAGGCGATGCCTGCCTCGACAAAATCACGGAAGGTTTCGGGTTCGACGCCACCCTGGGCGATGGCGGCTAGGAATTGTTCGGTGTCAAGATTGGCGCGGCTCGCGAATTCGGTCATGCCGGCGGCGATCTGTTCGTCGGTCAGCTTGAAGCCGACTTGCCGCGCCGTTGCCAGCCGCAGCCGATCCTCGATCAGGCCTTTTTCTGCTTCGGCTTGAATGTCGCCGGGGAACCGCAGCAATTGCAGGAACAGAATGCGCTGTTCCAGCTCATAGGCGGTGATCGCGCTGTCATTGACCCGGACGACCGGACTGAAGGGGCCGTCCTGAGCTTGTGCGGCGAGCGCAGGCATCAGGTTTACCGCCATTGCGAAAATCAGGGAAGTCAGGCGCATGTTTCTGTCCGTCTGCTCGTCTCTACCTATGCCACCGGCTAACCCGCTGGCCATTCTGCCGTGCGATCAGCCGCCGCAGCTTTTGCGATACTGCCGTCCGTCGCTGCCGGTTCCAAACCCATTCAGATTGACCGACAGGCTGAGTTCGGTCGTCGGCCTTACACTAGTCGAGGATGTGAAGCGACGCGAGAGAGAAAGATCAACAAGCGCGCATTCGCTGCGGAATTGCAGGCCGACACCCGCACGCGCGGCCTGGTTGGCAGTGAAATCATACCGCCCGGTCCCGGTCACGACCCAGCTGTCGCTCAGACGCAGAGCCGCGTCGAGCGCCAGTTCCGATGTCGCCAGCGGACGACCTTCGGCCGGGTCGGCGACAAGCCAGACATAATTGCCGGCAAGCGAATAACGCTGCTGGCCGAATGACAGGCGCAGTTCGTTCTTGGAAAATTCGAGACTGTCATCGAAGAGTGCGCGGTTCGTGACGCTCAGCCCGTTGTCGGCACGGAGCTGCATCGCCAAAAGCCAGTCCGACCTGGTGCCGGACAGCCGCGAGCCAGTGGAAAACTGTCCCAGATCCTCGGACCTGAGCACCCGGCCGGCCGTGACGCCCAGCGTCCAGCCATCGGGGTCTTTGCGGGTCCAGTTCACGCCGATGTTGGCGCGCAGACCGGATTCGTAAAGGTCGCTGCCCGGAAAGCGACTGAAGGAGAAAAGATTGCCTTCATCGAATTCGACGAGGCTGCTTTCTTCGTTTGGCACAGAGGTGTTGGACGCGTCACTCCAGACAAGTTGGAGCACCGGCTCGATCACCTGGGAAGAATGGCCGCCCGAGGCGGATTTCACCCAAGGCCAGCGCAGGTCGACGGCGAGCGTCGGGGTCATGCGGCTGACCGATGCGCCGAAGGTCGGATCCTGTCCGATCCGGTAGAGCGCGCCGTTCAGACCGGCCGCGACGCCCAGCACCATGCCGTTGCTCAAGACCGTCTGCCGTCGCCAATCGACCCCGAAGGTCAGGCGGCCTACGTCGCGCCCGTCGATGACCCCATCGGCATTCGAATCGATCAGCGACGTCGAGCTGCGGTTGACGCCCAGGAGGTCGAAGCGCAGCGTTCCTTGTCCGCCGATCAGGTCGGGTGTGAAGCGCCGCTCATAACTGACGCCCGCGACCAGTCCGGGCAGGATCGGGTCGCTGTCGCCGGCGCGCAGGGAGTTGTAATGGGTCAGTCGCGCATCGAAGGCCAGATCGCGCTTGATCCGGCTGAGATAGACATCGCTGGCGAGACGGTCTTGTTCGTCGAGGCCATAGTCGAGCAGGTAGCTGTCGTCGCTGACAGTTTCGAGGGTGAAGCCCGCGATATAGCCATTGGCCAGTGTGAACCGGCCATCGCCGAAAAGATAGCCGCGAGCTTGATCGGGGAAGATGTCATCGCGGCTATAAGCACCCTGCAGCGTCAGGGTGCCGTTGGAAAAAGCCTGACGGTAGCGCAGATCGGTCGAGACCGCCCCCTTGGCGGTGACGTAGGGGGTCACGGTCAGGTCGCGGCTGTCGCCGATCGCGATGAAATAGGGAAGTTTCAGCCCGAAGCCGAGTTCGGAGCTGGAGCGGATCGAAGGAAGCAAGAACCCGGTCGCGCGGTCAACCGTCGGGTCCGGCATCCTGAGGCGCGGGAAATAGGCCACCGGAAGTCCGGCGATGCGGAATTGCGCATGGTCGAAATAAAGCTGGCGCTCCTCCTCGTCGTGCACGACGCGTTGGGCGCGGATTTCCCACAAGGGCGTGGGGTTGGTCGGGCAGACCTGACAGGTGGAGGCGCGGACGCGGCTGAGCTGGGTGTAGCGTCCCCCCACCCGGTCGATCTCGGTCGCGGCGATCTGAAGCTGGTCTTGCAGGACGAGGCGGGCGCTTTTCAGGATGCCGTCGCGGAAGTCGGCAGACAGATCGCCCTCATCCGCCAGAAAGACCGTGCCTTTGCCATCGTCGATGGTGATGGGGCCTTCGAGCTTCAGTCGGTTGGTCGCCTGGTCATAGGTCAGCCGTGAAGCCGTCAGGCGTTGGCCCTTGTAGAGAACCTCCACCGAGCCTTCGGCGGTCAGGGTCTGATCGGCATTGATGAAAATGCTGTCGGCCAGAAGCGCGGGCAGGGCTTCTGTGGTCGCCTCTTGTGCAAGGGCGGCAGGCAGAATCATAGGCGCGGCGGCGGCCGAACAAAGCGCCAGCGCCAGAAGGGCGGCGGCACGGCGCGATCCGGGACGGCGGGGTGGGATCAGGGCGGGCATGTCAGCCGTCCTCCAGATGCAAAAGCAGGCTGACCGACAGAAGTGCCGCCGCTATGGGCGGACTCCATGCGGCGAGAAAAATGGGAATTTGCCCGCTTTCCCCAAGGACTTGCGCGAAGTTCCTGACGAAAAATACTGCGATGCCGGACACCAGCGCGATCAGGACAAGCGGCCCGGTCTGGCCGAAGCGCGCATGGCGCATGGTGAAACCGGCCCCCACCATCACCATCGCGGCCAGAAGGATCGGCAGCGCGAGCTCCATCTGGAACCAGACCGCGTGGCGGCGGGCGGAAAAACCGGCCCGGTCAAGCTGTGTGATGAAGGTGGGCATGTCCCAGATCGAAATGGTTTCCGGCGCGCCGATACTATCGCGAATCTGATCGGCCGTCAGGTCGGAGGTCAAGGTAAGTTCCGCCGATGTGCGGGCGCTGGCTTCCGGGTTGAGACTGTCCGCCAGATCCCATTCGCGCACGTCACGCGCGATCCAGCGCCCGTCTTGCAGCCGGGCAGATGCCGCCTCGATCCGCGACAGCGGCTGGCCATCCGCCCCGAAGGCCAGGAAGGTGACGCCGTAGAGTGCCGTTCCGTCCGGATCGACGCTGTCGGCGCGGATGACCCATTGGCGGTCGGTATCGCCCTGTCTGAGCCACAGGCCATCGGTGCTGATCGAAGCGTCCGATATGCCCGCGCCGGTTCCGGTGAGGATCGCATAACGTTTGCTGGTGGCCGCGACGATCGGATTGAAAAGCGCCACCGCGACAATCCCCATGAGGAAGGCCGCACAGACCGGGGCGGCGAGCGTCCGCAGTCCGGATCGCCCCGCCGCGCGGATCGCCACCAGTTCGGACGTGCGCGCCAGGCGCAGAAAGAGGGCAATGGCCGACAAGATCATGATCAGCGGCAGAATGCGGTAGACCGAGGCGGGCGTATGCAGCAGCGACAACCCGGCAAGCTTTGAGAAGGTATCGTCCGGCAGGCGGCGTACCTGCTCGATCAGATCAAGCAGATAGAGAATGGCGAAGAAGGCACCGAGGACCAGCGCGAAGGTGGTCAGAAACCGGCGGGCGATATAGAGGGAAAGCCTCATGCGGGGACCGCCGATGTGCGTGCGGGGTGTCGGGTGCGCATGCCGAAGGCCAGCAAGAGGGCAGCGATCACAACCCCCGCCAGCGCGGGTGCATAAACCAGCAGCGTTGCGCCATCAGACCGGTTGGCCGCCTTGTCGACAAGGTTCGACAGAAAAAAGAGGAAGATGAAAAGGCCGCAGGCCCCGGCGATTTGCCGCCACATGCCAAAGCGCGAGAAACTGCCGCCGATCATCGCGGCAAATCCGGTCAGAACCGCAGCGATGGTCAGAAGCGGTTTGGCGAAACGGTCGTGCCCTTCGAATCGCGCTTGCGCCGCCGTCGCGCCGGTTTCCGCCAGAAGTTGAGTGTTTGCTGACAGAAGTGCTGCGGTCGAGCGTTCCTCGAGCTGGGGGACCCGCGGCCCGCGCGCCGCGATCAGCCCACTGATATCATAGGTGAAATTTGCGAAACGTGTCACTGAAAGCCGCGGGGTGCCGTCCGGATCGTCGCGCAGCGTTTGTGCCATGCCATCAAGCATCACCAGCTTCGGACCAGTGTCGCTGCGCGCAAGAAAGGCGCTTTGAGCGGCATAGATCGTCTCGGACCCCGGCTGACGGCGGTCCGACAGGAAGAACTCGCCCAACTCGCCGTTCGCGCTGATGCGTCGGATGAAAAGCGTGACGGCGGCCGACGGGTGAAGGAACGTGCCTTCGGTCAGGAATTTCGAGCTGATGTTGTCGGAGATCTCGCTGTTGCGCTCATTGAGGCGGGTGCGTGCCATCGGCACGAGGAAATGCGTGAGCGCCCCCAGAAGCAGAGCCACCACAAGACCGAAGAAGAGGACGGGCCGCGCCAGCCGGAAGGGAGAAAAGCCGGTGGCCTGCATCACCACGAGTTCGCTTTCCGAGGCCATGCGCTGCGTGGCATAAACGGTTGCGACAAAGGCCGCGACCGGCAGCATCAAGCGGATCACGTTCGGCAGCGAAAGCGCGGAAAGTTCAAGGAAAACCCAGACCGACTGGTTGTCGGAAATCAGCCGGTCGAACAGCCGGACCGCGCTGTTGACCCAATAGACTGCCACCAGAACAAGCGCAAAGAAGCCGAAGAACATCATCAGCTGCGACAGCATGTATCTGTCGAATCTGGACATCTAGCCCTTGGCCCCTTGCACCCTGTTTCCGCTATCCCTAGCGCAAAGGCGGGGCAGGGAAAACTCCTATCTGGCCAAAGGACCGGGGCGGGGCTAGGGTCCGGCAAAACTATGCCAGAGGATGATCATGCCCGCTCCTGTCCAGATCCATTTCGATGCCATTGATGATGCCGCCGCACGCCATGCCGAAGGTCGGCTGGCGCTGTTGCTGGGCGACGGGGCGAAACTGTCCGGTCTGGCCGGAAAGATCGACAAGGCCACGCGCGGTGCAGTCGCGCGGGCCATGGAAAGCCCGACCTGGGGCAAGTTGAAAGCGGGCGAGGCGCTGGATATGGCGTTCCCTGCGGGGTTGAAGGCCGAGGTACTGCAACTGGTGAAGCTGCCCGCCAAACCCACTGTAGCCGAGGCGCGCAAGGCGGGTGCGACGATTGCCAAGGGCCTGGGCGCGGCGGGTGTGACGGTTCTGGCCGGGGCATCAGCCCGGGCGGCAGACGTGGCCTTCGGCCTCGCGCTCAGGACCTATGACTTTTCCGACTACAAGACATCTGGCGTGAGCGAGCGCGGGATGGTGCGCTTTCAGGTCGACAAGCCTGAAAAGGTGGCGGCACAGGCCGCGCCGATGGCGGCGGTGGCAGAGGGCGTGCTTTTCACCCGAGATCTGGTCAATGAACCCGCCAATGTGCTGACCACCAGCGATTTTGCGGCGCGGCTGGCCGCCATGCAGGAACTGGGGCTGGAGGTCGAGATTCTGGAAGAATCAGAGCTGTCCAAACTGGGTATGCGGGCGCTTCTGGGCGTGGGGCAGGGGTCGGAAAGCCCCTCGAAGGTCGTGGTAATGCAATGGCGAGGTGGGGCGAAGAAAGAGGCGCCGTTCGCACTGGTCGGCAAGGGCGTGGTGTTCGATACCGGCGGCATTTCGATCAAACCTGCCGAAGGCATGCAGGACATGACCATGGACATGGGCGGCGCGGGCGTTGTCGCGGGGGTGATGCGGACTCTCGCCTTGCGCAAAGCCAAGGCCAATGTCGTGGGGTTGGTGGGGATCGTCGAGAATATGCCTGACGGTCGGGCGCAAAGGCCGGGCGATGTCGTGAAGTCGATGAAGGGTGACACGATCGAGGTGATCAACACCGATGCCGAAGGGCGGCTCGTGCTGGCCGACGTGCTTTGGTATGCGCAAGAACGGTTCAAGCCGCGCGGCATGATCAATCTGGCCACGTTGACCGGGGCGATCGTTGTGGCGCTGGGTCATGAGAATGCGGGCGTCTTTTCCAATGATGATACGCTTTGCGCGGCGCTTCTGAAGGCGGCGGCGGCGGAAGGCGAAGGCGCCTGGCGGATGCCTTTGTCGCCCGCCTATGACGCGATCCTGAAAAGCCATATCGCTGATATGCGCAATTCCTGTGGCCGGTCGGCGGGGTCGATCACCGCCGCGCAGTTCCTGAAGCGGTTCGTGAAGGATGAAACCCCCTGGTGTCACATCGACATCGCGGGCGTGGCCTTGCCCGCGACCGAACAGACGTTGGTCGGGCCGAAAACCGCGTCGGGCTGGGGGGTGATGACACTCGACCGGCTGATCCGCGACCTGATGGAATAATGGGCGAGGTTCATTTCTATCACCTCACCCGCTCCGCCCCGGAAGTGGCCCTGGTGGCGATTGCCGAAAAGGCCCTGGAGCGCGGCTGGCAGGTGGGGGTCGTGGCCCCCGATCAGACGCAGGCCGAAGGGCTGGATCAGCGGCTGTGGGTCGTGAGCGAGGAAGGGTTCGTGCCGCATGGGCTGGCGGGCGGGCCGCATGACAATCTGCAACCGATCCTGATCGCAGGCGGCGTGCTGCCCGATGCACGGGCTTGCCTGATGTCGGTCGGCGGCGCGGATCTGGAGATCACAGCCCTTCAGGCGGCGGAGCGCGGCTGTATTCTTTTTGACGGCAATGACGGGGCGGCGGTCGAACGCGCCCGATCCCAGTGGCGGGCGCTCACGGGCGCGGGGCTGGCCGCGATCTACTGGAGCGAGGAAAGCGGGCGCTGGCAGAAGAAGGCGGAAAGCCCCGCGAAGCCCGGACCGAACGGCTGACGTCGGGGATATAACCGCGTTATTGCAAGGATCGGCGGGAATGGTAGGCCCGGAGGGACTCGAACCCCCAACCAAGGCGTTATGAGCGCCCTGCTCTGACCATTGAGCTACAGGCCCAGCCGGGGCCATCGGTAGGCGGTTCGGCGGCGGAGGTCAAGACGCGCGCTCAGTCTCCCGTCAGCCCGACCCAGTGGCGCGCGGCGCCGGTGACGCTGAGGCCGGGGGTGGCGTCAAAGGCGCGCAGCAGGGCCTGAAGGAAGACCGTCTCGCGCGGGCTGAGCGCGCCCTATGCGCAGGCGCGTCGGGAGTTTTCTGGCGAGACCGAGATCGCACCGGGTCTGATGACCTTGCCTTTGCCCGGCCATACCCCTGGCCATACCGGGTTGATGCTGAGCGACGGTGGTCAGCAGTTGCTGATCTGGGGCGATCTTGTTCACATGCCGGGGTTCCAGTTCGATCAACCCGACTGGTCGATCAGTTTTGATGCCGACCTCGATCGTGCGCGCCAGACCCGGCGGATGATCTTTGAGCGCGCCGCCGCCGAAGGGTTCGCGGTGGCGGGTATGCATCTCGATTTCCCGGGCGTGGGATATGTCGACCGGGATGGCGGGGGGTATCGCTATACGCAGGCACCCTGGCAATTCGCGCTTTGATCATCCTAAGGGCCGCGCGCATTCGCCGCGCGGCCCTTTTCATTTCCCGCACATTGTCCTAAGCCCAACCAAAAGCCACCTGTCTGGATGCTGGGGACCGCAAACCGATGAGCGAGCAGAAAAACGGCCTGACCTATGCGGATGCGGGCGTTGATATTGACGCGGGCAATGCGCTGGTGGAGCGGATCAAACCGGCCGCACAACGCACCCAGCGCCCCGGCACGATGTCCGGGCTGGGCGGGTTCGGAGCGCTGTTTGACCTGAAGGCCGCCGGCTATCACGACCCGGTTCTGGTCGCGGCGACCGATGGGGTGGGCACCAAGCTCAGGATCGCCATCGACACCGGCAATGTGGATACGATCGGCATTGATCTGGTCGCCATGTGCGTGAACGACTTGGTTTGCCAGGGTGCGGAGCCCCTGTTCTTTCTCGATTATTTCGCGACCGGCAAATTGAACGTCGATGAGGCCGCGCGCATCATCGACGGGATCGCGCGGGGCTGCGAATCCTCGGGCTGTGCGCTTATTGGCGGCGAGACGGCGGAAATGCCGGGCATGTATCATAAGGGCGATTTCGACCTTGCTGGTTTCGCCGTGGGCGCGATGGAGCGGGGGGGCGACCTGCCGCAAGGGGTGAGCGAGGGCGACGTGCTTTTGGGCCTCGCTTCGGACGGGGTGCATTCGAACGGCTATTCCTTCGTGCGCAAGGTGGTGGAACTCTCGGGCCTTGGATGGGACGCGCCGTCGCCTTTTTGCGGCGGCACGTTGGGCGCAGCCCTTCTGGCGCCGACGCGGCTTTATGTGAAACAGGCGCTGGCGGCGGTGCGGGCAGGGGGCGTGCATGGGCTGGCCCATATCACCGGGGGCGGGCTGACCGAAAACCCGCCGCGGGTGATGCCAGACGGGATGGCCTGCGAGATCGACCTTTCAGGCTGGACTTTGCCGCCGGTCTTCCGCTGGCTGGCCGAGACGGCGGGCATGTCTGAGCCGGAGTTGTTGAAAACCTTCAACTGCGGCATCGGCATGATGCTGGTCGTGGCCGCCGACCGGGCCGGAGAAATTGCGGCCCTTCTGGGCGAGCAGGGCGAAACGGTCGTGCCCATGGGCCGCGTGATCCGGGGCGAGGGCGTGCAGTACAAGGGGCGCCTTCTGTGAAACGGGTCGCCATCCTGATTTCCGGGGGTGGCTCGAACATGGTGGCGTTGGCCGCCAGCATGAAGGGGGACCATCCGGCGCGGCCGGTTCTGGTCGCCTCGAACGATCCCGCCGCATCAGGGCTTTGTCGGGCGCAGATGCTGGGCATTCCGACCGTGGCCGTCGACCACCGACCTTTCGGCAAGGATCGCGCCGGGTTCGAGGATGCGCTTTCGGCCCATCTTCTGCTGGCGCGGCCCGATATCATCTGCCTTGCCGGCTTCATGCGGGTTCTGACCCCGCAGTTTGTCGCGCTGTTTCGAGGGCGGCTTTTGAACATCCACCCCTCGCTTTTGCCCAAATATCCGGGTCTTCATACCCATGAGCGCGCCATCGCGGCGGGCGATGCGGAGGCCGGTTGCACGGTACATGAGGTGACGCCGGTGCTGGATGATGGGCCGATATTGGGGCAGGCGCGGGTGCCGGTTCTGGCGGAGGACACGCCCGATGCCCTGGCAGCGCGCGTGCTGGTCCGGGAACATCAGCTCTATCCGGCGGTCTTGCGCCGTGTTGCCATGGGCGATCGCACGACACTTTATCTTTGAAGTGCCGGATCTTTAGGGCGCTGTTCGGGCCGAATCATCGGGACAAAGCGCGCAAATCCCGCAAAACCCGCAGCAGTTGCGCAACAATCCGGCCGGTTTGCGCGCCCTTGCCTTTCCAACCGAATGCGCGTGACCTATCACCAAAACCGGCGGGATGAACCCGCAAGCTGCAGGACAGTGATGCCAACAATAAAAACAACCGAAGAGCTGGCACAGTTTTGCGCCGAGGCCCGCACCAAGCCATATGTGACGATCGACACCGAATTTCTGCGCGAGCGCACCTATTATTCGAAGCTCTGTCTGATCCAGATGGCGCTGCCGCCCGCCAAGGATGGCCCGGCGGTGCTGGTCGATCCGTTGGCCGAGGGCCTGTCTCTGGAGCCGCTTTACGAGCTTTTCCGCCATGAAGGGACGGTCAAGGTCTTTCATGCCGCCCGGCAGGATCTGGAAATTTTCTTTGTCGAGGGCAAGGTCTTCCCGGTGCCGCTGTTTGATACGCAGGTCGCTGCCATGGTCTGCGGCTTCGGCGAACAGGTGGGTTATGAGACGCTGGTCAAGAAGATCGCGAAGGAAAATCTGGATAAATCCTCGCGCTTTACGGATTGGTCCCGTCGGCCCTTGTCGGATGCGCAGCTGACCTATGCGCAGGCCGATGTCACCCATTTGCGCATCATCTATGAACATCTGAGCCGCGAACTGGCGCGCACCGGTCGCCAGAAATGGGTGGAGGAGGAGCTCGGTATCCTTCTGGACCCCGAGACCTATATTACCCGCCCCGAGGATGCCTGGGAAAAGGTGCGTACCCGCACCACGTCGGGCCGGTTCATGGCGCTGGTCAAGGAACTTGCACGCTTCCGCGAAGAGTATGCCCAGACCCGCGATGTGCCCAGAAGCCGCATCTACAAGGATGATGCGCTGCTGGAACTGGCCTCGACCCGCCCGACGACGGTGGAAGAACTTGGCCGGTCGCGGCTTTTGCTGCGCGAAGGGCGCAAGCCTGACATTGCCGACGGGATTCTGGCCGCGGTGCGCGCCGGGATGGAAATGAAGCCCGAAGATTTCCCCAAGCCCGACCTGTCGCGCGAACAATTGCAGGTCAATACGGCTTTGGCCGACCTTCTGCGCGTGCTTTTGAAGGCCAAGTCAGAGGAAGCAGGTGTTGCGCCGAAGCTGATCGCGGCGGCGTCCGAACTGGACGCTTTGTCAGCCGGTCAGCGCGACATGCCGATGCTGCACGGCTGGCGCCGCGAAGTGTTCGGCGAGGATGCCTTGCGCCTGTGCCGGGGTGAGATCGCCCTGTCAGCAGCGGGTGGCGCCGTCCGGGTCGTGCAGATCTGATCCGTCTCAGCGGTTGCTTGACAGGCTGTTCGTCTCGCCCTGCACCACGATGCGGGTGATGGCTTCCAGCTTGATGTCCGACAGGAAGACCGCCGCCGTCAGGCGCCGCGATTGCGGTGTCGACACGCGGGTCTGCCCAAGCGGCTGATAGACCAGGAAGCGGTAGGTCAGAACCCCGTCTTCATCCGGGCGACCGCGTGTTTCCGAGACAAGTTCAGCCTTCCACCAACCCTGGGTCGGCGGCAGGCCAGCCGCGCGGATGATCGCACCACCTTGGGATTTTTCCACCTGAAGCTCAGTGACTTCGCGGATCAAAAGCCGCCCGTCCGCCGCCTCGATCGGGCTGAGGGTCGCTGCCGTGCGGTTGCGCCGCGCGCGTCCGAACCAGTTCAGCGGATTGAGCCGGCTTTCCCGGATCCGTCCGCAGCCCGTCAATGCCAGAGGCAGGGCGAAAGTGGCAAGAACGACAGTGCGGCGGTGCATGGGCTGGCTCCTTCTCGGTAGAAACTGGGTAGCCCATTCAGAGGCGCGTGAAAAGGGGCGGGTGCTGGACCTTTGCCGTTCGACGCACTAGGTCTTGGGGCGCGCTGCGAGCGGAGAAGATCATGGCCACCGAGGCCTTTGAAGACATTGCCGATACATTTGCCTTCCTGGACGATTGGGAAGACCGCTACCGCCATGTGATCGAGCTGGGCAAGGCGATGCCCGCCATGGACGCTGCCTTCCATGTGCCCGCGACCAAGGTCGATGGCTGTGCGAGCCAGGTTTGGATTCTGCCCCGGATCGAAGGGCAGGGGGGCGGTGCGCGGTTCGATTTTCAGGGCGACAGCGATGCGTTGATCGTGCGTGGCCTGATTGCGGTCCTACATGCGCTTTATGCGGGGTTGGCGGCGGGCGATGTGCTGAAGGTCGACGCGACGGCGGAATTGAAGCGCCTTGGGCTGGATGAGCATCTGTCCTCGCAGCGCTCCAACGGCGTCCGGGCGATGGTCGAGCGGATCCGCAAGCTGGCCACGGAAGCGGCGACCCTGGGCTAGAGCCGCGCCAGCGCGCCCGTCAGATCGCCATAACCCGTCAGGCGCCGCTCATAGGCCAGCCCGAGCCGCGCGGCACAATCGCGCGCCTTGGCGTCCAGCGCGGGATCATCGGTCTGTGCCTGATAGACCAGCTTTTCGTAGTTGCCGAAATACATGTCGCGCAGGTCGGGATGCCGGTCGAGCCCCAGGGGTTTCCACACGAAGGCATCGAACTGGCGCACCAGAAAATCGGTCAGGTAAAAGGCGGTCATTTCTTCATGGGCCGCAAAGGCCTGATTGCCTTCGAAGAAGGAATAACAATGGGGTCCGGCCACCATCTCGACCCCCAGCTCGGCGCATTTGGCCTGCAACATGCCGCCGGTGCCGCAATCGGCATAGACGATGAAGATCCCGTCATAGTCGGCGCGGTGTTTCAGCACCGCCTCCTCGACCGCGCCGGTGATCTTGTCGGGATAAAGATGCAGGTTCGCGGGCAGACAGGTCAGGTCAAGATGCGACCAGCCGTTCGCCGCCTTCAGATCAAGGATTTCCCGCGCCAGTGCCCCGCAGGCAATCAGAAGAATTCTGCCCGCCTGTTCAGGGGGCAGGCCCGCTTCGGTCAGTTGATCATCGGTCAGCATGTCAGGACGACCGCCCCCGCCAGTGTGACCAGACCACCAAACCCAACAGGATCGGCCCAAGCGCGGCCATCCACCAGGGCATCACCTCGCCCGCGACCTTCATCGCCAGGCTGATGGTCGCGGCGGCCATCAAGATGACGGTCAGAACCAGAAAGGCGGTTTTCAGGCCAGGAGGGGTCATGGTGCCTCGCGCGTTTTCATCAATCTGGCCCCGCGATGGACTTTTGCCAAGGGGCAGGGGGCGAAAATGAAAAGCCCCGGATCAGTGACCCGGGGCTTTCAGATCAAACGTCGGTCCGGGTCAGCCCGCGAGCGAATTGTGCTTGCGCGCCATCATGTCCTTGGCGGTCTGCACGGCGACAGCAGCGTCACGGCAATAGGCGTCCGCACCGATGGCACGACCGAATTCTTCATTCAGGGGGGCGCCGCCCACCAGAACGATGAAATTCTCGCGCATGCCCTTTTCCTTCATCGTGTCGATCACGACCTTCATGTAAGGCATGGTGGTGGTCAGGAGCGCGGACATGCCGAGGATGTCGGCCTCTTCCTTTTCCAGCGCGTCCAGATATTTCTCGACCGGATTGTTGATGCCAAGGTCGACGACTT
>DAORUY010000057.1:0-14677 GCA_035433445.1 Paracoccaceae bacterium
GCCGCCGGGGCCACGGGGATCAACCTGACCCATCTGCCGGTGTTCTATGCCCATTCCGATTTTGGCGGCAAAGCCCCCAATCCCGGCCAACGGCGTTTCCTCCACGATCTCGACGCCTTCGCGCGACTGATGGAGGGCGCACGCGCCGCGATGACCCGCCCGCTCGACCGGCTGGGGATCGCGCCCCACAGTCTCAGGGCGGTGACGGAGGGAGAACTGCACGCGCTCGTTGCCGCCTATGGCGATGGCCCGATCCATATCCACATCGCCGAACAAACGCGCGAGGTCGAGGATTGCATTGTCGCGTCCGGGCAGCGCCCGGTAGAACGGCTGATGGCGCACTTCCCGGTTGACCGGCACTGGTGTCTGATCCACGCGACCCACCTGACCGACACTGAGACAAAGGCCATCGCCGCCAGCGGCGCGGTGGTTGGCCTTTGCCCGCTGACCGAGGCCAACTTGGGCGATGGCTTGTTCCCCGCCGAACAGTTCCTGTCGCTGGGCGGCCGGATCGGGGTGGGCAGCGACAGTAATGTCGAGATTTCGGTGCGCGAAGAACTCAAGCTGCTTGAATATGGTCAAAGACTGTTTCACCGGCAGCGCAATGTGCTGTCGATGGGCGAAGGGTCGACCGGGCGGGCGCTTCTTTCCGCCGCGCTGGCCGGGGGCGCGCAGGCGCTTGCGGCGCCAGCGCCCGAACTTGCGGTTGGCGCCCCCGCCGATCTGGTGGCGCTGCAGGACCGGCTTGGCCTGCCGGGTGGGGCAGACCGAACACTCGACCGCTGGGTTTTCGGAACCGATGTTGCTGTCGCCGATGTCTGGGCGGCTGGCCGCCATCTTGTGCATGAAGGCACCCATCTTGGCCGGGCGGCGATCACCGGGCGTTTTGCGCGGGCCGTGGGCGCGGCTTTGTCGCGGACCTGATGAACGCCTTCTTTGCCGCGTTGCTCTGTCGCGGGATCAGGCCCCGGAGGTCTGCGATGTCACGCTCGAGGTGGAGGAACTAAAGGCGGTCTTTCGATCACGTGATGGGGTCTGAACGGCGGGGCGCAATATCCCCGACGCCTCAGGCAGCCATTGGCGGGCGATCGAAAAGCACATGATCAAAAACCGTCATACAGACGCTATGCACTTATCTGCTGCCTGACCGGCTACAAAATCTGCAATCATTTTTCGAACGGTTTTAGGCGGCGGCACGGCTCTTGTTTCGGCGCGAACTTCTGCCGAACAGGGCGAACAATGCACCCACGCTAATGATGGCCATGCCGCCCGTAGCCGGTAGAGGAAGTTCGTAGGATGAGTAGGTTCCGCTGGTCAGAGAGATAGATGAGGGTATGAATTGGCCAGTTGGCGGCCAAAACGCATACAGGACGCAATCGCCACTGCAAGTCCAGATGTGGTTTGGACCAAAGGTCAGATTGGCCATTCCATTTGGCGCATCGAATGACAGGCTACCACTGAGGATATAGTCGGCGGCGGTCACTTTTGTCGGTGAAAGAGTCCCGCTCCACCAATAGGTCGTCGAACTCCAGGTGCCGTGGATCACGGGGTTCGGGAAAAACCACTGGTTACGCAAAAGCACAGCGGATGAAGGCGCGCCCGCATCGAAGTTGCTGAAAATGTATGTCACCGGAATAACCGGCTGGCCTGGCAGATCCAGAGTGATGTTCAGATAACGCGTGAGCTGGTTGATCGTATTGGCTTCCGCAGTTTCAGACACCGCACACAGAGTCAGAGCGAAAGCCAGTAACCTCTTCATAAACATAACAACACCTCCACAAACTTCGTAATTCGTATCATGGTGCTGTGATTTAGGATACCAATTTCCAAATCGTTCGATGCAAGGAAGCGAAAGCCCAGGCAGCGCATATCGTGGTGGTTGGGCGGACGGCGCGGCTACCGCCGCCTCTGCACCGCCATCCCGCCCAATATCAGCGCCACACCCAGCGCCTTGACCCAGAGTCCCTCGACTCGGCCCATAGCCATATCCAGCGCGACACCTGAAATCATCTGCCCGGCGATCACCAGCATCGCCGTTGCCGCGGCCCCGATCCGGGCGATCAGCCAACTGCCCGCCGCCACAAAGAGGACCCCGATGGTGCCGCCCGCCCAGGCGGTCGGCGGCGCGTCAGGCCAGTGGTCCGGCATCAGCCCCCGCCACAATAGCGCAAGTGCCGACAGAAATAGGAATCCGATCAGATGGTTCCAGAACGAGGCACTGAGCGCGGAAGTCGCAAGCGCCAGACGCCCGTTCACCGACCGGCTGACTCCAACCAGAACCCCACCCAATGTTGCAAAAATGGCCGATCCCAGCATCTCAGACCCCTTCTGCGAAGATCAGGATCAGGCCGCCGACCAGCACAAGGCCGAAGGCGATGATCTGCTGTGCATCGACGGCGCGGCGCGGCAGGCCGAACCAGCCAAACCTGTCGGCCATCAGGCTGTATGCGGCCTGCCCGACCAGCCCGAGCGCGAGCGTTCCTGACAGGGCCAGCGGGCTGTTCACGGCCGTTGAGGTCAGCATCACGGTCAATGCGCCGGAAAGCCCGCCGAAATAGGCCCAGAAGGGTGGCCGCGCCACCCCATTGGTCTTGCCTGGCCTAAGGACCGCCAAAAACAGCAGGGCAGCCAGCGTCCCGGTTCCATGGGCCATCCATGATGCAAAAAGGGCGGTCCCGTCCTTTGCCCATTGGCCGTTGAAGAGCACCATCAGCGTCAGCAGCCCGCCAGAGGCGAAGGCCAGCGGATAGGTCAGACGGTGGCTTTGCACATCGCGCCTCGTCTTGCTGCGGTCGATCAAATTGCGCTGGGGGCTGACCGGATCTCGGTTAGCCCTCGAACTCCACCAGCAGATCCTTGGCGTCGATCTGGGCGCCGGGCGTCACATGCAGTGCCTTGACGGTGCCGGCCCGGTCGGCATGCAGGCCGGTTTCCATCTTCATCGCCTCGATCGTCAGAAGCATGTCGCCCGCATTGACCTTCTGCCCCGCCAGAACGGAGATAGAGGCGACGACACCAGGCATCGGTGCGCCGATATGCAGGGGGTTGCCTTCCTGCGCCTTGGGGCGACTCGCAGTCTTCGCTTTGACAGCTCGGTTCGGCACGCGAATGACGCGCGGCTGACCGTTGAGTTCGAAGAAGACTTTCGCTTCGCCAGTCTCGTCCGTCTCACCCACAGCCTGAAGTCGGATTTCCAGCGTCTTGCCGGGGTCGATCTCGACCGAGATTTCTTCGCCCGGCTGCATGCCGTAGAAGAACGTGGGCGTCGGCAGCGTACGGACCGGGCCATACTGGCGATGGCGGCCCATATAGTCGAGGAAGACCTTGGGATACATGAGGTAGCCGTTTAGGTCTTCATCATCGACGGCGAACCCATTGAGTTCGGAGGACAATTTGTTGCGGATCGTTTCCAGCTCGATCGGGGCCATATGTTGACCAGGCCGCTCGGTGGATGGCTTTTCGCCCTTCAGGACCTTTTGCACGATCTTGTCCGGCCAACCGCCGGGGGGCTGACCAAGATTGCCCTTCAGCATGTCGACGACCGAGTCCGGGAAGGCCACGTCCACACTCGGATCTTCGACCTCATCACGCGTCAGGTTCTGGGCCACCATCATCAGCGCCATGTCCCCAACCACCTTGGACGAGGGCGTGACCTTGACGATATCACCAAACATCTGGTTGGCATCGGCATAGGCCTGCGCAACCTCGTGCCAGCGATCCTCCAGCCCCAGCGACCGCGCCTGGGCCTTGAGGTTGGTAAACTGGCCACCCGGCATTTCGTGCAGATAGACTTCCGACGCAGGCGCTTCGAGCCCCGATTCGAACGCCTTGTACTGATGGCGCACCGCTTCCCAATAGTTGGAAATCTGACGGATCGCCTTGATGTCGAGGCCGGTGTCGCGGTCAGTGTGGGCCAAGGCTTCGACGATCGAGCCGAGGCAGGGCTGTGATGTTCCGCCGCTGAAGGCGTCCATCGCTGCATCGACCGCATCCACCCCGGCATCCGCCGCCGCCAGGATCGTCGCCCCGGCGATGCCCGATGTGTCATGCGTGTGGAAATGGATTGGCAGACCGACTTCTTCCTTGAGCGCCTTAATCAGAATGCGCGCTGCGGCGGGCTTCAGAAGTCCCGCCATATCCTTCAGACCCAGCACATGCGCGCCTGCGGCCTTCAGTTCCCGGCCCATACGGGCATAATAGTTCAGGTCGTATTTCGCGCGGTCGGGGTTCAGGATGTCGCCGGTATAGCAGATCGCCGCCTCGCAGACCTTTTCCTGCTCGATCACAGCGTCCATCGCGACGCGCATATTCTCGACCCAGTTAAGGGAATCGAACACCCGGAATACGTCGATGCCTGTTTCGGCTGCCTGTTTTACGAAGAACCGAACCACATTGTCGGGATAGTTGGTATAGCCCACGCCGTTCGACGCGCGCAGCAGCATCTGGGTCATGACGTTTGGCATGGCCTTGCGCAGGTCGCGAAGGCGCTGCCACGGGCATTCCTGCAAAAAGCGGTAAGCGACATCAAAGGTGGCGCCGCCCCAGCATTCCACGCTGAAAAGTTCGGGCAGATGCGCGGCATAGGCCGGTGCCGCCTTGATCATGTCGATAGACCGCATACGTGTCGCCAGGAGCGATTGGTGACCATCGCGCATGGTCGTATCGGTCAACAAGAGCTTCTTCTGGCCCGCCATCCAATCGGCCACGGCCTGCGGCCCCTTGGACAGCAGCAGATCGCGCGTGCCCGGAAGGGGGGCCTTGGTTGGCTTTGGCGCGCGAGCCTTGCGTGCTTCGGCAGACGGCTTCGGACGCCCGACGGTTTCGGGGTGACCGTTCACCGTAATGTCCGAAATGTAGATCAGGATCTTTGTTGCGCGGTCCCGGCGCTTCTTGAAGGCAAACAGGTCCGGCGTTGTGTCGATGAACTTGGTCGTGCATTCGTTCGCAAGGAAGGTCGGATGCTTCAGAAGGTTCTCGACAAAGGCGATGTTGGTCGCAACCCCCCGGATCCGGTATTCCGACAGGGCCCGCCGCATCCGCACGATGGCCTGGTCTGGCGTCTGCGCCCAGGCAGTGATCTTGACCAGAAGCGAATCGTAATAGCGGGTGATGACCGCGCCCGAATAGGCGGTGCCGCCGTCCAGCCGGATGCCCGCCCCCGTCGCCTCGCGGTAGGCGGTGATCCGGCCATAGTCGGGGATGAAATTGTTCAGCGGGTCTTCGGTGGTGATCCGGCACTGGATCGCATGGCCATTCAGCCGCACGTTGGCCTGACTGGCCACGCCTGTCGCGTCCGCCAGCGTCTTGCCTTCGGCGATCTTGATCTGGGCCTGGACGATGTCGATGCCCGTCACCTGTTCGGTGACGGTATGTTCGACCTGCACGCGAGGGTTCACTTCGATGAAGTAGAATTTCCCCGAATCCATATCCATCAGGAATTCGACCGTGCCCGCGCATTCGTAATTTACATGCGCGCAGATGCGGCGACCCAACTCGCAAATCTCGGCCCGTTGTTCCTCGGTCAGATAGGGGGCGGGCGCGCGTTCGACGACCTTCTGGTTGCGGCGCTGGACGGTGCAGTCACGCTCGTACAGGTGGTAGATATTGCCCATCTGGTCGCCAAGGATCTGCACCTCGACGTGGCGGGCCCGCAGGATCATCTTTTCCAGATAGCCCTCGCCGTTGCCAAAGGCCGCTTCCGCCTCGCGCCTGCCCTCGCGGACCTTCGTCTCCAGCTCGTCTTCAGACTGGATCGGGCGCATCCCGCGCCCACCGCCGCCCCACGAGGCCTTGAGCATCAGGGGATAGCCGACGGCCGCTGCCTGTTTCTTGATGACCTTCATATCGTCACCCAGCACTTCGGTCGCCGGAATGACCGGCACGCCCGCCTCAACCGCCACGCGCCGGGCGCTGGCCTTGTCGCCAAGGGCGCGCATCGTTTCAGCCTTGGGTCCGATGAAGGTGATGCCGTTCGCAGCGCAGGCCTCAACAAAATCGGGGTTTTCCGACAGAAGGCCATAGCCCGGATGAATTGCGTCCGCCCCGCATTCGCGGGCCACGCGGATGATTTCGTCTATCGACAGATAGGCCTGAACCGGCCCCAATCCTTCGCCGATACGGTAAGCTTCATCGGCCTTGAAGCGGTGCAGGCTGAGCTTGTCCTCTTCGGCATAGACGGCGACGGTTCGCTTGCCGAGTTCAGTCGCCGCTCGCATCACGCGGATTGCTATCTCGCCCCGGTTTGCCACTAGGATCTTGCGGAATTCGGCCATCGGTCCCCCCCTGATCGCGCAGCGCACTTTAGGCATGCTGCGACGCAGCGCAAGTGGCGAGCGGGGACTGGTTCAAACTTTTGCAACAGACGGCCCGAAAGCGGCATATGGCGCATGAATCACGTCCTGGGGGAACGGCTGCGCAGCAGGCGAACAATAGAAGAACAGTTCTTTAACTTCTGCTTCCGCATCGTTATGGTCTGGCCATGAGCCAGTTTGACGAAAATGATGCTATTGCCGCCGCTGTGCCGTTGTCGCAGCGGGCGATGGCCGCACGCGCAACCCCTTACCTGGACGGGCTGAACTCCGCGCAGCGTGCCGCGGTCGAGGCGCTGGACGGTCCGGTCCTGATGCTGGCGGGCGCGGGAACGGGCAAGACCCGTGCCCTGACCGCGCGCATCGCGCACCTGTTGTCGATGGGCAAAGCGCGCCCGAACGAAATCCTCGCCGTGACCTTCACCAACAAGGCCGCGCGCGAAATGAAGGAACGGGTGGGCCGCCTCTTGGGGCAGGCGGTCGAGGGGCTACCCTGGATGGGCACCTTCCATTCGGTATCCGTGAAAATTCTGCGCCGTCATGCTGAGCTGGTGGGCCTGAAGTCGAACTTCACCATTCTGGACACTGACGATCAGATCCGGCTGTTGAAGCAATTGATCGCAGCCGCGAACATCGACGAAAAACGTTGGCCCGCGCGGCAATTGGCCGGGCTGATCGACGGCTGGAAAAACCGTGCCTGGGCACCGGAGAAGGTGCCTTCAGCAGATGCGGCTGCCTTCAACTATCGGGGATCGGAGCTTTACGCGGCCTATCAGGATCGGCTGCGCACACTGAATGCCTGCGATTTTGGCGATTTGCTGCTACATTGCGTCACGATCTTTCAGGCCCATCCTGATGTCTTGCAACAATATCAGCGCTGGTTTCGCTATATTCTGGTCGATGAATATCAGGATACGAACGTCGCCCAATATCTGTGGCTGCGCCTCTTGGCTGCCGCCCACAAGAACATCTGCTGCGTCGGTGATGACGACCAGTCGATATACGGCTGGCGCGGGGCCGAGGTTGGCAACATCCTCAGGTTCGAAAAGGACTTCCCCGGCGCCAAGGTGATCCGGCTGGAGCAGAACTACCGTTCGACTGAACATATCCTCGCCGCCGCATCTGGCCTGATCGCTGCCAACGCCGGTCGTTTGGGCAAGACGCTTTGGACCGAGGCGACGGGCGGCGAGAAGGTGCGCCTGATCGGCCATTGGGACGGCGAGGAAGAAGCCCGCTGGATCGGCGAGGAGATCGAGGCCGTGCGCCGCGGCACCCGTCACCTCGACCCGGTTAGCCTTGACCATCAGGCGATTCTCGTGCGCGCCAGCCATCAGATGCGCGCGTTCGAGGACCGGTTCCTAACCATCGGGCTGCCTTACAGGGTAATCGGCGGCCCGCGCTTCTATGAGCGGCAGGAAATCCGCGATGCGATGGCCTATTTCCGCCTGGCCTGTTCGCCCGAGGATGATCTGGCCTTCGAACGGGTGGTGAATGTCCCCAAGCGGGGGCTGGGCGACAAGGCAGTGCAGGCGATCCAGAGGCAGGCACGGGAAGATGGCGTCAGCCTTCTGGAAGGCGCGCGCTATCTGGTGGCTTCCGGCGGCCTTGGTGGCAAGGGCGCGGGGCAGCTCAGGCTTTTTGTCGACGGAATCGACCGCTGGCACCGGGCGACGCTTGCGCCCGGCTACAATCACATCGAACTGGCCGAGATGATCCTGGAGGAGAGCGGCTATACCGAGATGTGGCAAAACGATAAGACGCCCGAGGCGCCGGGGCGTCTGGAAAATCTGAAGGAACTCGTGAAGGCACTGGAACAGTTCGACAATCTTTAGGGCTTTCTCGAACATGTCGCGCTGATCATGGACAATGAAAGCGAGGAGGCGGAGGAAAAGGTCACGATCATGACCCTTCATGCCGCCAAGGGGCTGGAATTTCCCGTAGTCTTCCTGCCCGGTTGGGAGGATGGGCTGTTCCCGAGCCAGCGCAGCATGGACGAATCCGGCCTGAAAGGGCTGGAGGAGGAGCGCCGTCTTGCCTATGTCGGCATCACCCGCGCCGAAGAACTGTGCACGATTTCCTTTGCCGGGAACCGCCGTGTCTATGGCCAGTGGCAATCCGCGCTGCCGTCGCGCTTCATCGATGAGTTGCCAGCAAAGCATATAGAAGTGCTGACTCCGCCCGGCCTTTATGGTGGCGGTTTCGGGGCCGCCGCGCCGCGCACCGTCGCAAGCGGGATCGAGGAACGCGCGACCAAGGCCGACGTCTATAACTCACCGGGCTGGAAACGGATGCAGGACCGGGTTCAGGTGCGCGGCCTGGGCCAACCGCGCGAGGCGCGCAACCAGCTGATCGACCTTGATGCCGTTTCGGCCTTTACGGAAGGCGACCGGGTTTTTCATAAGAAGGTCGGTTACGGCACTGTCGAGGGGATCGAAGGCGACAAGCTGGAAATCGCCTTTGACAAGGCCGGTGTGAAACATGTGGTCGCGGGGTTTGTCATCGCCGCCGATCAGGTCGACGACGTGCCCTTCTGAGCGGCGAGGGGGCTCTGCCCCCTCTGACCCCCGGGATATTTGGGCCAGAATGAAGGCCATCGTTTCATTCTGGCCCCAATATCCCCGCTGGAGGATTCTGCCCCTGTCTCAGGTGCGCAGGTGGTCGAGGAGAAGGGCAGCAAGGCCTGCGACCAACCCCCAGAACGCAGCACCGATGCCAAAGGCGCTGACGCCGGAGGCGGTGACGATAAGGGTCACCGCGGCGGGAAAGCGGGTTTCCACAGAGACGAAAGCCCCGCTGAGCGCCCCGATCAAGGGATTGAGGAGCGCCAGCCCAACGATGGCGGCAATCAGGTCCGCGGGCAGCGTGGCCAGCAGGGCCAAGATCACCGAACCGAACAGTCCCAGTCCGGCCCAGGCAGCGGCATAGGCGAGGCTGACCTTCCAGCGTTGATTGCGATCGGGATGCACGTCATCACCCAGGCAGATCGCCGCGGTGATGGCGGCCATGTTGATCGTGTGGGCGCCAAAGAGCGCCGCGACGGCGGAGATTGCCCCGCTGACAGTAAGCGCCTGTTTCACCGGCGGTTCATATCCCGCACCCCTGAGGACGGCGAAGCCCGGCAGGTTTTGCGAAGCCATCGTCACCAGATAGAGCGGCAGTCCCAACCCAATCAGTGCGGCGGTGGACCATACGGGCGGAATAAAGGTCAGTGCAGGAAGCGCAAAGGGCCCTGTGACGGGAAGGCCGGCATATCCGAACGTCATTGCCAGCCCGGCAGCAAGTGCGGCGAGCACGGCGAAGGCAGGGTTCCAAAGTCGCACAAAGGCGAATACCGCGATCATCGGCAGGATTAGCGCCGGACTGTCCGTCGCAGCCGGTGCCAGCTTGAGGCAAAAGGGCAGCAGTACCCCCGCTAGCATCGCCGCGGCGATCGCCGAGGGAATCGCGGCGATCAGCCGCCCGAGCGGGCCGATGAGGCCGGTCATGAATATGAGCGTTCCGGCAAGCACAAAGGCTCCGACGCCTTCGGCCATGGTCAGGCCCTGCGATGCAGCGATGAGCGCTGCGCCGGGCGTTGACCAGGCCAGCACCACCGGCACGCGTGTCCAGACCGCCAGAAGGGCGCTGCCGGCCGCCTTTGCCAGACAGATTGCGAAAACCCAGGATGCGGCTTCAGCCGGGGTTGCGCCCAGGGCCTGCGCCGCGGCGATGACCAGTGCGATGGTCGAGCCGTAGCCCACCAGAGCGGCAACCAATGCCGCCGATATCATGGAAATGCGCATGCTGCCCCTCGTTTGCGGCAGGCTAGCGATAGCCGCGCGGGCCGACAAGGCAGAGAGGGCTGGAAACAGAAACGGCGATGATCCCAGGGAGGAGGAGGGGACCATCGCCGTTGAATGCGCGCGTCCGACAGGGAGGAAGGTCGCCGCGCATAACCTGTCCGGTCTTGGGCCGGATCCGTGGGTAAGGTCGGCACCCCAGGGAGGAGGAAGGGGTGCCGCCTTTGTTCGCCGCGGACTCAAGGGGAGGAGCGTCCGCGTCGAAATCGTTCGGGTCGGGTGACCCGGAAATGATGGCGGCGACAGGGGGGGATGAGTGAGTCGCCGCCGTTCCGGCCCAGGGAGGAGGAGGGCCGGGAAATTCTTATTTGCCGTAGGCTGCTTCCAGCGCGACACGCTCCACTTCGGCGCGGTGCAGGCCCAGGTCATTCAGTTCGCGATCACTCAGACCATCGAGTTCGCGCAGCGTCTGGCGGTAAATGCCATAGCGGCGACGGTTTTCGTTCAGGCCGGCGAAAAACGCCGAGATGCGGTCAAAGAGCGTCGCGTTCGTGCGGATAATCGTATTCATTTTTATGCCTCGTCTTTCATTCTTGACACGTCATTCCGTGCTGTTGGGATGAAGATGGCATTCATGCTGCGCTTGCACAATAGCGGGTCTGATCAATGCTGCTATGCAGAAAATGCATAACGATGCCTGACCTAATTTGACGTTGCGGAAACAGACAGATGACAATTTTGTGATGTAAAGACAGGCCATTCGCGGGTTGCGGCATTTTTGACCCTTGCTGCCCGATCTTTGAGCAGCCAAGTGTGCCATGCATAGCCAGAAGGATATCCGCCATGAATGTGACCCGTGATCAGATCCTGTCCAGCCTGTCGCAGGTCATGATGCCGGACGGCGGCAATCTGGTGTCGCGCGACCTTATCCGGGCGCTTACGGTAGATGGCGAAGTGGTGCGTTTCGTTATTGAAGCGCCTGACCCGGAACTTGCACGGCGGATGGAGCCGGTCCGTCAGGCTGCCGAAGCGGCTGTGCGCGCCCTTGGTGCTTCTCAAGTTTCGGCACTTTTGACTGCGCATGGGCCAGCGCAGAAGACGACCCCGCCGACCCTCAAGATCGGCGGTCATCCCACGCCACAGGCCGGGCCGCAACGGGTGACGGGCGTCGACCGGATTCTTGCTATTGCGTCGGGCAAGGGTGGGGTCGGCAAATCAACCGTGTCCTCGAATCTTGCGGTGGCGCTTGCTCGGCAGGGGCGTCGTGTCGGGCTTCTGGATGCCGATATCTACGGCCCGTCCCAGCCACGCATGATGGGGCTTACCGGTCGTCCGGCCTCGCCCGACGGCAAGACGATCATTCCCTTGAAGGCGCATGGCGTCACGGTCATGTCGATCGGCTTGATGCTGAAGGAGAACGAGGCGGTGGTCTGGCGCGGGCCGATGCTAATGGGCGCGCTTCAGCAGCTTCTGGGGCAGGTGGCCTGGGGCGAGCTGGACGTGCTGATCGTCGATCTGCCGCCCGGCACCGGTGATGTGCAACTGACGCTTTGTCAGAAAACCCATCTGACCGGTGCGATCATCGTCTCCACCCCGCAAGATGTCGCATTGCTGGATGCGCGCCGGGCCATCGACATGTTTGGCAAACTCAAAACCCCAATCCTGGGATTGATCGAGAATATGTCGACCTACATCTGTCCGAACTGCGGGCACGAGGCGCATATATTCGGCCATGGCGGTGTGGCTGCCGAGGCCGCGAAAATGGGCGCCCCGTTCCTGGGCGAGATCCCCCTGTCGCTGGATGTCCGGCTATCGGGGGATGCGGGTACGCCGATTGCGGTGGGCGAAGGGCCGGTGGCCGAGGCCTACGGCCGCATCGCTCGCCGCCTGATCGACGGCGGCATGGCCTAACCCTAAGGCGCGGTCTGGGCCAGGGCGGTCTGTAGGATGGTCATTTCGGTCTCTGCGTCGCCGCCGGCGAGTTCGGCGACGGTCTGGCGGGCCGATGTGGCGCTGATGCCTTTGTCAGTCAGTCCGGTTGGGAGGTCGGTATCCGACTGGCCACTGATCGCGGCGAGTTCCGTCAGTTCGGCACCGGACAGACTGTTAGGTGTCGTGCGGATATCCGGCGCGTTTGTCGACTGCAGGGGCAGCATCGACAGGGCGAGCGTGAGTGTGCCTCCCGCCAGAATCGCCCGCGCCGCGGGGCGCCGCAGGTAAAGGGTGAAAGCCCGCCAGTTCAATGCCAGATGCGCCCCGGCACCCGCGAGAAAGATCCAGCCCGCCCATTCATGCAGCACCTTCGACAGGCCAGGCGCGGCATGAAAGAACATCAGCGCCCCGGTTGCCGCCATCATGGCAAAGGCCGCAATGACCAACGAGGTCGCCCAGCTCCGCAGAGGGATCGGCGGCATCTGAAAACTCCTGAGATTGTGTGATTGTTCTCTCTCACACGCACGCCGGGAGGATTTCCGTCGGGCGGCTATCAGTTTCGTTGTGGGATTTCATGGGACGGGCGTGATGCCGGAGGGGTGGAAGCGACGAATCAAAGTGCCGCCGAACTGATTCCGAGCTATTTCTCCCCACGGAAGCGCTGGATGGCGTTCTGATCCGGAATTTTTTTGATAACCGCTGCCTTGACTTGGGAAACCGTGGGCAGTGCGATTGGAAATCGAATGATCCTATATATAGTATTGTTTTGTGATGGTTGATCTATTTGTGGATTTTTCGGTTCCATTTTGGATACAATAGCTTGTTTTTCAGTGATGGCTGGCACTGAATCTAGTGTGGCGGCCCCAAACTTTCCTGTTGATTCCCATGTAATCCCATGGCATCCCTTATCTCACCGATGAGGACGGGCCAAAGACTAGGGGGCAATAAGACCCCACACGGCAAAAGTCAGGTTTCATACAGGCACCCGCCTTCATCGAACCAAGAGATCCGGCGCTCTGACGAGCAGACATCCCCCCAGGTGGTCGCAGCAGCCGGACACACCCCAGCAATGGGGCCCAGTGATGGGAACGAGGGCGGCGGATCGGGCAGTGGCAGCAGCCCGATCCGCCGTTGTCATTTCGGGGCCAAGCCCCGGCAAAGGGACAGGTAAAGGAGCGCGGGCCGGTGGCACGCAGGTTCAGAGGGTCGGAGACATTCAAGGTGGACGCGAAAGGTCGCGTATCCATCCCCGCTCCGTTCCGCCGCGTGATCGAGGAGTCCGACCCCGATTGGCGCGATGGCCTGCGCCCCAACATCGTGATCGTCTATGGCGATGACCGGCAGGATTGGCTGGAAGTCTATACGATGCGCGCCACCCACGAGATTGATGAGCAGATTGAAGACATGCAGCGCGGTTCGGTCGAGCGACTGCTTTTGGAAGAGCGGATGTATGGCCAGTCGCTCGAGGCACAGATCGACGATGACGGACGTCTGGTCCTGCCGCAGCGTTTGCGCGAAAAGGTCGGGCTGACGTCAGAGGCCTTCTTCATCTCGGCGGGTGACTATTTCAAGATATGGAAGCCCGAGACCTACGCCGAAAAGGCAGGAGTCCGCTCCCGTAAGCTAGCCGATCAATACCCCGAAGATTTCGATCCGCGCAGCCTCCTGCCGCCCCGGAAAGGCGGATAGACATGGCGCTGCCCAAGCCGAAATCGCCTGATACACGCCCACATATCCCGGTATTGTTGCGACCGCTCCTACAGGCGGTCGCTCCTGTCTCTGGCACCTGGGTTGACGGCACGTTCGGCGCGGGCGGGTATACGCGGGGTCTTCTGGCGGCGGGTGCTGACCAGGTGATCGCAATCGACCGTGATCCGCTGGTCTTTCGCATGGCCGAAGCCTGGGTGGGCGAATATGGCGACCGACTGCGCCTGATGCTAGGCACCTTCTCGGATATGGACGAACTGGCGGGCGAGGCTGTCGATGGCGTCGTCCTCGATCTTGGCGTCTCCTCCATGCAGATCGACGAGGGCGCGCGCGGGTTTTCCTTTCAGAAGGATGGTCCTCTCGACATGCGCATGGGATCGGATGGCCCCACTGCCGCCGATCTGGTCAACGGGGCAACCGAAGGGCATCTGGCCGACATTCTTTATCACTATGGAGAAGAGCATGCGTCCCGCCGTATTGCCCGCGCCATCGTCGCCGGGCGACCTTTCGGGACGACACTGCAACTGGCCGCTGTTATCGAGCGCTGCCTGCCGCGTGCCAAGCCGGGCCAAAGCCATCCGGCGACCCGCAGTTTTCAGGCGCTGCGCATCGCGGTGAATGATGAGTTCGGCCAGTTGGAGGCCGGACTTGCCGCAGCTGAACGGGCTTTGAAGCCCGGCGGCCTTCTGGCTGTTGTCACGTTTCATTCGCTGGAGGATCGCGTGGTGAAGCGCTTCTTGCAGATGCGATCAGGTGCGGAAGGTCAGGGTAGCCGCCACGCCCCGGCCCGTGTGGCGGAGGCGCCGGCTTTTGTGATGACCACCCGGCGCGCCATTGGGCCCGATGCAGCAGAGTTGGCGGAAAACCCGCGTGCAAGGTCGGCGAAGTTGCGTGTGGGGCGGCGCACTGATGCGCCCCTACGAGCGGCGGCGCGACGGCGAACTGACCGGC
>DAORUY010000058.1:0-14585 GCA_035433445.1 Paracoccaceae bacterium
ATGATGCGCAAGGACATCTCGGCCGGGTCGGCATAGGCGGTGCCATCGCGGTCATGGTGGAGATAGTGAAACTCCCCCACCCGCGTGAAACCTGCCTCCAGCATTTCCATATAGGCCATTTCGGCGACGGCCTGCGCCTCCTCCGGGGTCAGCGTCAGGGCGAAGTGATACATCACCTCGCGCCAGGTCCAGAAACTGTCGGCCGTGGCGCCACGCCGTTCGGCAAGACCGGCCATCCCGCGCTGGAACGCATGGCTGTGTAGGTTCGCCATCCCCGGCACCAGCGCGCCGACCCGGATATCACCAGCCTGCGCCGTGCTGCCCGTGGCAACCGCAGTAATGGTTTCCCCTGCCAGCGTCACGCGCACATCACGCGCCCATCCATCAGGCAGCAGCGCCTCGGACGCAAAAATTCCTGTCGTCATCGCCGTCTCCCGCGTCTGGATCGTGGGGCTTTCTTTTGCCTTCGATATGTATATACTTAATGAAGTGACAGCGAAAGAGTTTCGTGATGCCGACCTCCGCAAAAGACGCCCAACTTCTGACGAATGCACGGATTTTTACCGGAGAATCTTCCCGCCTCGGGGTGATCGAAGGTGACATTCTGATCGTGGATGGCCGAATCGCCGCCATAGGCACGGAGTTGGCGCGGCCCGAAGGTGTGCAGGTGACGGACTGCGGCGGGCGGCTCGTGACGCCCGCGCTGATCGATTGCCACACCCATCTTGTCTATGGCGGCAACCGCGCCACCGAGTTCCAGATGCGCCTTGAAGGGGCGAGTTATGCTGAGATTGCGGCCGCAGGCGGCGGCATCGTGTCGACGATGCGCGCCACACGAGAAGCCAGCGTCGAGGATCTGGTGGCGCAGGCGCTGCCCCGGCTGGACAGCCTGTTGCGCGAAGGGGTCGGCACGGTCGAGATCAAGTCTGGCTATGGCCTGTCGGTCGAGGCGGAAATCCGCATGCTGCGCGCGGCCCGCGCGCTGGAACGGCTGCGCCCGGTGCGTGTGAAGACGACATGGCTGGCGGCCCATGCGCTGCCCCCCGAGTACAAGGAAGACCGCGCTGCCTATATCGACCGCGTGGTGCTGGCGGGGCTTGAGGAAGCCCACGCCGAGGGTCTGGTCGATGCGGTCGACGGGTTTTGCGAACATCTGGCATTCACTCCGGCGGAAATCGCCCGCGTCTTCGACAAGGCCGCAGCCCTTGGCCTGCCGGTCAAGCTTCATGCCGAACAGCTTTCATGGCAGGGCGGCGCGGCCCTGACTGCGGCGCGCGGCGGGCTGTCAGCGGACCATCTGGAATATCTGACCGATGCGGATGCGGCGGTTATGGCGGCGGCGGGCACCGTGGCGGTTCTGCTGCCCGGCGCCTTCTACATGCTGCGCGAAACGAAGCTTCCCCCGGTTGCGGCCCTGCGTGCTGCAGGCGCCGACATTGCCATTTCGACCGACGCAAACCCCGGCACTTCCCCCATGACCTCGCTTCTGATGGCAATGAATATGGGGGCGGTCCTGTTCGGTCTGACCGTGGGCGAATGCCTGCGCGGCGCCACTGGCGCGGCCGCCAAGGCGCTGGGTCTTGCGGATGAAACCGGCACGATCAAGTCGGGCCTTTCGGCCGATCTCGCGGTCTGGAATGCCCAAAGCCCTGCCGAGCTGGTCAACCCCATCGGCTTCAATCCAATCCACGCCCGCTACTTCAAAGGACGGAAGGTCTGACATGACACGAACCCTTACCCCCGGACAGGTCACGCTTGCCGATCTGGAAGAGATCTACTGGAACGGCACGCCAATCCGCATCGCGGCGTCGGCCCATGCGGCCATCGACCGCGCCGCCGCCCGCATTGCCGAGGTCGTGGCTGGGAACGAGGCCGTCTATGGGGTGAACACTGGCTTTGGCAAACTCGCGTCGATCAAGATCGACCGCGCGGATGTTGCCACCCTTCAGCGCAACCTGATCCTGTCGCATTGCTGCGGCGTGGGCGATCCCCTGCCCGAGGCGGTGGTGCGGCTGATTATGACCTTGAAGCTGATGTCGCTGGGGCGTGGCGCATCTGGCGTGCGCCCGTCGCTCGTCGAGTTGATCGAGGGAATGCTTGAAAAAGGCGTGCTGCCCGTGATCCCGGAAAAAGGCTCGGTCGGCGCGTCGGGCGATCTGGCACCCTTGGCCCACATGACCTCGGTCATACTTGGCCATGGAGAGGCGATGGTGGATGGCAAGCGCCTGCCCGGCGCGGACGCGCTGCGCTCGGTCGGCCTTGCCCCCATGGCGCTTCAGGCCAAGGAGGGGCTGGCGCTGATCAACGGCACGCAAGTGTCGACGGCACTGGCGCTGGCGGGTCTCTTCCGCGCTATCCGCGCGTTGAAATCGGCGGTCGTCACCGGCGCCCTGTCGACCGATGCTGCGATGGGATCAACCGCGCCCTTCATCGAGGAAATCCACACGCTGCGCGGCCATGCGGGCCAGATCGAGGTGGCCGCCGCGCTGCGCGCACTGATGGACGGCTCGGGCATCCGCGCAGCGCATGCTGAAAATGACGAACGGGTGCAAGACCCCTATTGCCTGCGGTGCCAGCCCCAGGTCGACGGGGCCTGCCTTGACGTTTTGCGCCAGGCCGCCCGCACGCTGGAGATCGAGGCAAATGCCGCGACCGACAATCCGCTGGTCCTGTCGGACGGTCAGGTCGTGTCGGGCGGCAATTTCCACGCCGAACCCGTGGCGCTGGCCGCCGACATGATCGCGCTCGCCGTGGCCGAGATCGGCGCGATTGCCCAGCGGCGTATAGCACTTCTGGTCGATCCGGCGCTGAGCTACGGCCTGCCGGGCTTCCTGACACCCAAACCCGGCCTGAATTCAGGTCTGATGATCGCCGAGGTCACGACGGCGGCCTTGATGAGCGAAAACAAACAGATGGCGCACCCCGCCTCGATCGATTCAACGCCCACCAGCGCCAATCAGGAAGACCATGTGTCGATGGCCTGCCATGGCGCGCGCCGTCTGTTGCCGATGACCCAGAACCTGTTCTGGATCCTGGGGGTTGAGGCGATGATGGGCGCGCAAGGCGTGGAACTGCGCGCACCGCACGTGACTTCCCCGCGCCTGCTGGCGGTCAAGGCGGCGGTACGTGCACGCATCGCGCCCCTGGCCGAAGACCGCTACATGGGCGACGACATGGCGTCGGCGGGCGAGCTGATCGCCACCGGCGAAGTGATTGCGGCGGCGGGTGCCGATATCCTGCCGGGCCTTCCGGCATGATCAGGCCTTTCACCATCACGCAGGGCGATGGCCCGGTGGTCTTGGGGATGCCGCATGTCGGCACCCATGTGCCCCCCGACATCGCCGCGCGGCTGAATGACGAAGGCCGTGTGTTGCGCGACACCGACTGGCATATCGAGGAGCTTTACCGCGACCTGATCCCCGGCCTGACCGTGGTTCACGCCACCTTCCACCGCTATGTGATCGACGCCAACCGCGACCCTTCCGGGCACAGCCTTTATCCCGGGGCATCAACGACCGAACTGGTGCCGACGACGAATTTCGACGGCGCGCCGATCTGGAAGCCGGGCGAAGAACCTTCAGCTGACGAGATCGCCGCACGTCTGGTCCACTGGCACGCGCCCTATCATGCGGCCCTTCTGGCCGAGATGGAGCGGGTCCGCGACCGGCATGGCGTGGCGATCCTTTTTGATTGCCATTCGATCCGTTCGGTCATCCCGTGGCTGTTCGACGGCACGCTGCCCGACTTCAACACCGGAACCAACAATGGCGCGACCTGCGCGCCCGCGATCGAAGCGGCGATCGCGGGCGAGGCTGCAGCCTCTGGCCGGACCAACGTGTTGAATGGCCGGTTCAAGGGCGGCTGGACGACACGCCACTACGGCCGCCCGACTGAAGGATTCCACGCGATCCAGATGGAACTTGCCCAAGCCAGCCACCTGACAACTGAAACCCCGCCCTTCGCCCTTGATCTCGAAAAATCCGCTGCGCTGCGCCCCGCCCTTATCCGAATGCTCGCGCGACTGACCGCCCTTGCCCCTCACCTTGCCCAGAAGAGGTAACAGATGACTGACCAGTCCCAGAACCCCCGCCACAACACCCGCGACATCTATCCGCCGACGGGCACCAAGCTGAACGCCAAAAGCTGGCTGACCGAGGCGCCGCTCAGGATGCTGATGAACAACCTGCATCCCGACGTCGCCGAAAACCCGCATGAGTTGGTGGTTTATGGCGGTATCGGCCGCGCCGCCCGCACGTGGGAGGATTTCGACCGTATCGTCGCCACGCTGAAGGATCTGGAGGCCGACGAAACCCTGGTCGTGCAGTCTGGCCGTCCCGTCGCCGTGCTGAAGACCCATCCCGACGCGCCGCGCGTTCTGATCGCCAATTCAAACCTCGTGCCCCACTGGGCGACCTGGGACCATTTCAACGAGTTGGATAAGAAGGGCCTGATGATGTATGGCCAGATGACCGCAGGGTCCTGGATCTACATCGGCACCCAGGGCATCGTTCAGGGCACCTACGAAACCTTCGCTGAAGCCGGACGTCAGCATTTCGGCGGCAGCCTGAAAGGCAAATGGATCCTGACCGGCGGCCTTGGTGGCATGGGGGGCGCGCAGCCACTTGCGGCGGTCATGGCCGGCGCCTGCTGTCTGGCAGTCGAATGCGACGAAACCCGCGCCGATTTCCGCATCCGCACCCGTTACTGCGATGAAAAGACCCATTCACTTGATGAGGCGCTGGCGCTGATCGACAAATGGACCAAAGCGGGCGAGGCGAAATCGGTGGCCCTGATCGGCAATGCCGCGGACGTCTTCCCCGAACTTGTCCGCCGCATGAAGGCCGGTGGTCCGCACCCCGACATCGTGACCGACCAGACATCGGCACACGATCCGGTGCATGGCTATCTGCCGCAAGGCTGGACCGTTGCCGAATGGCGCGCCAAACAGGAAACCGATCCAAAAGGGGTCGAGAAAGCCGCCCGCGCCTCGATGAAGGTGCAGGTTCAGGCGATGGTCGACTTCTGGGACGCGGGCGTGCCGACACTCGATTATGGCAACAATATCCGTCAGATGGCACTGGAGGAAGGGCTGGAAAATGCCTTCGCCTTCCCCGGCTTTGTGCCCGCCTACATCCGGCCGCTGTTTTGCAAGGGCATCGGCCCGTTCCGCTGGTGCGCGCTCTCGGGCGACCCGGAGGATATCTACAAGACCGACGCGGCGATGAAGAAACTCTTCCCCGACAACACGCATCTGCACAACTGGCTCGACATGGCGCGCGAACGCATCGCGTTTCAGGGTCTGCCCGCCCGCATCTGCTGGATCGGCCTTGGCGACCGGCACCGCGCCGGACTGATGTTCAACGAGATGGTGGCCTCGGGCGAGTTGAAGGCACCGGTCGTCATCGGACGCGATCACCTCGATTCCGGTTCCGTCGCCTCGCCCAACCGCGAGACGGAAAGCATGAAGGACGGATCGGATGCGGTCAGCGACTGGCCGCTTCTGAACGCGCTCGTCAACACTGCTTCGGGCGCGACCTGGGTCAGCTTGCACCATGGCGGCGGCGTCGGCATGGGCTTTTCGCAGCATTCGGGCGTCGTCATCTGCGCCGACGGCACGCCCGAAGCCGCCAAGCGGCTGGAGCGGGTCTTGTGGAACGACCCGGCGTCGGGCGTCTATCGCCACGCGGACGCGGGCTATGAGAGCGCCATCGAGCACGCCAAGAAATGCGGGCTGCGCCTGCCCTCGATCCTTGGGAACTGACAGGTGATCGAACTCGTCCGTATCGCGGACCGCCCGCCCGTGCCGTGGAAGAACGGCGCGGGCACCACGCGTGAACTCTGGGCCCGGCGCGATGACGCCGGGACTGCGCTTATCCGCATCAGCATCGCGGAAATTTCCGGCGCGCAGGATTTCTCGGCCTTCCCCGGCATCGACCGGGTGATCGCGCAACTTGACGGGCCGCGGATGGTGTTGACCATCGATGGCGTCCCGCATCCCCTGACGCCCCTTGCGCCCCTGCCCTTCGCGGGCGAAGCGCGCGTGACCTGCACGCTCGACCGATCGGACACCGCGCATGACCTGAACCTGATGTGCCAGCGCGGCGCCTTTCGTCCGGCGATGGCGCGGCTGACGCTGCCGACCGGGGGATCGGTGGCGGGTGCCGCGCCGGGTGGGGTGACAGCGCTCCTCGCCCTGTCCGATTGCGTGATTGACGCCGGGGGCAGGCACAAGCTTGGCCCGCGTGATCTGCTGGTGCTTCACGGCGGGTCTGACGCGATGGCATCAGGGGCGGCCGATCTGATCATGCTGACCGCGGAACCCGTCCGCCAAGGATGACAGTCACCGCCCACAGGGCTAAAGAGGGGCTGATGACATTCCGTCAGATCAGCCCGGCAAGTGACAGGATGAAAGACGACAAGCCAGCCACGCTTCACGAACGGATTCTGACCGAAGTGCGCGAGCAGATTCTGCGCGGCGCTTGGCGTCCGGGGCATCGCATCCCGTTTGAAACCGACATGGCCACTGAATATGGCGTGTCGCGCATGACGGTGAACAAGGTGCTGACCCAGCTGACCCGCGAAGGTTATCTGGAACGGCGGCGCAAGGTCGGCACCTTCGTGGCCAAGCCCCGCGTCCAGTCCGCCGTGATGGAGATCGCCAATATCGGCGAGGAAATCCGCGAACGGGGGGAAAGCTATTCGTTCGAGACGGTCGCCCGCGAGGTGCGTAACGCCAGCACGGCGGACCTGTCCGCGCTTGGGTTGAACGCCGGGCCACTACGGATTGTGTCGCTGGAATGCGTGCATCAGGCCGACGGCGAACCTTTCTGCCACGAAAGCCGGATCATAAACTTGGCCGCCGTGCCACAAGCCGAAACCGTCGACTTCTCCACGGAACAGGCCGGCACATGGCTGCTGCGCCAAGTGCCATGGAGCGCGGCCGAACATACGATCCGTGCCGTGACGCCCGCCCAACGGGTGTTGAAACTTCTGGCCCTGACCGCCGGCACCGCCTGTCTTGAAATCGAACGGCGCACCGAGTTCGAAGGCAGGCCCATCACCTTCGCGCGGCTGACCTATCCGGGGACCAAACACCAGCTTGTGGCGCAATTCGCGCCGCACGCTTCGGCTGGAGCGACGGCCTGAGCGGACGCGTCAGCCGCGCCGTCTTACCCGCATTTGGAATGGCCGCAGCTCGGGCAGGTCAAGCAGCCTTCGGACTTAATCAGCCCGAACTGTCCGCAGGACGGGCAGGCAGACCCGCGCGGGGTTTCGCCTACGGCCATCACCTGTGCCTTGGGGTCGGTCTTCAGCCCCATCCCCTCGCCCTTGAGGAACCCGATCGCCACCATATGCCGTTCGATCACGCCGCCGATCGCGGCCAGGATCGAGGGGATATAGCGCCCCTCCATCCACGCCCCGCCGCGCGGGTCGAACACCGCCTTCAACTCCTCGACCACGAAGGACACATCCCCCCCGCGCCGGAACACCGCCGAAATCATCCGCGTCAGCGCCACGGTCCAAGCGTAATGTTCCATGTTCTTGGAGTTGATGAACACTTCGAACGGACGACGGTGACCCGACTGGATGATGTCGTTGATGGTGATGTAGATCGCATGTTCGCTGTCGGGCCATTTCAGCTTGTAGGTCGCGCCCTCCAGCGCCTGCGGCCGGTCGAGCGGTTCGGAGAGATAGACGACTTCGCCGCCCATCCCTGCCCCCATGTCGGCTTCGGGCGTCTTTTCCTCGCTCTCGCTGACGGTCAGGACCGATCCCGTCACCGCATTCGGGCGATAGGTCGTGCAGCCCTTGCAGCCCTGATCCCAGGTGGCCATGTAGACATCCTTGAAGGCGTCGAAGGATATTTCCTCGGGGCAGTTGATCGTTTTGGAAATGGACGAGTCGATCCATTTCTGCGCCGCCGCCTGCATGCGCACATGATCGAGCGGCGGCAGGGTCTGGGCATTGACAAAATGGTCTGGCAGGGGCTTGTCGCCGAACCGTTCGCGCCAGAGCTGAACCGCATAGTCCACCACTTCCTCTTCGGTACGCGTTCCGTCTTTCTGCAAAACCTTGCGCTTGTAGGCATAGGCAAAGACAGGTTCGATCCCGGAAGAGACATTTCCCGCATAAAGGCTGATCGTTCCAGTCGGCGCGACCGAGGTCAGAAGCGCGTTGCGGATACCATGCTTGGCGACGGCTTCCCGCACGTCGTCGCCCATCCGCACCATGTTGCCTGACGCAAGGAACTTTGCGGCATCGAAAAGCGGGAAGACCCCCTTTTCACGGGCCAGATCGACCGAGGCAAGGTAGGCCGACCGCGCTATCTGGTGCATCCAGTCTTCACAGGTCCTCGCGGCCTCTTCTGACCCATAGCGCTGACCGATCATCAACAGGGCGTCGGCAAGGCCGGTCACGCCAAGGCCAATGCGGCGCTTGGCCTGGGCTTCGGCCTCCTGCTCGGGCAGGGGGAAGCGGCTGGCATCAACGGTATTGTCCATCATCCGCACCGCGACGCGCACCAGATCATCAAGCGCCACCAGGTCGAGCGCGGCCTTCTTGCCAAACGGATCTTTCACCAACCGGGCGAGGTTTACGGACCCGAGAAGGCAGGCGCCATAGGGCGGCAATGGCTGTTCGCCGCACGGATTGGTTGCCGCGATCGTCTCGGTATAGGCGAGGTTGTTCATCTGGTTGATACGGTCGATAAAGATCACACCCGGTTCGGCATAATCGAAAGTCGCCCGCATGATCTTGTTCCACAGATCGACCGCAGGAACCGTCTGATAGACCTTGCCATTGAAGATCAGGTCCCACGGACCTTCGGCCTTGACCGCGGCCATGAACGGATCTGTGACCAGCACCGAAAGGTTGAACATCCTAAGCCGCGCCGCATCCTGCTTGGCCTCGATGAAGGCCTCGATATCGGGATGGTCGCAGCGCATCGTCGCCATCATCGCGCCCCGGCGCGAGCCTGCCGACATGATGGTCCGACACATGGCGTCCCACACATCCATGAAGGACAAGGGGCCCGAGGCGTCGGCGGCAACACCGTGGACGGCCGCGCCGCGCGGGCGGATGGTGGAAAAGTCATAGCCGATGCCGCCGCCCTGCTGCATGGTCAGCGCTGCTTCTTTCAGCGCCTCGAAAATACCACCCATGCTGTCGGGGATCGTGCCCATCACGAAGCAGTTGAACAGGGTCACACTGCGTCCGGTGCCTGCCCCCGCCGTGATGCGCCCGGCGGGCAGATACTTGAACCCTTCCAACGCGTGATAAAAGCGGTCCTCCCAGACGACAGGGTCCTTCTCGACCGCGGCCAGCGCGCGCGCAATACGCCGCCAAGTGTCTTCGACGGTCTGGTCGACAGGGGTGCCGTCCGCATCCTTCAGCCGGTATTTCATGTCCCAAATGGCTTCGGCGATAGGGGCGGCGAAGGCGGTCATCGTGTCCTCGAATATGGTAGGAGGGAAGGCTGACCACCATAGCCCTTGTGGGGTCAGAGGTCAACGCGCAGGCTCTAGCCAAGAAGCCCCCTCAGGCCTGACTTCGCCAGTTCCAGATCGCGGCGCAACTGATCAAGCTTTGCGCCATCGACGGCAGTGGCGGAAATTGCTGTCAGTACGAACATAAAATAGTCCGCGCCCGCTTCGGCCGCCTCGGGCCGGTCGCGCGCGATCAGGCGGCGGGCGTTTTCGCGCACATCGGCACGAATGTTCGCGGTCAGCGCCCGGGCTTCTGGATCAGCGCAATTGCGGGTGCTGTCCATCACCAGACATCCCCTGGCCGTGCGGTCGGCAGTGCACGACAATGCTGCAGCCTCAAGCACCGCAACGAGCGTTTCGAAAGCTGGTCCGTCGGCGTCTTTGAGCCGCCCGAAAAATTGCGCTTGCGTGCCCGCATAGTGCTCGAGCGCGCGCAGAAAGAGCGCACGCTTGCTGCCATAGGCGGCATAAAGGCTGGGCGGATTGACTCCGATCGACTGGCTGAGTTCGGCCACACCCACAGTGTCGTAGCCCTTCTCCCAAAACAGCCGCATGGCCGTCGCCACCCCCTGCTCGGGATCGAATGCACGCGGGCGGCCAGTGCGTCGTGATTCTTTTGTATCGGTCACTAAGAAATACCTTGCGCGCCAGAATTTACTTTTGTATCGATCACTACACTAAATCCGCGCCGAAAACCAGAAGATTCGGCGCCTCCCAGGAAAGGAACCCTCATGCAAACTCGCATTTTTGCGGGCTTTCTGATGCTGTCCGCATCGCTGGCCTCGGCCCAGACGCTCAACCCCTACCCCGGCGCATCCGACATCACGCCGCCCATGGTGCACAACGATCACTATGACGAGGTTCTACCCGAAGGCATGGGGGCGGAAATTGACCCTGCCAAGGGCTACCGGATCGACGATCTGGGCGCCGGCGCCTTCATGGTGACGGAAGGCATCTATCAGATGATGATCCTGAAGACGGATACCGGGCTCGTCGCCGTCGATGCGCCGCCGCCCATCGGCGACAAGATCCTCAAAGCCGCAGAGGAAATTGCGCCCGGCACGCAGATTACCCATCTGATCTACAGCCATGCTCATGTCGATCACATCGGCTACGCCTCACAGATCGTGGCGACCAACCCCGACATGCAGATCATCGCCCATCAGGAGACGTTCGACATTCTGACGCGCGCCAACGATGCAAACCGTCCCTTGCCAACAGTCACTTTCGACGGGATCGATGCGCCATTTACCCTTACCGCCGCAAACCAGACGCTTGAACTGAACTACTCCGGCCCGAACCACGAGCCGGGCAATATCGAAATCTGGCACAAGGACAGCCAGACGTTGATGTTGATTGATGTGGTCTTTCCCGGCTGGATGATGTGGCGTCGCATGGCGATCGCTCATGACATTCCGGGCGTCTTCGATCTGGTGGGCAAGATCAACGGCAAGTATGATTTCAAGACGCTCGTCTCGGGCCATGTCGGGCGTTCGGGCACCAAAGCAGATGTGGACCAGCAGCTGAGCTTCATGACCGACCTTCACAACGCTGCCGCGACCGCGCTGGGATCAACCGCACCCGGTGAAGGGATGCAGGCCGAAGATGTGACCAACCCCTGGGCGATCTTCGACAACTACATCGACCGGGTGACAGTCGCCTGCGTGGCCGAACTTGCACCGAAATGGCGCGAGAAACTCTCGGGCTTTGATGTCTTCATCTATGATCAGTGCATGGCCATGGAACAGAGCATCCGGGTGGACGGGCCAAGCCTCTAAACAACCCTGACACTCCGCCTGCCGGCCGCAGCCACCTGCGGCCGGTTTCGCTTTTTCTTGCCCCGGCGGGCTGCTAGGTGTGGCATGGGGTGAAGAATGGCTGCTGGATTCGTCAATATCGTCAAACTCTGTGTGGGCGAGGAATCGGTCGAAAGCCATATCGGCTGGATCGCCGACCAAAAGGCGCGCACGCCGGGTTGGCGCCCCTGCCACGTGACCCGGATGTGGCCCAAACGCGAGGCGGACGTGCTGAACGGCGGCTCGCTTTACTGGGTTATCAAGGGGCTGATCCTTTGCCGGCAGCGCCTGATCGGGTTCGAGGCCCGACGTGGCGCGGACGGGATCGAACGCTGCGCGCTATTGCTCGACGACGAAGTGATCCGCACCGAACCGATGCCGCGCCGCGCCTTTCAGGGCTGGCGCTATCTGGAAGCGGCCGACAGCCCGCGCGACCTGCCGATGGGTCGGACGGGCGATGATAGCCTGCCTGAACCGCTGGCGCTGGTGCTGTCGGAAATCGGGCTGCGATAGGGGGGGACCATGATTGTCAGGACACTCGAAGAGATCACCGGCACCGCGATGGATGTGTCGGGACCGGGTTGGCAAAGCCGCCGGCTTCTGACGCGGCCCGACGGGATGGAATATACCATGACCGACACGATCATCCGTGCCGGCGCAGAGATGGTCCTGGAATATGCCAACCATCTGGAAGCCTGCTACTGTATCTCGGGCGAAGGCGACGTGCGCTGCGAAGCGACGGGCGTCGTGCATCCGATCCGCCCCGGCACTCTCTATGCCCTCGACCAGCACGACCGCCACACATTGCGCTGCGCACCACAGGGCGACATGCGGCTCATCTGCTGTTTCACCCCCGCGTTGACTGGCACGGAACGGCACGGGGCAAGTGGCGGGTATGAGAGCTGAGGCCGGGACGGTGGCGGGTGGCGCCCGGCCGCTGTGGCTGATCCTGGCCCCGGCCCTGTTCCTGATCCTGTGGTCCGCCGGTTTCGCGGTGGCCAAGATCGGCCTGCGCCATGCCGAACCGTTGACCCTGCTGGCCCTGCGTTATGTGGTTCTGGTGGCGGTGCTGCTGCCTGCCGCACTGATTCTGCGTGTGCCAATGCCCAGCGGAGCGCGGGCCTGGATGGATGTGGTGATCACCGGCTTTCTGATTCAGGTCGTCTATTTCGGCCTGTGTTACTTGGCGTTCAAATCCGGCGTGTCAGCGGGCGGGGTTGCGATCATCGTCTGCCTGCAGCCGATCCTCGTCGGGCTGATCGCGCCGCGCTTCGTGGCAGAGCCGGTGGGGCGTGCACGCTGGATCGGACTGGGGCTGGGGCTGGCGGGTGCGACCACGGTGATTCTGGCGCGGTCTGGGATCAGCGCGGAAAATCCCTGGGGGTTGCTGGCGGCTTTCGGCGGGCTATTCGGCATGACCGGCGGCACGCTTTACGAAAAGCGGTTCGGTGTCAGCCACCATCCGGTGACGTCGAACCTGATCCAGTATGCCGTGGGTGCCGGATTCACCCTGCCGCTGGCGCTGCTGAGCGAGGGGCTCGCGGTGGACTGGACCGGCGAATTCCTGTGGGTGATGGCCTATCTGGTCATCGGCAATTCTCTGGTGTCGATGACTTTGCTGCTGGCGATGATACGCGCTGGCGAAGTGTCGCGGGTGTCGTCTCTGTTCTACCTGGTGCCGCCGTTGTCGGCGCTGTTCGCCTGGCCGTTGCTGGGCGAGGAAATGCCGCCGCTGGCGTGGGGCGGTATGGCGCTGGCGGCGGCGGGCGTCGCGATTGCCGGGCGCGCGACCCGGCCGCAAGGCAGGGCGCAGCTCCCGAAATAGTACAGGGCCGGAATGGGATCAGAGCGCCGGGGCCTGCAACCCGAGGCGGTGGGCCAGCGCGGCAAGGGCGGCGGAGCGGCCCTGCCCCCAGTCGGCAGCGTGAGCGGTGTAAAGCGTGGCCTGACTTTGATGGATCAGCCCGTCTTCCAGCACCTTGAGGTGATTGGCCCGCAGCGTCTCGCCGGATGATGTGATGTCTGCAATCGCCTCGGCGGTGAGGTTCTTGACCGTGCCTTCGGTCGCACCCTGACTATCGACCAGCTGATAATCGGCAACCCCGTTTGTTGTCAGGAATTCCCTGACAAGGCGATGATACTTCGTGGCAATCCTCAGTCGCTGGCCATGGGTGCGGCGGAAGGCGGCGGCGACCGCATCGAGGTCATCAAGGTTCGCCACGTCGATCCAGGCGGCAGGCACCGCGATCACCAGATCGGCCTGCCCAAATCCCATCGGGCAAAGCGCTGTCACCTGCGCGGCCCAGTCGGCCAGCCGGTCACAGACCAGATCCGATCCGGTGACGCCCAGATGGATGCGCCCCTGCGCCAGTTCGCCGGGGATTTCGCCCGCCGACAGAAGCACAAGCTCCACCCCCGGCGCGCCATCGACGGCGCCCGCATACTCGCGCTCAGAACCGGTGCGCCGCAAGGTCACGCCACGCGCCCCGAACCAGTCGAAACATTGTTCCATCAGCCGCCCCTTGGACGGCACGCCAAGCTTCAGGCTCATGCGCCACCCTCCAGATCGGCCACAAGGCCAGGGCGGATCACGCCGCCAACGGCGGGGATCGAACGTCCGCCGTTCTGACCGGCCCCCAGAACCGCTGTCATCGCATCATAGCGCCCACCCGAGGCGACAGGCGGCAGCGCCGGGTCGGCAGCATGGAAGGAAAAGACGAACCCGTCATAATATTCGAGAGTGGTGCGGCCATGGCTCGCCTCGAAGTCGAGCGCAGTGACATTGACCCCGCGCGCCACCATCGCCTCCAACCGCGCTTCCATCCGGTCCGCCGCCGGACCCAGGGCGGGCATGGCGCGCGCCAGATCACGCAGATGCGCAAGCGCTGCGGACGACCGGGCGCTGAGGTTCAGGAGGTCCTCCAGAAGCGCCACTTCCTCTGCCGAAATGGCGGGGGTAGCCGCATCTTCGGCCAAGGCGGCAAGGCGCCGGTCGATCTCGCCCTCGGACCGCAGGCCGACGAGCGGCCCGGCTGCAGGCCGTTCGCCCTTTGCCAAAGCCGCCAGAAGATCGGTCCGCGATGCGGGCGGTGCCGCCCGCCCGCCGAACCGGTCCAGCAATTGGGTGAACCGGCGGGGCCGCCAGATATGGCGCAAAAGCGCCGCCTTGCGGCTCTCAAGCGTTTTCAGCCCGCGCACGGCGGCCATCAGGATGGCAATGTCGCCAGTCGCGGCCCGCAGGCCAAGCGGCGCAAGCAGGTCCGCAAAGAGGGCAAAGACTTCCGCATCCGCGGCAGATGGGTTT
>DAORUY010000059.1:0-14451 GCA_035433445.1 Paracoccaceae bacterium
GCTTCTGGCCAAGCTCAAGCGCCTCGTCCCAGGCGGATTTTGCAAGCTTGCCAAGGCCTTCCACGGGGATATTCACCTGGTCAAGCGGCACCGGGGTGACGTTCACCTCCTCATAGCCCGCCGCTTTGCCATAGGCAGCATTGCGGTGGTTGCGGATGATCCGCAGCATATGGGCGGCGTTGGCCGCATAGCGCGGGAAGGCCCCCAGCTCGCCCGCCATCTCCGCCGAGGTCGCATAGGAGACACCGGTCATGATCGCGGTCAGCGCGCCGCACAGCGCCCGGCCTTCGGCAGAATCGTAGCCCAGCCCCATGGTCATCAGCAGACCGCCGATATTGGCGTAGCCCAGGCCAAGGGTGCGGAAGTCATAGGACCGTTGCGCGATTTCCTTTGACGGGAACTGCGCCATCAGGACCGAGATTTCCAGGGTCACGGTCCACAGGCGGGTGGCGTGCATATAGGCTTCGGCGTCGAACAATCCATTCTTGTGGAACGTCAGAAGGTTCATCGAGGCCAGGTTGCAGGCCGTGTCGTCGAGGAACATATATTCAGAACAGGGGTTCGATCCGCGGATCTGCCCGTCCTCCGGGCAGGTGTGCCAAGCGTTCACGGTGTCATGGAACTGGATGCCGGGATCGGCGCAAGCCCAGGCGGCATGGCCGATCTGGTCCCACAAGTCGCGCGCCTTGATGGTCTTGGACAGCTTGCCATCCGTGCGGCGGATCAGCGCCCAGTCGGCGTCATCTTTCACGGCTTTGAGGAACGCATCCGTGACCCGAACCGAATTGTTGGAATTTTGGCCAGAGACGGAGGCATAGGCTTCCGAATCCCAGTCAGTGTCATAGGTCGGGAATTCGATCGACGTGTAGCCCTGCTTGGCGTAATCCAGAACCCGCTTGACGTAAGTCTCGGGGATCTGGACTTTTTTCGCGCCCTTGATTGCGGCCTTCAGGCTTTCGTTCTTGACGGGATCGACGGCATCCTCGCTCGACCCATCCCACTGGCGGATTGCCGCGAAAATCTCGTTCAACTGGCGTTCGTGCATCTTGGAACCGGCCACCAGCGACGCGACCTTCTGCTCCTCGATGACCTTCCAGTTGATGAACGCCTCGATATCGGGGTGATCGACATCGCAGATCACCATCTTGGCGGCGCGCCGCGTGGTGCCGCCCGACTTGATGGCGCCCGCGGCGCGGTCGCCGATCTTCAGGAAGCCCATCAGGCCGCTCGATTTTCCGCCGCCCGAAAGTTTTTCCCCTTCGCCACGCAGGCTGGAGAAGTTTGTGCCGGTGCCCGAGCCATATTTGAACAGACGCGCTTCGCGGACCCAAAGATCCATAATGCCCCCGTCATTCACCAGATCGTCGCTGACCGACTGGATGAAGCAGGCGTGCGGTTGCGGATGTTCATAGGCGGAATTTGATTTGGTCAGTTCGCCCGTCTTGTAGTCGACGTAATAGTGCCCCTGTGCCGGACCATCGACGCCGTAAGCCCAGTGCAGGCCGGTGTTGAACCATTGGGGCGAGTTCGGCGCGGCCATTTGTTCGGCCAGCATGAAGCGCATTTCATCATAGTAGGCGCGGGCGTCGGCCTCGGTGGTGAAATAGCCGCCCTTCCAGCCCCAGTAGGCCCATGCGCCCGCCAGACGGTCGAACACCTGCTTGGCGCTGGTTTCGCCGACAAGACGTTCTTCCTTGGGCAGTTTCGCCAGCGCTTCCTCGTCGGGCACCGAACGCCACAGGAATTCGGGCATGCCCTTTTCCTTCACGCGCTTCAGTTTCGCCGCTACGCCGGCCTTGCGGAAGTATTTCTGCGCCAGAACATCGGAGGCGACCTGGCTCCAGCCCGCGGGCACCTCCACCGCATCATTGCGGAAGACGACCTTGCCATCCGGATTGCGGATTTCGGATACGGTCGTACCAAACTGGATGCCCGCATAGGCATCTTGGCCCGCCCTGGTGAATTTCCGTTCGATTTTCATGTCTCTGCCCCTGGTCTCGTTTTTTCTGCACGGCCGCCGCCGCTGTTTCGCCGAGTGCCCGGGCAACAGACCAACGCCCCTCGGGAAGCCCCCGAAAGTCGGTGATATCTTGAAAAACCGTCCCTATGCGTGGGCCACTATATTTAGTGCTTCCCACCTCAGCCCATACAAACTGACGTACAATTCGCCCGCCGGTCAACTGCTTTATTTGATGCTCTGACCACAATTTCCCATTGACCATGCAAGCGTACGGACGGCTGCAGAACGGGGGTATGATTCATGCACAGCCCCCTGCCCCGGGCCTTGCAAAAATAATTCAAGAAAGCGGCGCGCTTGGCTGAGGGAGTTGAGTTCTAACCTCAAACAATCCACAGGCGTTAACGTCGCGGACCACACCAAGGCATGACTTTGCCTATGGCAATTTTGCGACAACAAGGCCCAGCCGTCCGGCCCGGTATTCCAGCTAAATTTGCGAGATGGTCGGGGCGAGAGGATTCGAACCCCCGGCCTACGGTACCCAAAACCGTCGCGCTACCAGACTGCGCTACGCCCCGACGGCCCTCCTCTACCCTGTCGGGACAGATATGGAAAGGGGGCAAGCTAGGGCAGATCGCAGGACCAGACCGCTTGGTGCGAATCAATTGCGGGGTAGCGCAACACGGCCCCCGGGCGCAAACCAAGCCTGCGGGAAAGCCCACCATTGATCTCAAGAACGAACTGCACGCCCTCGCCGCCAGGGATGGCTGTTTCGTCAAACGGGACGGCATTTTCGTGCAAAGTGAGAATCGTGCCGTCCGAACCTATGAACAGCATGTCAAGCGGAAGGCGGGTGTTCTTCATCCAGAAGGCGACTGCCTGCGGCGCATCGTAGACAAAAAGCATGCCGTGACCCATCGCCAGTTTGTCGCGGTACATCAGCCCGCGCGCACGCTCTGCCGGGTCGTCGGCCACCTCGACGGAAAAGCGGGCACTGCCCTCGTCCCAGCGCAAGTCCGCGACGTTCGGGTCACAAACCGCACCCGCACCGGTCGCCGCCAGAATACCGGCGACAAGCAGCACAAATGCGGTTTTCACTTCTTGTCCCGGAGGGCGGTTTCCCAACTCGTGATCATCGCGGCCATGCGACCACGCTTGCCTTCGATCACGCGTATACCCACGGCCTCACCTGGTCCAAGGTCGGCAAAGCCGGACCGGCGCAGCACTTCGATATGGATGAAGATATCCTCTGGCCGACCAAAAGTGTTTGCAAAACCAAAGCCTTTGCCCTTGTCGAACCATTTGACGCGCGCCGGTTCAAGCGGCAGGGCCGCTATCGTCGCCATGTCACTGTCGCCAAGATCCTCAATGGGTACGCGCTCTCCCTCGATGGGGGGGGCTATGTCGACGACCTCGGTTGCCTGCTGACCGCGCGCGGTTCTTTGAACACGCACCGTGATCTCGGCATTGTCGGCAACCGACCCCTGGCCAAAGTTCCGCAAAACATTGGCATGCAGCAGGATGTCGCCAGTTTCACCTTCGCCAACGATGAAGCCAAATCCCTTAGAGGCGTCGAACCACTTCACGCGGCCATGAACCACGTGCTGCGCCCCTTCTTCTTCTGTCATTTCGAGTAGTTTCCCATTCATCCGTCTTTGGCGTCCAGGTTTACGTCAAGGTAAAGCGAGAATGCCTACCTCAGCAATGGACAGTTCAATCACCTATTACATTGCCAGTTCACATCAGGGATTCAGTCTTTGAATGTCCCAAACCGCCGCAGGGTCGGCACGACGCCAACGGAACCTATCATGAAGCCGAAACGCACCATCCGCCCAAAACTCTACTTCAAGCGGACACAGCCTTATACCGCCCCAGAACGGTGGGCGCGAGGGGCTTGCACCATGCACCACAGTAACCCGCGCCACTTCTGCCATTAACGCTGCCCGGGATGCAAGCGGTTCAGACTGATGCGAAGCCCAGGCACCGAGGCGACTCTTGAGCGATCGCGACGCATAGTAGGCGTCGGCCTCCGGGCCGTCGTCGCGCACCGTCAGCCCGCGCACCCGGATCTGGCGGCGCAAACTCTTCCAATGCATCACGAAGGCAGCTTTGCCCGCCTGTTCAATCTCACGGCCTTTGGCCGAGCCATAGTTGGTGTAGAATACGAAATCTCTGTCGCTGATTTCCTTTAGCAAGACCATGCGGGCGTTGGGCAGGCCATCAGCGTCAACCGTAGCCAGAGCGATGGCGTTGGGATCGTTCGGTTCGGACTTTTCCGCTTCGCTAAGCCAGGCGCGCGCGATAGCGAACGGATCGGCACCTGCGAATATCCCTGTCCTGTCCGTCATCTTGGGCCTGCCCTTCAAGCAATCTGTCATCCGGGCGTGGTGCCCTTGAAGCAAGCTGGAACTTGCCCTAATGCTTCGGCAAGAAGAATTAAGCCGCGGGGACAGAAATGGCAAACGGACTTATGGCGGGCAAACGCGGCCTGATCATGGGGCTTGCGAACGACAAGTCTATCGCCTGGGGTATCGCCAAGGCCGTCGCGGCCGAGGGGGCGGAGCTGGCCTTTTCCTATCAGGGAGAGGCGCTTTTGAAGCGCGTACAGCCTTTGGCGGCCGAAGTCGGCTCCACCGAGATCGTCGAATGCGACGTTGCCGACGAAGGATCGCTGGACCGCCTGTTCGAGCATCTGCAAAAGGTCTGGGGCAAGTTGGACTTCGTCGTTCATGCCATTGGTTTTTCAGACAAAAATGAACTTCGCGGTCGCTATGTTGACACCGGACCAGAGAACTTCCGCATGACGATGGACATCTCCGTCTATTCCTTCACGGCCGTCTGCCGACGCGCAGCCGCGATGATGCCGGACGGTGGAAGCCTGCTGACGTTGACCTATTACGGGGCGGAACGGGTCATGCCGCATTATAACGTGATGGGTGTCGCCAAGGCCGCGCTTGAAGCCTCGGTGCGCTATATTGCCGAGGATCTGGGCAAGGACGGCATCCGCTGCAACGCCATTTCCGCCGGGCCGATCAAGACCCTTGCTGCAAGTGGAATCGGTGACTTCCGCTACATCTTGAAGTGGAACGAACTGAATTCGCCTTTGCGCCGTAATGTCAGCCAGGACGACGTGGGCAAATCCGCGCTCTATCTCTTGTCCGATCTCGGGTCGGGCGTGACGGGCGAAACCCACCACGTCGATTGCGGCTATCACATCGTGGGCATGAAAGCCGTCGATGCGCCCGACATCGACGCCGTGACCGGCCGCAACGGCAAAGAGGCCGCGCAATGACCTTGGCGGCGTTCCTGGCGGTGGCATTTTTGCATCTGATGGCGGCGATCAGCCCCGGCCCGGCGGTTCTGATGGCCGCCCGCACCGGGGTGACCGAGGGCCTGCGCACTGGGGCGTTCCTGGCGGCGGGTATCGGTGCGGGAGCGGTTGTCTGGGCGACCGCGGCGCTCTTCGGGCTGAGCCTGGTGTTTCAGGTCGCCCCGGCGCTGCTCTGGTCGATGAAAATTGCCGGCGGTGCCTATCTGATCTGGATGGCATGGCGGATGTGGCGGGACGCGTCTATGCCCTTGACGATGGATCAAACGGGCCAGCCCCCCCGTTCGGCAGGGTCAGCCTTTCGGCTGGGGCTGGTGACGCAACTGGCCAACCCCAAGCCCGCCATCCTGTTTTCGGCGATCTTCATTGGCACCGTGCCGCCTGGCACCGCGCTGTGGGTCTATGGGGCGCTACTGAGCGTGGTGTTCTTGAATGAATTCGGCTGGTGCACGCTGGTTGCCCGGGTGTTTTCGCTGGATCGCACCCGCGCTGGCTATATCAGTCTGAAGGGGGTGATCGACCGCGCCTTCGGGGGCATGCTGGCGGTTATGGGCATCAAGATCGCCGCGCTGCATTGACTGCGAACCGCTGACCGGCTTGGGGGCCACCATGAAAGAACGTCTGCCACATGAAAAAGGATTCCACGTCAGCTGGGACCAGATCCATCGCGACGCGCGGGCATTGGCCTGGCGGCTTGATGGTCATGGGCCGGACAACGGCAGCTGGAGGGCCGTCGTGGCGATCACGCGCGGCGGGCTGGTTCCGGCGATGATCGTCAGCCGCGAGCTGGACATCCGCGTGGTCGATACGATCAGCGTTCAGAGTTATGCGCATCAGAACCGCGGCGCGGCACAGGTCACCAAAAGCCCGCAGGCTGATCTGATGGGCGACGGCGAGGGTATTCTCATCGTTGATGATCTGGTCGACACCGGCAAGACGCTGGAACTGGTGCGCAGCCTTTATCCGAAGGCCCATTTTGCGACGGTCTACGCCAAACCGTCCGGGCGCCCCATGGTCCATACCTATATCACCGAGGTCAGCCAAGACACCTGGATTTTCTTCCCATGGGATATGGCGCTGCAATATGTCGAACCGTTCCGCGGCAAGGACTGAAGGCGGGGCGGCTTGGGCAAACGCGAAGAACGGGGCGAACACCCAAATGGTGCGCAGTAATACGGCGCTGATCGCCCGGTGGCTGCACCGGTTGTTCGAAGCCAGCCTTGTCATCAAGGGCGTTCTGGCGACGCTGGAGGCGCTCTCGGGGCTTGGTCTTCTGCTGACAGCGAACCACCGGATCGTCGCGCTGGTGGACTGGCTGACGCGCTATGAAATTGCCGAGGGGCCTCAGGACGGGCTCGCGACTTGGGTGCAGCGGCATGCCGAACTTCTGTCGATGCAGTCGCAGCACTTCTATGCACTTTACCTACTCAGTCACGGCGCGTTGAAGCTGGCGATGGTGATCCTGCTCGCCCTTGGTCTCAGCTGGGCCTATCCGGCGGCACTGCTGGTGCTCGCCGGTTTCGTCACCTATCAGACATATGAATGGCTGCACAGCGGTTCGCCTTTCCTGCTGATGCTGAGCGGACTGGACATGCTGATGATCTATCTGGTCTGGCAGGAATATAGGGCGATCCGCGCCGGGCATCCGCTGGCCGAAGTCGGACGAGAGGAAGCTTAGCTATGACATTCCTGCTCAACCCTGCGATGACCGGAACCTTCGCCCCCCCGGTGATGGAGGCGCGCCGCTGGCTGGATGGCGTCACCTTTCCCGCCGATCGCCCGCTGATCAACGTCAGCCAGGCCGCGCCGGTCGATCCACCGCCCGAAGGGTTGCGCCAAGCAATCGCCGATGCCGCCCTGACCCGCACGGAGGCCCATCTTTACGGCCCTGTTCTGGGCATGCCTGAACTGCGGGCCGAAGTCGCCGGCCAATGGTCCGTCCAGTACGGCGGCCGGATCGCGCCGGAAGAGGTGGCCATCACCCAGGGCTGCAATCAGGCCTTCTGCGCCGTGCTTGCCACGCTCGCCGGTCACGGGGCCGAGGTCATCTTGCCGACGCCATGGTATTTCAATCACAAGATGTGGCTGGACATGGCGGGCAGCACCGCCGTGCCCCTGACCACGGGCCCCGATCTGATCCCGGATGCCGAAGCCGCAGCGCGCCTGATCACATCAAAAACTCGCGCCATCGTTCTGGTTTCGCCCAACAATCCCGGAGGTGTGGAATATCCGGCCGAGACATTGCGGGCCTTCTTCGATCTGGCGCGCGCCCACGGTATCGCGCTGATCGTGGATGAAACCTACCGCGACTTCGACAGCCGCACGGGCGCGCCGCACGATCTGTTTGCGGACCCGGACTGGCGGGGCACGCTGATCCATCTTTACTCTTTCTCCAAGGCCTATCGGCTGACCGGCCACCGCGTTGGCGCTGTTGTGGCGGATGCGGGCCTTCTGGCCCAAGTCGAGAAATTTCTCGATACGGTCGCAATCTGCCCTAGCCAGCTGGGCCAGATCGGCGCGCTCTGGGGTATGCGCAATCTGGCGCAATGGGTGGCGGGCGAACGGGCCGAGATTCTGGCGCGCCGTCAGGCGATGGTCGACGGTTTCGCGCGGTTGCCCGACTGGCGGCTTCTGGGGTGCGGTGCCTATTTCGCCTATGCGGAACATCCCTACCCCCTGTCCTCGCCCGACATGGCCCGCCGACTGGTGAGAGAGGCCGGTATCTTGATGCTGCCCGGCACGATGTTCATGCCCGATGATGATCCGCGCGGGCGCCAACAGTTCCGCATTGCCTTTGCCAATGTCGATCGGGCGGGGATTGCCGCGTTGATCGATCGGCTGGCGGGTTGGACGGGTTGAGCGCCGCCAAGGCGCGCGATTGCACCGCCAGGCGTGGCATTTTTCGCCCACCAGGGCGTTGACCGCGGCGGCGGCGGGACCACCCTTGCCCAGATAGGCCGAACACCCTAAACACCGTCAGACAAACGAGTTCCGGGGAGCCTCGCGCCATGTCCACGCCCTTGCGCAAGAAACGTGCCAATTCCGTCATATGGGGGATTCTGGCGCTGATGATGCTGGGGCTTGGCGGATATGGTGTCACCAGTTTCTCCGGCGGCCAGACCGAGCTTGGCAGCGTCGGCGACCGGACGATCAGCGTGAATGACTACGCCCGGACGCTCAAGCGCGAAATCGACGCCTTCTCGGCCCAGATCGGGCAACCAGTTGGTTTTGCGCAGGCGCAGTCACTCGGCATCGACCGCACGGTTCTGGCGCAGCTTGTATCCTCCGCGACGCTGGAGGCGCAGGCCCAGCAGGTTGGCGTGTCGGTCGGCGATGCGCAGGTATATGAAAAGATCATCTCGGCCCCGTCGCTTCAGGGCGTGGACGGCAAGTTCAACCGCGATGCCTACAGCCAGTTTCTGCAATCCCAGCGGCTGAGCGAGGCGGAGTTCGAGCAGATGCTGCGCGATGAAGCGGCGCGGACCTTGCTGCAAGGCGCGGTTTTGGGCGGCGTCAGCGCGCCCGGGGCGCTATTGGACCGCCTGACCGGCTGGGCCGCGGAAACTCGCAGTTTCACCATGGCTGAACTCCTGCCCTCCGATCTGGGCGAGCCTGTCGCCGCCCCCACGGATGAAGATCTGCAAGTCTGGTATGACGCCCATACCGACGCCTATATGCGCCCCGAGACGCGGCGGATCACCTATGTCTGGCTGAAACCCGAAGCGGTTGTCGATCAGGTTGAGATCGATGAAGAGGCGCTCAAGGCCGCCTATGAGGAACGCCGCGCGGAATTCGTGGTGCCCGAACGGCGCCTGCTGTCGCGGCTGATCTTCCCAACGATGGAGGAGGCGCAGGCCGCCAAGGCACGTCTGGACGCGGGCGAGGCAAGTTTTGCCGACGTGACGACCGAACGCGGCCTGACGGCCGAGGATATCGACATCGGCGAGACGACGCGCGAGGAGCTCGGTCCAGCAGGCGATGCGGTTTTCGCCCTGACCGAGCCGGGCGTTGCCGGGCCGTTCGAAAGCGACCTTGGCCCCGCGCTTTACGCGATGAATGGCGTGCTGATGGGCGAGGAGACAAGCTTCGACGAAGCCCGCGATGATCTTCAGGCCGAACTGGCGCTGGACCGGGCGCGCCGTATCGTGGCCGACCGGCAAAATGAGATTGAAGATGCGCTCGCATCGGGGGCCACGCTGGCGGATGTGTCCAAGGACTTCGGCATGGAACTGGGCCAGATTGCCTACAACAGCGAAAGCGAAGGCGGGCTGGTCGGGTACGAAGCCTTCCGCAAAGTCGCCGACGGGCTGAGCCCCGAAAGTTTCCCCGCGCTCGAAGCGCTGGATGATGGCGGAGTGTTTGCCCTGCAACTTGACGGTATCGACCCGGCCGCGCCCCGCCCGCTGGACGAGGCGCGCGAACAGGTCACGACCGACCTGCAGGCCGACCGCACCCGCCAGGCCCTGTCCGATCTGGCCGGTGCCGATCTTGCGCAATTGCAAAATGGCGCGACGCTTGAAGGTCTTGGCCGCGTGACGACCCGGCATGAGGATTTTGCGCGCGACGGTTTTGTCGCAGACGCGCCGTCCGAGATCGGCAAGCAGGTGTATGAAATGACCGCCGGCGACAGCCGCGTGGTCGAGGCAGAGGGTCGCGTCTTTCTGCTCACGCTCAGTGCCGTATCGCCCGCCGACATGAACGACCCCGAAGTCGGCACCCGCCGCGCCCAGATCGCCGCCTCGCTCGATCAGTCGATGGCGCGCGATGTGTTCGAACTTTTCGCCCGTGCCGCGCAGGCGCAAAGCGGCGTCAAGATCAATCAGGCGGCAGTCGATGCCGTCAATGCACAGATGCAGTGACGGAACCGGCCCAATGACAGGACAGGACCAGTGATCCTTTTCCCCGACTTTGACAGGTTCGAGGCCGGCTGGGCCAAGGGCGAAAACCAGCTCGTCTATGCCCGGCTGGCCGCCGATCTCGATACACCCGTGTCGCTGATGCTGAAACTCGCCGATGCGGCGAAGATGAGCTTCATGCTCGAATCTGTCACCGGGGGCGAAGTCCGGGGCCGCTATTCGGTGGTCGGCCTGAAGCCCGACGTAATCTGGGAATGCCGGGGCGAGCAGAGCCGGATCAACCGACAGGCGCGCTTTGATGACGCGGCATTTGAGCCCTTGCCCGGCCCACCGCTCGCGACGCTGCGCGCGCTGATTGCCGAAAGCCGGATTGAGATGCCCGAAGGCCTGCCCGCCATCGCGGCGGGTCTTTTCGGCTATCTCGGTTATGACATGATCCGGCTGGTGGAGCATCTGCCGAACCTCAAACCCGATCCGATCGGCGTGCCCGATGCGGTGCTGATGCGCCCGACGGTCGTAGCCGTCCTCGACGGCGTGAAGGGCGAGGTGACGGTCTGTTCCCCCGCCTGGGTCGGCCCGGGCCAGAATGCCCGCGCCGCCTATGCGCAGGCGGCCGAACGGGTCATGGATGCGGTGCGCGATCTGGAACGCACGCCCGCGGGCGAAAGCCGTTCGCTCGGCGACAGCGCTCATCTGGGCGAGATGCGGTCGAACTTCACCCCCGAGGCCTATCGCGCCGCCGTGGAGAAGGCCAAGGAATACATCCGCGCGGGCGACATCTTTCAGGTCGTCCCCTCGCAACGCTGGAGTGCGGAATTCACGCTGCCGCCCTTCGCGCTCTATCGCTCGCTGCGCCGCACCAATCCGTCGCCCTTCCTCACCTTCTTCAACTTCGGTGAGTTTCACATCGTCGGCGCCAGCCCGGAAATCCTCGTGCGGCTGCGCGGCGGCGAAGTCACCGTCCGCCCCATCGCCGGAACCCGGCCAAGGGGCGCAACCCCCGATGAGGACCGCGCCTATGAGGCCGACCTGCTGGCCGACAAGAAGGAACTGGCCGAACATCTGATGCTGCTTGATCTGGGGCGCAATGATGTGGGACGGGTGGCGAAGGTCGGGACAGTGCGCCCGACCGAGAAGTTCATCATCGAACGTTACAGCCATGTGATGCACATTGTCTCCAACGTGGTGGGCGAGATTGCCGAGGGCGAGGATGCGCTGTCGGCGCTGCTTGCCGGGCTTCCGGCCGGTACGGTCTCCGGCGCGCCCAAAGTGCGTGCGATGGAAATCATCGATGAACTGGAACCCGAAAAGCGCGGCATCTACGGCGGCGGCGTCGGCTATTTTGCCGCCAATGGCGAGATGGACATGTGCATCGCGCTGCGAACCGCTGTGGTCAAGGACCGGACCCTTTATATTCAGGCGGGCGGCGGTGTGGTCTATGACAGCGACCCCGAGGCCGAGTATCAAGAAACCGTCAACAAATCCAAGGCCTTAAAAAAGGCCGCCGAAGACGCAGGCCTGTTCGCACGGCGCGACAACCACTGACTGCGGCGCGCCATTTGGCAAGGGCCTCACCCGGACTCCACCGGATTTTCTGTCCTCAAATATCCCCGCCGGAGGCCCCATGCGCTGCGGGGCCTTGACCCGCAGCGCGCATGTATCGGATGAGACCGCAGGTCTCTCCTCCGGATCACTGCCCTTTGGGGTCCGCCATCAGGGCCGAAACCGGCGCCACCGACACGGCGCTGCCTGCCGGTCCGCTCGCCCAGGCCGCGAAGGCCGTGATCGCATCGGGGGTCGAGGGCAAGGCGATGACCAGCTGTCCCGACTGCCCCGCAGCAAAGGCCGCGCGGTCGAGTTCGCGGGCCAGGGTGCCCATGTTCACCTCGCCGGCACCAAACACCTTGTCGACCGACGCCACCGGCACCCCGGCCTTTTCGGCGGCGCGCCGGCCGGGGTTCAATCCCTGCGCATAAGTCACAAGCCCACGCCCATCGGCCGCCAACAGCGCCGCCATATGCTGTGCGCCCAGGCTGGATCGTAGAAAGGCGGACTCCGCCTCTCCGATCACCGCGACGGATTCGGGCAGGGTCTGGACAAAGCTCTGATAAGCCACCTCGAAATCCGCCGGGGTCGCGCCCTCGGGCGTGTTGCCGATCAGTATCGCGACCTCATCGCCCGCCGCCCGATAGGCGGCGGCGGCGGCGGCGGCATCGGCGCGCATCGGATCAACTGCAATCGTGACTGCGAAAGGAAGCGCGGCCAGCGCGGATGGGTCAAGCCCCCCGGCCTCCACCCCCTTGTCAAGGATCAGCACCGCCAGAACCGGGCGTTGATCGGCATTCTGCCAGCGGGCGGCAAAAGCCCGCAAAGGCGTCGCCGCGGCTTTTTCCGTGGCGGGGTCAGCCTCGGCCGTGCTGCCCGCAACCGGCGCATCGGTGCCGGGAAGACGCAGGATCGTGACGCCCGGCACCGTGCCGCCCGGCAGGCTCTGCTCTTCCTCGGGCGCGGGCGCCGCGGGATCGAGCGTCAGGACCCGCGGCTTGTCGGCGCTTGCCGTATCCTCGCTCATGGGACTTTCGTCTGGGGATGGCAGGGTGATGGCCGCCGCGTCGGCCGGTTCGGGTGGCGGCTCCGATCCGCCCTTGGGCGTGACGGGTGCCGGTTCGGTCACGCTGGCCATGTCTGGCAGAGACTCAGCCATGGGCGCGCCGCCTTGCTCACCGGCACCAGATACGCGGGCGGGCTCCTTTGCCGGTTCGACTTGCGCCAAGGCCGGAAGGTTTGTGGCCGGCGCGCTTTCAACGGCGGCGGCCGGTGGGACCGGCGCTGCTTCGGTTTCTACGGGGGCCTGCGCGACTGCAGGCGGCGGCGACATGACTTGCGTGTCAGGCTGATCGGCGGGGGCCGTGTCGATCGCACCGGGGGAAGGTTCGGCAACGGTCGCGACGGGCGGGGCTGCGGGCGCATCCTCGGCCTCCGCCGGGGCGGCGTCTGCCTCGGGGACCGCTGCGGTTCCGTCCTCCTTCGGGCGGCTGAATTCCGATCCTTGCGGTGCGTCGAGCATCGCAGTCGCTGGTTCGGTCTCTGCTTCGGTGTCCGGCGGGGTTTCAGCGGGTGGCGCCGATGCCGGTTCCGGCGCGGTCGTGGTTGCAGCTTCCGCGGCGCCTTCGGTTGCCGGAACGGTTGCTTCGGTCCCGCCTTCTGGGGCCTGCGTTTCGGCAAGTGTCACTTCGTCCTGATGATCACCCACCGGCGCAACAAGCGAAACCGTGGCCAGACCCGCCACCGACAGGGCCAGCCCCGCGACACTTCCAGCGATGAAACTCCTGCTCACGTCTGCCTCCGGCGCCTGTTCTTGCCACTGTGGTCTTTTCCGACATGTCCGGCCCTTGACCCCAGGACCGGGCTTCCCTCATGTATAGCCCGACAAGCGCCGGGGTTCACCCAGAAACTGACAGACAGGTCACGAGGACCAAGATGGGGGCCAGACGGCGGCGCGAAAGGAACGGCGATGTTACTTCTGATCGATAACTACGACAGCTTCACCTACAACCTCGTCCATTATTTCGGCGAGTTGGGCACAAAGGTCGTCGTGCGGCGCAACGACGCGCTAGACGTGCAAGAAGCTATGGCGCTGAATCCCGCCGCCATCATCCTGTCGCCGGGCCCCTGCGACCCCGATCAGGCAGGCATCTGTCTTGCACTGACGGCAGCCGCGGCGGAAACCAGAACACCCCTCCTTGGCGTCTGCCTTGGCCATCAGACGATCGGGCAGGCCTTCGGCGGCAAGGTGGTCCGCTGCTCTGAAATCGTTCATGGTAAGATGGGTACGATGCATCATGCCGGTCAGGGCATGTTCCGGGGCCTGCCCTCGCCCTTCCTTGCGACACGCTATCATTCGCTGGTGGTCGAACGGGCCAGCCTGCCCGACTGTCTGGAGGTCACGGCCTGGCTTGAGGATGGCACGATCATGGGACTGCGCCACCGCGATCTGCCCATCGAAGGCGTGCAGTTCCACCCTGAAAGCATCGCGTCAGAACATGGCCACCAGATGCTCAGGAACTTTCTGGAAAGCGCGCATGTGCCGCTTGGAGCAGCCGCATGAGCGACGATCTGCGCCCGCTGATCGGGCTTGCCGCCGAACGCGCCCTGACCCGACCCGAGGCGGAATTGGCGTTCGAGACGCTTTTCAACGGCGCGGCGACGCCCAGCCAGATGGGCGGCCTTCTGATGGCGCTACGGACGCGCGGTGAGACGGTCGAGGAGATCGCCGCCGCCGCCGCCGTGATGCGCGCCAAATGTCATGC
>DAORUY010000060.1:0-14105 GCA_035433445.1 Paracoccaceae bacterium
CCGGCTGATCCTGGCTTTGTTCATGGTACCGCAGGTCGCGCTGGGTGCGCAGCTTCTTTATGTGCTGACCACGGTTGCGGCCTATCCTGTGGTGGCATCGGTCACGCACTACGGGCTGGGGCTATACCGTGCCGCGCCGGGCGAGGTTGATCCCTGGGGGCAGCGGCTATGAGACGTGCGCCGAAAATCAGCCTGGAGGCCTCGCGCCAGATCAGTCGCAGGGGGTTGCTTCTGGGGTCGATACAGGGGGTTTTCGTCGGCGCGCTGGCCTTCCGCATGCGCTATCTTCAGGTCGAGCAGGCACAGGAGTTTCAGCTTCTGGCCGATGAAAACAGTATCAAGATCCGGCTGATCCCCCCGGCGCGCGGGCTGATCCATGACCGCAAGGGCGTGCTTATCGCGGGCAACGAGCAGAACTACCGCGTGACGATTACCCGCGAAGATGCCGAGGATGTGCCTGCTGTGATGGCGGCGCTGGCCAAGCTGATCCCCCTCAGTGATGACGACATCGCCAAGCTGATGAAAGAGGTCGAAAAGCGCAGTCCGACCCTGCCGATCACACTAGCGGACCGGCTGACCTGGGAAGAGTTTTCGAGCGTTGCGGTGAATGCGCCGGTCCTGCCGGGGATTACGACCGAAGTGGGCCTGTCGAGGGTCTATCCACGGCTGGCGGATTTTGCGCATGTTCTGGGCTATGTCGGGCCGGTCAGCGACTATGATCTGTCGAAAATCCCTGATCCAGACCCGCTTTTGCAGATCCCCAAGTTTCAGATCGGCAAGCTGGGGGTCGAGGCAAAACTGGAAGAAATGTTGCGCGGCAAAGCCGGGACGCGGCGGATCGAGGTCAATTCGACCGGGCGGGAGATGCGCGAGATCGACCGGCGCGAAGGCGAGCCGGGGGCGAATGTTCGCATGACGCTGGATGCGCGGTTACAGAATTACGTCATGGCCCGATTGGGGGCGGATAGTGCGGCAGCCGTGGCGATTGACGTGGAGAATGGCGATATCCTGGCCATCGGATCGGCGCCGAGTTTCGATCCGAACCTGTTTGTGCGCGGCATTTCCAGTGCGGACTACAAGGCGCTGACCGAAAATGACCACCGCCCCTTGGCCGACAAGACTGTTCAGGGCGCCTATCCGCCAGGATCGACGTTCAAGATGGTGACGGCGCTGGCGGCGCTAGAGGCAGGCGTCATCTCGCCCGATGAGGAAGTCTATTGCCCAGGCTTCACCCAGCTGGGCGACCGGAAGTTCCATTGCTGGCGGCGCGGCGGGCATGGCCATGTCAGCCTTCAGCAAAGTCTGGAACGGTCCTGTGACGTCTATTTTTACGAAGTCGCCCAGCGGGTCGGCATCGACAAGATCGCCGATATGGCCCGGCGATTGGGGATCGGGGTGCGCCATGATCTGCCGATGTCGGCAGTCAGCGAAGGTAACGCCCCCGACAAGGACTGGAAGAAGGTGCGTTACGGCAAGGACTGGCTGATAGGCGATACGCTCAACAGCGCCATTGGACAGGGTTATGTGCTGGCCTCGCCCCTGCAGCTGGCAATCATGGCCGGGCGTATCGCTACGGGTCGCGCGATCGAGCCGCAATTGATCCGCGCAATCGACGACAAGCCGGTGCCACGGGTCGAGGCGCCGCCCCTGAATGTCGATCCGGCCTATTTGCGCGCCGTGCGCGGCGGCATGTATGCAGTGATGAATGGCAAGCACGGAACCGCGTCGGCCAGCCGGACGGTGGACGAAACCGTGATGATCGCAGGCAAGACCGGTACAAGCCAGGTGCGCAATATCTCGGCCGCGGAACGTGCGGCGGGGGTCGTATCGAACGAAGACCTTCCCTGGGAACGACGCGACCATGCGCTTTTCGTCTGTTTTGCACCTTTCGACGCGCCCAAGGTGGCGGTTTCGGTGGTGGTCGAACATGGCGGCGGCGGGTCGACGGTGGCCGCGCCCATCGCGCGCGACATCCTGTTGCAGGCGCTTTATGACGGGTTCCCGCCCTTGACCGTCTACCCAGAGGGCCAGCGTTCGCGCATTCGCGAGGAGCAGGAAAGCCTGCCCCTGGCCGCGCCAGAGAGTTTCACTCAGGGCAAGTCGCGCGCATGAGTTACCTTGACTATAACCTCAAGACAGTGCCGACCGGCTGGCGCAAGGTCCTTTACGTCCATTGGCCACTGGTCTTTTTGCTCGCGGCAGTGTCGTCGGTCGGGTTCTTGATGCTCTATTCCGTGGCCGGCGGCGAAATCGAGACCTGGGCCGACCCGCAGATCAAGCGCTTCGCGGTCGGCATGATCGGAATGATGGTCGTGGGCTTCATCCCGATCTGGTTCTGGCGGAACCTGTCGGTGGTGGGGTATGTCGTCTCCGTCCTTCTGCTGGTGGCGGTGGAGCTGTTCGGTTCCATGGGCATGGGGGCGCAGCGCTGGCTGGAACTGGGGCCGATCCGCCTTCAGCCGTCCGAACTGATGAAGATTACGCTCGTGATGCTGCTGGCGGCCTATTACGACTGGCTGGACCCGCGCAAAATCTCGCGCCCCTTGTGGGTGCTGATCCCGGTGCTGCTGATCTTGGTCCCCTCGGCGTTGGTCCTCAAGCAGCCAAACCTTGGCACCACGCTTCTGCTGCTGGCGGGGGGCGGTGCCGTGATGTTGGTGGCGGGGGTCAGCCTTTGGTATTTTGGCACGGTGATCGCGCTGGTGGCTGGGCTGCTCTTTGTGGTGTTCGAAAGCAAAGGCACCGACTGGCAGCTGATCGAGGATTACCAGTTCCGCCGTATCGACACTTTCCTTGACCCGGCCGCCGACCCCTTAGGGGCGGGCTACAATATCATGCAGGCCAAGATCGCGCTGGGGTCGGGCGGTTGGAACGGCAAAGGCTTCATGCAGGGCACGCAGTCGCAGCTGAACTTCCTGCCCGAAAAGCATACGGACTTCATCTTCAACACCCTGGCCGAAGAGTTCGGATTCGTGGGCGGCATATCGCTGCTGGCGCTTTACGTGCTGATCCTCTTCTTCTGTTTCGCTTCGGCCCTGTCGAACAACGACAGGTTCGCGGCGCTGGTGACCTACGGGATTGCCACGGCCTTTTTCCTGCTGATCGCCGTGAATATGGGCATGGTGATGGGCATGATGCCGGTGGTGGGCGTGCCTTTGCCACTTGTGTCCTATGGTGGAACCGCGATGATCATCCTGCTCCTGGGCTTTGGCCTGGTGCAAAGCGCCCATATCCACCGACCGAGGTAACTAGAATGCCGCTTCAGATCCATTTCGCCGCGGGCGAGGCCAATTGGGCCGACTATCAGCATCCCCTGGCCGAAGCGCTGGCGCGTGCGGGGATTGAAGCGGTTCTGTCGGATCGTGCCGATGATCCGGCGGCGGTGGATTACATCGTCTATGCGCCGGCCAGCCCCCTGCGGGATTTTTCGCCCTTTACCAGCGCCAAGGCCGTGCTGTCGCTGTGGGCGGGCGTGGAAAAGATCATGCCCAATGCGACGCTGACGCAGCCCCTGGCGCGGATGGTCAATGATGCGCTGACCGAGGGGATGGTCGAGTATGTGGTGGGCCATGTGCTGCGTCATCATCTGGGGATGGACGCGCATATTCTGGGGCAGGACGGCGTCTGGCGGAACGATATCCTGCCGCCTCTTGCGCGGGAACGCACCGTCGCGGTGCTAGGTTTGGGTGAGCTCGGCGCTGCGTCTGCCCGCGCACTGACGGCACTGAATTTCCGGGTTCTGGGTTGGAGCCGGACCCAGAAAGTGATTGCGGGCGTCGAATGCCATTCGGGCGAAGCGGGGCTGGATCTTGTGCTGGGTCAAGCTCAGATTGTGGTGTTGTTGATGCCGCTGACGACAGCGACGACCAATCTGCTGGATGCCCGGCGGATCCGGCTTTTGCCGCAGGGCGCGGTGATCATCAATCCTGGTCGCGGGGCGCTGATTGACGATACCGCCCTTCTGGCGGCGCTGGAGACGGGCCGCGTCGGTCATGCGACACTTGACGTGTTTCGAGTGGAGCCTTTGCCGGTGGATCATCCCTACTGGGCGCATCCTCGGGTTACGGTCACGCCTCACATCGCGGCAGACACGCGGGTGCCAAGCGCCTGCACGAAGCTGGTCGAAAACATCCGGCGGGGCGAGGCAGGATTGCCGTTCCTCGACCTTGTGGACAAGTCGCGCGGATACTGAAGCCGGAGTTCAGCGCAGGCGCGGTGGTCGCGCGGGGTCAGAACCGGGTGCCGATGGCGCAGTGGGTTCGGGCGGCGGGCTGGGGCGCGAAAGCGCCACCGGCGCGGCAAAGAGCGGCAGCCCAAGCGCGCGGCATTCGGTACCCGACAGGAAGAGCAGCGAAAACGCCGCCGGATCCGCGCCGGAAAAGGCCAGCGCTTCGGCCCCGGCCTTGGCCAGCGCGTCCTCGGCGCCCGGTGCGGGATCTTCGATCACCAGAAACTGCATCGCCTCGCCCTGATCGGACCGGGCCGAGGCCAGCCAGCCCTGTGCGGCCATCGCACCGAGACCGGACAGAAGCCCGGCGATTTCGGGGGCAAGGGTCGGGTCGGCGGGCGCTGCCCAGCCGCTCGGGCGGGCGGTTGCCGGTTCCGGTCTTTGCGCCAGAAGATCGGCCAGCCAGTCGACCGCCGAGGTGGGCAGAAGGAAGGCGCGGTCGTCGGTTCCAAGGTTCAGCCCAAGCCCGATCCCCTGTCCGGCAAGCTGGGCAAGGATCACCCGGCCCGGCAATGCGGCATAGGGCACCGGGCCATCGGCAAAAGCGGCAAGCCGCTCCTCCCCCTCAAAGGCCAGAACGACTGGCCCGTCGGTCAGGTCAAGAATGCGGGGCGAAAGATCGTCTGCCTCGGGTTCATGGGCCAGCAGTAGGCACAGCTCCGCACCGGCCAGTCGGTGATAATATGCCAGCCGCGCAGCCGTGTCGTCGGGGTGGGCGGTCATATCGCGGTGCGCATGGTCGAGCGGTGTATCGTCAATCATCGGTCAGAACCTTTGCCAGCCGGGAGCGCGCCATTGGCAGCAGGTCGGCTTCGAACCAGGGGTTTCGTTTCAGCCAGCCGGTATTTCGCCACGACGGGTGCGGCAAGGGAAATATTGCTGGCGCATGGGTGCGCCAGCCCGCAACCGTGGCCGTGACACCACCCTTCGTCGCAGCCGGGCCGAGGTGCCAGCGCTGGGCATGGCCGCCGATTAGAAAGATCAGGCGCACATCGACGAGCCGGTCCAGAAGCGCCCGCCGCCAGGTGGTCGCGCAGATGGGTGGCGGCGGCAGGTCGGCGCCGCGCGCATTATAGCCGGGAAAGCAGAAGGCCATCGGCAGAAAGCCGATTCGCCCGGAACGCCAGAAGGTTTCTTCATCCAGCCCGAGCCAGCCGCGCAGGCGCGCGCCAGACGGGTCATCGAACGGCCTGCCGGAAGCATGGACCCGCGCGCCCGGCGCCTGCCCGGCGATCAAAACCCGCGCGCCGGGATCGAGCCACAGGATCGGTCGTGGCAGATGCGCCGTCGCCGTCGCGGCGAAACGACTTGCGCAAAGCGTGCAGTCGCGCACCCGCTGGAAAAGCCCCTCATCGTGCATCATGGGCCGATTTAACCCGCCAATTGCCGTCCATGCAACTTGCTCAGCCAGCCCCCATCGCCTAAGTCGGGACCAGAAACAGCACGAGGGCCCCTATGTATCGCGTCTGGAACTACGTTTCGGCCTATTCGCTTTTGCTGATCATCGGGGCGCTGACGGCGCTTGTCTGGGCCAATCTGGACCCTGACAGCTATCACGCGCTGGTGCATTCTGTGCTGATCGACGACTTCCTGATCGGTGAGCCGACGTTGGAGGGTGGATCGGTCCTGCGCACGCTGACGCTGCATTTTCTGGTCAACGATGTGCTGATGGCCTTTTTCTTCGCGATTGCCGCGAAAGAGGTCTGGGAGGCGGTCATCCTTGAAGAAGGGTCGCTCAGGGGGCGCAAGGCGCTGACGCCGCTGATCGCAACGCTGGGGGGCATGGCGGGGCCTGTGGCCGTCTATCTGGGGTTGGCCGCGGCAATGGGGCTTTTCGAGACGGTGTTCCGTGGCTGGGCCATTCCAACGGCGACCGACATCGCATTTTCCTATCTTGTCGGGCGGATGGTTTTTGGTGCGGGTCATCCGGCGATCCGCTTTCTGCTGCTGCTGGCGATTGCTGATGATGCACTTGGATTGATCATCCTGGCGGTTTTCTATCCGACCGGCGTTTTGGCGCCTGCGTGGCTTTTGCTGTCCCTCGGTGCGGCGCTTGCGGTCTACGGGCTGTTCAACTGGCTGCCCGTTTATCTGGACCGGGGCAATATGCTGCAACCCACTGCCACCTGGGTGCGCAAGAAGCTGACCTTCTGGCCCTATCTGATTGCCGGTGCGCTGAGCTGGTATGGCTTTCAGGAGGCTGGTATTCATCCGGCGCTGGGTCTTTTGCCGATCGTGCCCACCATCCCGCATGCCGACCGATCCTTCGGGGTTTTTGCCGAGGCAGAACAGTATCTGACTGACCTTCTGAACAAGATCGAACATATGCTGAAAGTGCCGGTCGAGATTATCCTGTTCTTCTTTGGCCTGCTGAATGCCGGTGTGGAATTCAGCGCCATCTCGGCGCCGACCTGGCTGGTTATGGCGGGGCTCCTGATCGGCAAGCCCTTGGGCATTTTTCTCTTCGGCTGGTTCGCGGTGCGGGTGCTGAAACTTGGCCTGTCGGACGGGATGCGCACGGCTGATATCTTCGTTGTCGGTTGCGTCGCGGCTATCGGCTTTACCGTGGCGCTTTTCGTGGCTTCTGTCGCTTTTCCGGCGGGTCCAGTGCAGGATGCCGCGAAGATGGGTGCCCTTTTCAGCTTTGCCGCGGCGGGGATGGGGTTGCTTGCCGGGCGTCTCATGAGCGTGAAGAAAGTGGTGGGCTGATCACGCAAGGGAAGACCAGCCCGGATTTCCCCCTGCGCTGCCGCACTGCTGCATTGAAACGCGGACACTGTTCGCCGCATACTGGCGGCGGAATTCTGTAGGCAGGTCGTTAACTTTACTCGCTTACTGATTATGTGCCGGTGAATATGGGTCGCAATGCTTGAGTTCATCAATGTCAGCAAGTCCTTCTGGACCGGGCGCCAGCACAAGGTGATCCTGGACCGCGCGTCTTTCCGGGTGGAGTTGGGCAATTCGTTGGGCATTCTGGCCAAGAACGGCGCGGGCAAGACCACGATCATCAATATGATGGCTGGGCTGGAGAAACCCGACGAAGGGATCGTGCGCAAAAGTTGCCGCGTGTCTTTTCCGCTGGGATTTATGGGCGGGGTGCAGGGCGCCCACACCGCGCGCGAAAACGCCCGCCATATCGCCGGGCTTTACGGCCTTGACCCCGATTACGTGGAAGCATTCTGCCGGTGGGTCTGCGGGCTTGAAGAGTACTTCGAGATGCCGCTGTCGACGTACAGTTCGGGCATGCGGTCGCGGTTCAGTTTCTCGCTGATGTTGGCGCTTGAGTTCGACATCTATCTCATCGACGAAGGCATGCCGGCGACGGCGGATGTCGAGTTCAACCGCAAGGCCGGCACAATTCTCAAGGACCGGTTGCAGAACGCGACGGTAATCGTTGTCTCGCACCAGATGGCAACGCTGGAGCGGTTCTGCCAGACGGCGGCGGTGCTGGATCAGGGCCGGCTTACGTTCTACGACACTCTAGAAGAAGCGAAGTGGCATTATGAGCACGCCGCCTAAGGCCCGCAGATTCCGTACCCGCAGCGTGACGGCGCTGCCGCCGCCAACATCGGCTGGTGCAGCGGCGCCTGCCACTGACATGCCGTTCGCACCTGCGCCGCAAGACGACGGATTCGGCGAATTGAACATGTTTCAAAGTCGGCGCAACAAAGGGCCGACGAACGCAGCCGGGGCGGAAGCTTCCGACACAGCCGCGACAGATGCCGAAGTACTGGCAGTGCGCGCCGAGGGTCTGACGGCCCGGCAGCTGCGGCTGGCGCGCCGTGTCGCGCTGCGCAACGGAATAAACGCCCAGAGCGACGAGGAGGCCGTGGTGCTGTTGCGGCGCAAGGGCATCAATCCCTTCCGCCACGAGATGGGCGAAGATCTCGTGCTTGGCACCGATCTGACCGTAGCGAACGATGACGGTGCTGCCCCTGCCCCCGCCGCGCGCGCCAAACAGACCCTGCCCTCCACGGAGGTTCTGAGCGAGAACGAACGCGCCCGCGCTATCATCGACATGCAGCGCGACATCGTGCGTCGGCGGCGCCGCAATTTCACAATGCTGATGCTGCGGCTGGCCTTCTTTGTGTTCCTGCCGACGCTCGTGGCGGGCCTGTACTATTACAAGTATGCGACCCCTCTTTACGCCACCAAGTCGGAATTTCAGATCCAGAAAGCCGAAGGCATGGGACTTGGTGCAGGTGGCGGGCTGCTCAGCGGCACGCAGTTTGCCACATCGCCGGATGCGATTGCCGTTCAGGGCTACCTGCAATCGCGCGAGGCCATGCTCAGACTCGACGAAAGTCTTGGCTACAAAGCTCATTTTGCGCGGGACATCATCGACCCGCTGCAGCGGCTAGACAGTAACGCCACGAACGAGGCTGCCTACAAGCTCTACAAGCGAAATGTGAAGATTGCCTTCGACCCGACCGAGGGCATCATCAAGATGGAAGTCATCGCGGCGGATCCCGCATCGAGCCAGCAGTTTGCAGAAGCTCTGCTAACCTATGCCGAGGAGCAGGTCGATCACCTGACTCAACGCGTGCGTGAAGACCAGATGACCGGTGCACGCGAAAGTTATGAGGATGCCGAAACGAAGGTGAGGGCGGCCGAACAGAAGGTGCTGGATTTGCAGCAAAAGCTTGGGGTGCTGGACCCGAAAGCCGAGTCGGCCGCTCTCATGACTCAGGTTGCCGAGTTGGAAGGCGAATTCAGGGTCAAGCAGTTGGAGCTTGGCCAGCTTCTGGACAATGCCAAACCCAATGCGGCAAGGGTCGAAGGTGTGAAAGGCGATATGGCACGCCTTCAGGCCGAGATTGACGGATTGCGCGCTTCGATGACGGACGGGGGATCGGGCGATCTGTCACTGGCAGAAATCAGTGGTCAGCTGCGAATCGCCGAGACCGAGTTGCAGACCCGCCAACTGATGTTGTCCAAGGCGCTTGAACAGCAAGAGGCGGCGCGGATTGAAGCCAACCGCCAGGTCCGCTATCTGTCTGTGAGCGTTTCGCCCACCGCGCCGGACGAAGCGACATATCCCAAGGCCTTTGAGAATACCGCGCTGGCCTTCATGATCTTTGCGGGCATCTATCTGATGCTGTCGCTGACTGCCTCTATCCTGCGCGAGCAGGTGACTGCCTAAGGACCGGACATGACCCAAATGAAAGATGTGACCATCGGCAATGTGGTCGCGGGCAATGACAGGCCGCTGACGATCATCGCCGGGCCGTGCCAGCTGGAAAGTGCTGATCACGCGCAGATGATTGCCGGGCGTCTGGCCGAGGCCTGCCGCGCCGCGGGCGCGCAATATGTCTTCAAGGCGAGTTATGATAAGGCCAACCGCACGTCGCTCAACGGCGTGCGCGGGCTGGGGATCGAAGCGGGCCTGAAGGTGCTGGAGGGTGTCAAGAAGGCCATTGGCGTCCCGGTCCTGACCGATATCCACGATGCCGAGCAGGCGCGGCAAGCCGGCTCGGTGGTGGATGTGATCCAGATTCCGGCCTTCCTGTGCCGCCAGACCGATCTTCTGCTGGCTGCGGGTGAAACCGGGGCCGTCGTGAACATCAAGAAGGGGCAGTTTCTGGCCCCATGGGATATGGAAAATGTCGCCGCCAAGGTCGCCTCGACCGGCAACGAGCGCATTCTGTTGACCGAACGCGGGGTCTCGTTCGGTTATAACACACTGGTAGCTGACATGCGGTCTTTGCCCACGATGGCCAAGACTGGCTATCCGGTGATCATGGATGCCACCCATTCGGTACAGCAGCCCGGCGGCCTTGGCGGGTCCAGCGGCGGCCAGCGTGAATTTGCCCCCGCCATGGCGCGCTGCGCGGTCAGCCTGGGGATTGCGGGGGTCTTCATCGAAACCCACGAAGATCCGACGCGTTCGCCATCGGACGGGCCTAACATGGTCTATCTCGACCAGATGCCGCGGCTGATCGAGATGCTGATGGCGCTGGACCGGATCGCCAAGGCTGACCCGATCCGCGTCTGATCTTCAGACAGGGCAGGAAGGTGCGCCGACGGTCCTCCGTGGTCTTCCGGTCAGGCGACTTGGCCTGCGGCCCAGCCCGATGACCAGGCCCATTGGAAATTGTAGCCGCCAAGCCAGCCGGTCACGTCCACCACCTCGCCGATAAAGAACAGGCCCGGCAGGGCGCGGGCCTGCATCGTGCGGGCATCGAGCGCGTCCGTGTCCACCCCGCCCAAAGTCACCTCCGCCGTGCGGTAGCCTTCGCTGCCAAGCGGCCGGACCGGCCAGGCCTGCACCTGCCCGGCCAGCCGCTCCAGCGCCGCGTTGGGCTGATCGGCCAGATTGCCGGTCAGGCCCGAACGTTCCACGATCGTCGCGGCGAGCTTTTCCGGCAGATGCCGCGCTAGCGCACGGGTCAGGGACTGCCGTCCCACCGTAGTCCGCCCGTCCTTCAACGCCTGCAACACCGGTTGGCCATAGGCCAGATCGACCACGATCTGATCACCCTCGCGCCAGTAGGAGCTGATCTGCAGGATCGAGGGGCCGGAAAGCCCGCGATGGGTGAAGAGCATTCCTTCGGTGAAGCCGGTCTTGCCGTGGCTGACCCGTGCCGTGACCGAAAGCCCGGCCAGATGTTTCCAGGCTGCCAGATCCTGTTCGCTGAAGGTCAGGGGCACTAGGCCGGGTCTTGTCGGTCGGAGGGGCAGACCAAACCCCTCAGCGATCTGGTAGCCGAGGCCCGTGGCCCCCATCTTCGGGATAGACCTGCCGCCGGTCGCCACCACCAGACTGTCAGCGCTGATCGTGCCCTGATCGGTCACGACCTGAAACATCCCGTCGTGCGCCACCGACTGGACGGCGCATCCCAGCCGCAAGGTCGCACCCGCATCGGCCATATCGCCCAACAGCATGTCCACGATCTGCCGAGCGCTGCCGTCGCAAAAAAGCTGCCCGAGCGTTTTTTCATGCCAGGCGATGCCGGCGCGGTCTACCCGGCCGATGAAGTCCTGCGGCGTGAAGCGGCGCAGCGCCGAAAGCGCGAAGCGCGGATTGGCCGACAGGAACCGTTCAGCGGCCACCGCGCGATTGGTGAAATTGCAACGCCCGCCGCCCGAGATGCGAATCTTCTCGCCAGCCGTTCGGGCATGATCAAGAACCATGACATGGCGCCCGCGCCGCGCGGCCTCGATGGCGCACATCATGCCGGCGGCGCCGGCTCCCAGGACAAGGACTTCGGTTTTCATTGGCTGTCGGATAAAGCGCCGCGCGTACGGGTTCAAGCAGTTCGACGCCTTTTGGGCTTGCAGCCCGGTGGCGGCTTGGATATGACACGCCGCGAGTTGGGGCGTCGCCAAGTGGTAAGGCATCGGTTTTTGGTACCGACATACCTAGGTTCGAATCCTAGCGCCCCAGCCAGCCTTCCTGCCAAATCAGAGACTTGACGACGAGCTGCCGGAAAGCGCCGGTATTCCGCGCGGTTGCGGGGAAGATTAGCATGGCTGAGACGGAAGTTGGGGCGCAGAATCTGGCCCGGAATTGGCGCAATCTCTGTTTGCGATTTCGAGGATTGGTGATTTTTGCGGAGCTCAGAGACGGGCGATCAGCGCGCGCTGGTCGGCCCAGGTGATCGGCAGATCCGCGTTGATCAAGGCTTCACAGGTCAGACCCACCGGATGGCGCCCGTCGGCAATCATCTGCACAATGTCGGGGGCCAGGAAGGCGAGAGGGAGCATCTGCTGGATGCGTCGCTTCCAAACGTCCTCGCGCTCGGCAATCTGGCTGTAACTCTCGCCACGGGTCAGTGCCTCGAACCAGCTGCGCGCCTTGACGATGTTGCGGATCAGCACCTTGTCGAGATCGGGCGCGCGGTCACCCAAAACCACCTTGGTCTCCACGCCGCGCCGTCGGATGCGGAACGGCGCCTCAATGGTCAGGTGTTCCGGTCGCAGGCGCGCAGTGTCCATGGCCAGCCTCTCATCGAGGATGTCAGACTTCAGCCGGATGATCATCTTGCCGGGCGAGATCGCCACGCGTTCGATGAGCGCTTGCAGTGTGGTGTTGGCATGCTGACCCAAGAGGAGGCGCGCCAGCTCGTCGATGCTGTCGGTGATACTTCCCATTTCGTGGGCGGCGGGATCGGTGATGACGCGGCTCGCCTGCCCCGGTGCCGTGAGGATGGCCCGGAGCCGACCGACAATCCCTTGCTCGATCTCCAGCGCAGGGAGACGCCAGGCATCCGGATGCTCGGCGGTCCGATCGGTCACCACGCGGTTCGACACATAGTAGCGCAACCGATGCCCGTCCTTGCAGCTGTGGCTTGGCGTAAGGCGATCACCGGTTTCGTCAAAGAGCTTGCCTGCCAGCGGAGACATAAAGGCCGCCGAGCGTTTACCGCGGGATCGGGACGCTTCCTCTTGCAGCAACACCTGGATTGCCTCCCACTCCACTGGGGGAATGATCGCAGGATGCTGACCGTCGTGCACGGCTGCACGGTGGCGGATACGTCCGGCATAGACTGGGTTGGTCAGGATGTGATGGATGTGGCCGCGCCCGAACGGTCCACCGCCGCTGATCTTGCCATCGGAAGCGGGTCTGGCGCGGGTCCGGAGACCCAGCTCCGCGGCGCGGTCGCGCACCGAGAGGATCGACAGTTCTTCGCGGTAGAGGACGTAGATCTGACGGATGATTCTTGCCTCTCTCTCGTCGATCTCGAGCGTGCGTCCGGCAGGCCGGTAGCCCAGCGGCACATTGCCACCCATCCACAGGCCCTTGCGCTTGGAGGCGGCGATCTTGTCGCGGATACACTCTGCGGTGACCTCGCGTTCGAACTGCGCAAACGACAGCAGCATGTTCAGCGTCAGCCGTCCCATGCTGGTGGCTGTATTGAAGGACTGCGTGACCGAGACGAACGAGGCCCCTGCCCGATCCAGGCGATCGACGATCTTGGCAAAGTCCGCGAGCGAGCGGGTCAGGCGATCGATCTTGTAGACGACGATCTGATCGACCCGACCGGTATCCACGTCCTCCAGCAATCGCTGCATGGCAGGACGCTCCAGCGTGCCGCCAGAGAGACCACCATCATCATAAGCGTCAGGCAGGAGTACCCAGCCCTCAGCTTTCTGACTGGCAACATAGGCGGCACAGGCCTCGCGCTGTGCGTGGAGCGAGTTGAAAGCTTGCTCCAAGCCCTCTTCGGAACTCTTCCGGGTGTAGATGGCGCAGCGGACCTGTTGCATCAGCCGATCCCGAAGAAGCGAGGTCCGGACCATTGTGCTCCCGTGATCTTGCGCGCGATCGCGGAGAGCGAGCGATAGATCTTGCCATCCATCTGGAAACCGCCCTCCACCACTTCGACCCGATAGGTGCGGCCGTTCCATTCCCGCATCAGGCACACACCGGGTCGCAGGGCGGCGGCGGATCCCGCGACTGCGACCTTGCCAGATGCAACCGACTGCAGAGCCTTCAGGGTCCCGGCAGCAACGTCTCCTTCGAGCCTGACCTGCACCGCGTAGCCCAGCGCACGCTGCAGAAACCCTGCCGAGGCATTGCGGGGTGCATCAGACCCGAAGCAGCGGCGCCACAGGGTCAGAAGTTCTGATCGATCGAGCTGGAGTACGCCCTCGACGGACGGCCAGGATGCCTGCTGAAGGTTGCGCGGGCGAGGCGTCATTGGTGGCCCGAACTGGCGATGGGGACAGACACTGTGATAACTCCGTGCGCTTGAACCGTGATTCCGGTGCCGGTCGCTGCTCCACGCGCAGAGCAAGCAATCCGTCATGCCGTCCACACGGACTCACGCTTCCGGCGCGTAGGAAGTCCAGTCGAATGAGACGGGGATTACCAGTAGGTTTGCAACGGACGCTGTCGCTTACTGCATAACGCGTGACCGTCCGCAAAGGGCGG
>DAORUY010000061.1:0-13910 GCA_035433445.1 Paracoccaceae bacterium
CCCTGCTGCGCAGCGCCGAGGTGTTCCACCTGATGCACCGCGCCAAGGAATTCGGGCTGAAGGCCGATGGCATCGGCTATGATCTTGACGCGGTGGTAGCCCGGTCGCGCGGCGTGGCCAAACAATTGTCGGGCGGCATCGGCCATCTGATGAAGAAGAACAAGATCACGGTCTTCATGGGCGAAGCCACGCTTGCGGCCAAGGGCAAGGTCAGCATCAAGACCGCCAAGGGGCAGGAAGAACTGGGCGCCAAAGCCATCGTATTGGCCACCGGCGCGCGCGCACGTGAACTGCCGGGGCTGGAGGCGGATGGCGATCTGGTCTGGACCTATCGCCATGCGTTGCAACCCAAGCGGATGCCGAAAAAGCTTCTGGTGATCGGCTCGGGGGCGATCGGGATTGAATTCGCAAGCTTTTTCAACACGCTGGGGGCTGATACCACAGTGGTCGAGGTGATGGACCGGGTGCTGCCCGTGGAAGACGCGGAAATTAGCGCCTTCGCCAAGAAAGCCTTTGTCAAGCAGGGGATGAAGATCCTCGAAAAGACGACGGTCAAGAAGTTGGACCGCGCACCCGGCAAGGTCACGGCGCATCTGGAGGCGAACGGCCAGACGACCACGCAGGAATTTGACACGGTGATTTCCGCCGTCGGGATCATCGGCAACTGCGAAAACCTGGGGCTGGAGGCGTTGGGGGTCAAGATCGACCGGACCCATGTGGTGACGGACGAGTTCTGCCGCACCGGCGTGCCCGGCCTGTACGCCATCGGCGATATTGCGGGCGCTCCCTGGCTTGCGCACAAGGCCAGCCATGAAGGCGTGATGGTGGCCGAACTGATCGCGGGCCAGCATCCCCATCCGATCAAGCCCAATTCCATTGCGGGTTGCACCTATTGCCATCCGCAGGTCGCCTCCGTCGGGCTGACGGAAGCCAAGGCCAAGGAAGCCGGGCACGAGGTCAAGGTCGGCCGCTTTCCGTTCATCGGCAATGGCAAGGCCATCGCGCTCGGCGAGGCGGAAGGGCTTGTCAAGACCGTATTCGATGCGAAAACCGGCGAACTTCTGGGCGCGCACATGATCGGCGCCGAGGTGACGGAACTGATCCAGGGCTATGTGGTTGGCCGGTCGCTGGAAACGACCGAGGGCGAGCTGATGGAAACCGTCTTCCCGCACCCGACGCTATCCGAGATGATGCACGAAGCGGTGCTGGACGCCTACGGTCGCGCGCTGCATATCTGAGCGGTCAGCGTTCGGTCTCGCCGCCCGCGGCCACCCAGTCGCGCAGGCCACCAAGGTTGTAGACAGTGGCAAACCCCATGGCGCGCAGCTTGTCTGCCGCCATGCCGCTGCGTCCGCCAGATGCGCAGTAGACCCCCACGGGTTTTGCCGGGTCTAGCCCCTTGGGCAGGCAGCCGGACTTCGGATCGCATTTCAGCGGCACCATCGCCAAGGGCACATGCAGCGCGCCTTTGGCCTTCCCGGTTTGGGCGATTTCGCCGGCCTCACGTACATCGATGAGCGTCAGCGCACCTGTTTGGGATCGCTCAATGGCCTCCGGCATGGATAGACCTGCAGCCCGCGCGCCACGAAAAAGATTGAACATCGTGCCTCCGTTTTCTTTGATCGTAAAATAGCCCGCGGCTTCATGACATTCAATAGTTTGAATGTAAAAGTCGTAGTTCGCCTAATGTTCTCTTTTCCGGGTTGGAGACTCAGCACTGATCCATTATCTGTTAACCGCTGTTAACGGGGGCAGGCATGGCCGAGCAGAAATTCATCGAAGTGCGGGGCGCGCGTGAGCATAACCTCAAGAATATCGACGTCGATATTCCGCGCGACAAGCTGACGGTGATCACCGGGCTTTCGGGGTCCGGCAAATCCTCGCTGGCCTTCGATACGATCTATGCCGAAGGCCAGCGGCGCTATGTCGAAAGCCTCTCGGCCTATGCGCGCCAGTTCCTCGACATGATGGGCAAGCCCGATGTCGATCATATCTCGGGCCTCAGCCCGGCGATTTCCATCGAACAGAAGACGACATCGAAGAACCCGCGCTCGACCGTCGGCACGGTGACGGAGATCTATGACTATCTGCGCCTGCTTTTCGCGCGGGTGGGCACTCCTTACAGCCCTGCAACCGGCCTGCCGATCGAGGCCCAGCAGGTGCAGGATATGGTTGATCAGGTGATGGCCATGCCCGAGGGCACGCGCGGCTATCTGATGGCGCCCATCGTGCGCGACCGGAAGGGCGAATACAAAAAGGAATTCCTGGATCTGCGCAAGCAGGGCTTCCAGCGGGTCAAGGTGAACGGCGCCTTCTATGAGCTGGAGGAGCCGCCGACGCTTGACAAGAAATTCCGCCATGACATCGACGTGGTGGTCGACCGGATCGTGGTGCGCGAAGGGCTGGAGGTGCGGCTGGCTGACAGTTTCCGCACTGCGCTGAACCTGGCCGACGGCATCGCCGTGCTGGAAACCGCGCCGCCCGAGGGCGAGGAACCGCAGCGCATTACCTTCAGCGAGAAATTCGCCTGCCCGGTGTCGGGCTTCACCATCCCGGAGATCGAGCCGCGACTGTTCAGCTTCAACGCGCCCTTCGGGGCCTGCCCGCAATGTGACGGGCTGGGGGTTGAACTCTTCTTCGACGAACGCCTTGTGGTTCCCGATGTGACGCTGAAGCTGAAGGACGGCGCGCTGGCGCCCTGGTCAAAGACCAAGACTCCCTATTTCCTCCAGACCATCGACGCGATGGCCCGCCATTACGGGTTTGACGCCAAGAAAGCCTGGAAGGATCTGCCGGAAAGCGTTCAACAGCTTTTCCTCTATGGATCGGGCGAAGAGGAGATCAAGTTCCGCTTCGACGAGGGCGGGCGGGTCTATGAAGTCACCCGCACGTTTGAAGGGGTGGTCCCGAACCTTGAACGACGCTACCGCGAAACCGACAGCGCCTGGTCGCGCGAGGATATGGAGCGGTTCCAGAACAATCGCCCCTGTGGCACCTGTCATGGCTACCGGCTGAAGGCTGAGGCGCTGGCGGTCAAGATCGCGGGCCTACATGTGGGCGAGGTGGTGCAGATGTCGATCCGGGAGGCGTTCGCCTGGGTCGGCACAGTCCCCGCCGCTCTGACCAATCAGAAGAACGAAATAGCGCGGTTGATCTTGAAGGAAATCCGCGAACGCCTGGGGTTCTTGAACAATGTCGGCCTCGATTATCTGACGCTCAGCCGCAATGCCGGTACGCTTTCGGGCGGCGAAAGCCAGCGCATCCGTCTGGCCAGCCAGATCGGGTCGGGGCTGACCGGGGTGCTTTACGTCCTGGACGAGCCGTCGATCGGTCTGCATCAGCGCGACAACGACCGCTTGCTGACCACACTGAAAAACCTGCGCGATCAGGGCAATACGGTTCTGGTGGTCGAACATGACGAGGAAGCGATCCGCGAGGCGGATTATGTCTTCGACATCGGCCCGGGGGCGGGCGTGCATGGCGGGCAGGTGATCAGCCACGGCACGCCTGCTGAGGTGGCAGCCGATGCGGCCTCTATCACTGGCCAGTATCTGTCGGGCAAGCGGGAAATCGCTGTGCCAAAACATCGCCGCGACGGTAGCGGCAAGAAGGTAACCGTGGTGAAGGCCACGGGTAACAATCTCAAGGACGTCACGGCCGACTTCCCCTTGGGGAAATTCATTTGCGTGACGGGCGTGTCGGGGGGGGGCAAATCGACCCTGACCATCGAAACGCTTTACAAGAATGCGGCGTTGAAACTGAACGGGGCGCGCGAAACACCCGCACCGTGCGAGACGATCAAGGGGTTCGAGCATCTCGACAAGGTGATCGACATTGACCAGCGGCCCATCGGTCGGACACCACGCTCAAACCCCGCGACCTATACCGGTGCCTTCACGCCGATCCGCGACTGGTTCGCGGGCCTGCCGGAGGCAAAGGCGCGCGGCTATCAGCCGGGGCGGTTTTCCTTCAACGTCAAGGGCGGGCGCTGCGAGGCCTGCCAGGGCGACGGTCTGATCAAGATCGAGATGCATTTTCTGCCCGATGTCTATGTGACCTGCGAGACCTGCAAAGGCCATCGCTACAACCGAGAGACCTTGGAAATCCGATTCAAAGGCAAGAGCATAGCGGACGTTCTTGATATGACGGTTGAAGATGCGCAGGATTTCTTCAAGGCCGTGCCTGCGATCCGTGAGAAAATGGATGCGCTGATGCAGGTGGGCTTGGGCTACATCAAGGTCGGCCAGCAGGCGACGACGCTGTCAGGTGGCGAGGCGCAGCGGGTGAAGCTGTCGAAGGAGCTCAGCCGCCGCTCCACCGGCCGCACGCTCTATATTCTAGACGAGCCGACGACGGGGCTGCATTTCGAAGATGTGCGCAAGCTTCTGGAGGTGCTGCACGAACTGGTCGAGCAGGGCAACAGCGTGGTGGTGATCGAACATAATCTGGATGTGATCAAAACCGCCGACTGGATCATCGACATCGGGCCCGAAGGGGGCGATGGCGGTGGGCGGATTGTGGCGACGGGAACGCCGGAGGCGGTGGCCAAGGTCGCGGAAAGTCATACCGGGCGCTATCTGGCGCAGATGCTGAAGCCGCGCCGGGTGGCTGCGGAATAGGCCAAGTGGCTTCGGTCGATTTGGCAGGGAGAGCCCGCTGTCGTGGCGCTCAGGCCGGTTTCCAGCGGTCGGGATGAGCTGCCCGCACGGCGGGAAGGTCTTGCAGCGCCGCGTCGATCTGGGTGATCCGGGGCAGGGCGGACAGGTCCACGCCCCAGCGGCGGGCGTTATAGATCTGCGGGACAAGGCAGCAGTCCGCCATCGTCAGCCCGTCGCCCTGGCAGAATCGACCAGTGCCGGGGGGGACCAGCATCTCCTCTAGCGCGGTCAGGCCGCGTGAGATGAAATGCCTCATCCAGCTCTCCGTGGTGATCTGGCCGCCCGATGCTTCGACCGCATATTTGCCGACCGACAGGTTGCAGACCGGGTGGATCTCCATCGCCACCGCGTAGGAGAGCGCCCGGACGCGCGCGCGCGTGCCAGGATCGCCGGGCAGCAGGCCGCCGCCGCGCGTTTCGTTCAGATATTCGATGATCGCGCAGGATTGGGTAAGGGTCAGGCCGTCGATTTCCAGGCTCGGCACCAACCCTTGCGGATTGCGCCCCAGATTGTCGGCCCCTCGCTGGTTTCCGGCTAGGAGGTCGACGGGAATGGAGGTCCAGGTCAGGCCCAGGTGAGCAAGCGCGATGCGCACACGAAAAGAGGCGGACGAACGCCAATAGTCATAAAGGGTGATCATCCCTTGCCCTTCTCCAGGATAGTTTTGAGTGCAGCGGTAAGTGGCGCGCAATGTGGACCCAGCTGAGCCTGCAACCGGGCCTGATAATCTAGGGCCAGAGGGGTCAGCCGCAGCATCAGCGCATGCCCCTCGTTCGTCAGGCTGAGGGACACAAGGCGACGGTCGCCAGTGTTGGCGCGCTTGGCGACATATCCTGCGGCCTCCAGCCGCGATGCGGCGCGGCTGACCTTGGACTTTTCCATCGCCACACGGCTTTCGATATCCCGCACACTGACCTCGCCCGCCTGCGCCAGATGCGCCAACACCCGCCATTCGGGGATCGTGATGCCGAACTGACGCCGATAGATTTCCGCGAAATCGCGGCTCACCCGCTCGGCGGCGGCGGCAAGCTGATAGGGCAGGAATTGGCTGAGGGTGAAGTCCGGCATGGTCTTGCGCATGACTGCACAAGAGGCAGGCATCGGTCAATCGTTCTGGCAGACCAGATCAGTCCAGAATGGCGCTGACCGCATTCAGCACGCTCATGATCTGATAGGAAGATTCGTTCACCACATAGATCCGGTTGCCGATCACCACATAGCGCTGCCCCGCTGGCAGGGGGCGCAGATCGTAAAGATCCGGGCGAGTGATCCAGTGGGCCTCGTCTTCATCGAAGTAATCACCCGACTGCCAGCCATGATTTGACGATTTCACCTGTCCGGGCGGCACGCAGGGAACCGACTTCTTCGCCAACCCCGGCGGGCAGTGGGCCTCGCCTTGGCCGTGTTTGTTGTTCTTGGCCTGCGCCGGGATTGCGGTCGCAAGGCTTGCAGCCCCAATCGCCAATGCGATCACACAGGCGCTGCGTGCGATGAAGCGGTATGATCTTGAGTTAGGGCCGGTCGGTTTGAAGAGGGTCATGGGATCGTCCAAAGAGTTTCTGCCCCATCTTAACGCAGTTCACCCGGCAGGCCCATGGGTGGGAAAATTCTGGGCAAGAACCTGCACATCACGGCCACGACACGCCATACCACAGGGCGGGCGCGGGCTCTTGATCGTAACGATGAAGCGGCTTCAGAAGATCCTGCGTCCGTCAAACAAACACCATATTTCTGGGTGTTGCCTGATTCGGCATCGGTATTGCTGACAAGCTGTTCACCGCATTGTCCGGCCGTTCGTGGTCAATCTGACAAAAGTGGCATGAATGCTTTCATTTTTCGCACAAAATAACCCGCATGAGTTGAATGTACTGCCATTCGATCTGTCATCCTTGACCCTGGCAGACTATGGCGAGATTATGGCAATGATGATTTTGTTCTAACCAGTGTGGTGCAATGATGCTTTCCAAGCTCAAGACAATAACGATGACGGCCGTGTTTGCTGCAACCTGTATTGTGGGATCCGCGCAAGCAGCAACCGTGTCGACTCTGTGCCCCGGCACTGGAGCGACGACGGATCGTGAATTCACGCTGACCACCGTAGCGCCGGGCGCGACCTGCTTTGCATCGGGCATCGGCAATATCAGCGGCAACCCCGGCGGGGCAAACCCCGATCCGTTGTTTCCGCTTCTCTCGGCCGCCTTCGGCACGGGTCATGTGCTGATCGACAAGGACAATGGTCTGGGCGGCGTCAATGGCGTTCTGACCAGCACCGGCAACGGCGGGCTTTCGGGGACGTGGTCCTTCACCCTTCCGGCGGCGCCTACGGGCTATGTCTGGACGAACGTTGTGCTGGCGCTGAAAAGCGGCGTGGCGCAGTTGAACCCCGACTGGGCAGCTTTCGTCCTGCCGCAGGGCGTGACCAGCGGAAGCTGGGCGATTGCCAGCGGCCAGCAGTCGCTGTCGCACATCAACCTTTATGGGCAACTTGCCGCAGCACAGGTTCCGGTTCCGGCCGCAGGTCTGCTGCTGATCGGCGGTCTGGGTGCTTTGGGTCTTGCGCGGCGCCGCAAGTCGGCCTGAACCGACCGCAACCCAACTACGCTATGCAAAACGGGGCGCCTTTGGGCGCCCCGTTCCTCTTTGCAGCAGGGCTTCAGGCCCGCTTCATCGGGCATGTCGATAGGCCAAGAACCGTGTAGAGCGGGCAAGAGCTTACCAGCCCGGTCAGCAGCGGCACGACGCCGATCAGCTTGGCCCAGTGCCAGAAGCCAGTCCCCTGATCGACGAAGAACCAGCCGATCAGGGCAAGGCCGACGACGATGCGCAAGACGCGGTCCAACGATCCGACATTGGTTTTCAACATGTTCAAGTCCCCTCCGGTCCGGTCATTCGGACGATGGGCGCATTTTAGCGCCGCGGGGGGTATCGGGTCTGTGATCAGGTCACAGAAGGCTTGCGGCAAGCTGCCGCAAGCGGTCTGGGGCGGACAATCGCACCAGACCGCGTTCGGTCTCTACCAGCCCCTCTCGGGCGAAGGCCTCAAGCCGACGTGAAATCACTTCCCGCGCCGAGCCGACATGGGCGGCCAGGTCGGCCTGGGTGGCGTGGACCGTGCCGTCACGGGCGAGATCGAGCAATGCCGCGGCCAGTCGCGCTTCGATCCGGCAAAAGGCGACCCGCTCCAGAAGGCGCGTCACATCGGTCATGCGTCGCCCCAGTGCCTGCATCACGAAAGTGCGAAAGCCTGGGTCGTTCGACATGAACTGGTCGAAGATCATCCGTGGCACCAGAACGACTTCGGCGGTTTCGGCGACGATCGCCTCGCCGCTGTAAGGTTCCTGCGCCAGAAGGCCGAGCGTGGTCTGAACGCAGCTTTGTCCGGGTTCGACTGTGTAGAGCAAAATCTCGCGCCCGGACGGCCCGGTCAGGAAAACGTCAACACGCCCCGACAGGGCCAACAGGAACGCGTCCGCTGCATCGCCCGCGCGAAACAGGATCGCGCCCCGTTCGAGCTTATGGCGCGGCAAAGCCGCGAGCGCCGCCTGAGTTTTTGCGGAAAAAGCGGAAAGGTCAATCATACCGCAAAGATGTGATGCCTCGGTCCGCCGTTCAAGCACAAAGGCCGCCCGAAGGCGGCCTTTGCGACAGTCAATATGTGCGGATCAGTCCATCTGCCGGAAGTTCAGCGATGCGCCTTCCTTGATGCCGCTCGGCCAGCGCGAAGTGATGGTCTTCGTCCGGGTGTAGAAGCGGAAGCTGTCCGGTCCATGTTGGTTCAGATCGCCAAAGGCCGACTTCTTCCAGCCGCCAAACGTGTGATAGGCCAACGGCACCGGGATCGGCACGTTGATGCCGATCATGCCGACATTGATCCGGTTGGCAAAGTCGCGCGCCGTGTCTCCGTCACGGGTGAAGATCGCGGTGCCGTTGCCATATTCATGGTCCATCGCATAGCCCAGCGCCTGCTCGTAGCTTTCCGCGCGCACCATCGACAGGACCGGCCCGAAGATCTCTTTCTTGTAGATGTCCATGTCGGTGGTGACGTGATCAAAGAGATGCGGTCCGACGAAGAAACCGTCCTCATAGCCTTGAAGGTTGAAGCCCCGGCCATCGATTACCAGCTTGGCCCCCTGCGCCACGCCCGATTCGACCAGCTTGAGGATATTGGCCTTGGCGGCGGCCGTAACGACCGGGCCGTAATCCACATCATTGCCGGCCGTATAGGGGCCGACCTTCAGCTTCTCGATCCGCGGGACCAGCCGTTCGATCAGCGCATCGGCCGTCTTCTGACCGACCGGTACCGCGACCGAGATGGCCATGCAGCGTTCGCCGGCAGCACCGTAGCCGGCACCCACCAGCGCGTCGGCAGCCTGATCCAGATCGGCGTCGGGCATGATGATCATGTGATTCTTGGCGCCGCCGAAGCACTGCACGCGCTTGCCGTTTGAACAGCCACGCCCGTAGATATATTCGGCAATCGGGGTCGAACCCACAAAGCCGATGCCCGAGATCACGGGATTGTCGAGGATCGCATCAACGCTTTCCTTGTCGCCATTGATCACCTGCAAAACACCGTCCGGCAGACCGGCTTCCTGGAAAAGCTCCGCCAGCATCAGGGGCACCGATGGCGCGCGCTCCGAGGGCTTGAGGATGAAGGCATTGCCGCACGCCAGCGCCGGGCCCATTTTCCACAGCGGGATCATGGCGGGAAAGTTGAAGGGTGTGATGCCAGCGGCCACGCCGATCGGCTGGCGCAGCGAATACATGTCGATGCCGGGACCGGCGCTGTCGGTGATCTCGCCCTTCAGCATCTGGGGCGCGCCGATGCAGAACTCGATCACTTCCAGGCCGCGCTGGATATCGCCTTTGGCGTCGGGGATGGTCTTGCCATGTTCGCGCGACAAAGCCTCGGCCAGTTTTTCCATATCGCGGTTGATCAGGCGCACCATCTCCATCATCACGCGACCGCGCTTTTGCGGATTGGTGGCACCCCATTTCACTTGGGCTTTTGCTGCCTCGGCGGTGGCCGCATCCAGCTCGGCCTTGGTGGCCAGCGCTACGCGCGCCTGCACTTCGCCCGTCGCAGGGTTGAACACATCGGCAGAACGGCCCGAGGTGCCTTTGACGTGCTTGCCGTTGATCCAGTGACCGATTTCTTTCATGGCGCGATCTCCCTTTGAGTTGCCGCACAATAGCCTTGCGGAAATGCTGGTAAAAGAGGCAAGATTTCAAATAGGTTTTGCAATTTTGCAATATCGATCTACCTGTGACGGCTGCCTCCTGGCTGTTTCGGGCCGGGCACTGCGTGGAGACGGCGATGGACTGGGATGACTTGCGGGTTTTTCTTGCTGTGGCGCGCGGCGAAAGCCTGTCGGCGGCCGGTCGGCAGCTGAAGATCGACCCGGCCACCGTCGGGCGCCGCATCGCGCGGCTGGAGGAGGCGATGGGTGCGCGCCTGTTCGCCAAGGGTCCGCAGGGCTATGTCCTCAGCGAGGAGGGAGCGCGTCTTGTTACCCATGCCGAACAGGCCGAAGCCGCGATGGAGGGCGCAGTGGAGGCGCTTTCCGGCCCCGAGGGCCTGAGCGGCCAGATCCGCATTGGTGCGCCCGACGGGTGTGCGAATTATCTTCTGCCCCAGGTTCTGGCAAAGATCTGTGACGAAAATCCGGGGCTTGAGGTGCAGATCGTCGCCTTGCCACGGGTGCTGAACCTGTCGCGGCGGGAAGCGGACATGGCCATTTCCGTGTCCGCCCCGACGGCCGGGCGGTTGTCGGTCCAGAAGATCACCGATTACCACCTGCACCTTGCGGCTTCGAAAAACTACCTCGCGCGGACCGGACCGATCCTGCGCCTTGAGGATCTGAACGGGCGTCGGGTCATCGGTTATATCCCCGACATGATCTTCGACAAGGAACTCGACTATCTGGCAGAGCTTGGGCAGGAAAGCGTGACCTTCGCGTCTAATTCCGTGTCGGTCCAGTTCAACTGGGTGCGGGCCGGGGCAGGGGTGGCGATCGTCCATGACTTTGCCATCCCCTCGGCGTCGGATGTCGTGGCGGTCCTGAAAGAGGACTTCGGACTGACCCGTTCCTTTTGGCTGATCCGTCACCAGGACGACCGGCGATCGGAACGGCTGAACCGATTTGCCGAAGCGCTCACCCTCGGTCTGAGGCGCGAAGTGAGCCGCCTTGAAGCGCTGACTTGACAGATGGGGGCGCAAAGGGGACGCTGGGGTTGAAAAGTCTTTGCCGACAGGAGGTTCGCCCATGCAAGTCCATCAGATTCTGCGCTCCAAACCGCAGGCGTCGGTGATTACCGTCATGCCGGGGTCCAGTGTCGCCGATGCCGCGCGGCTTCTGGCCGAGCGGCGGATCGGTGCGGTGATCGTGTCGGACGATGGGGCGCGGCCCGTGGGTATCTTGTCAGAGCGTGATATCGTGCGCGACGTGGGGCGCAGAGGGGGCGCCTGTCTGACCGACAAGGTCGAAACACTGATGACGCGCAACATCATCTCCTGCGCGCCGGAAGATTCGACGGATTCCGTGCTTGAAAAGATGACCGCGGGCCGGTTCCGCCACATGCCGGTTCTCAAGGATGGCAAGATGGTGGGCATCATCTCCATCGGCGATGTGGTGGCCGCGCGCCTGTCGGAGCTGGCGATGGAGAAAGATGCGCTGGCCGGCATGATCATGGGCAACTAGGCCGATCATTCTGCGCTTGCAAAATTGCGCGCAATAATGTTGCGTGCCGGGCGCCAGGATTGCGGGTTTACTGGCAGGCATACTGGAGGGCACCATGCGCATCGGCCTTTACCCCGGCACGTTCGATCCGATCACGCTCGGCCATACGGACATCATCCAGCGGGCCATGGCGTTGGTGGACCGTCTGGTGATCGGCGTGGCGATCAACCGAGATAAGGGCCCGCTGTTCAGTCTTGAGGAACGCGTGGCGATGGTCGAGGCCGAATGCGCGGCAATCATCGCCGTGACAGGTGGTGAAATCGTCGTTCACCCGTTCGAAAATCTGCTGATCGACTGCGCGCGTGATGTCGGCGCGTCAGTGATCGTGCGGGGTCTGCGGGCGGTCGCCGATTTTGAGTATGAATTTCAGATGGTGGGCATGAACCGGGCGATGGATGCCTCGGTCGAGACCGTCTTTCTGATGGCCGATGCGCGCAGGCAGGCAATCGCCTCGAAGCTGGTGAAAGAAATTGCGCGGCTTGGCGGGAACGTGTCGAAGTTCGTGCCCCCGGCGGTAGAGCAGGCGCTGCTGTCGCGCCTGCGCTGACCGCGATTTCTTGAAAAGAAATCGGCGCGGAGTTTTTGAAAAACTCCGCTTCCGGCTTCGTTTATATCAACTTTCCCATTTCGACGGCGGTATCGGCCATGCGGTTTGAGAAGCCCCATTCATTGTCGTACCAGGTCAGGATCCGGCACATGCGGGCGTCCATGACCTTGGTCTGGTCCATGTGGAAGATCGAGGAATGGGGATCGTGGTTGAAATCGGACGAGACGTTCGGCCGGTCGGTGAAGCCCAGGATCCCCTTCAGTGGCCCGGCGCTAGCGGCGGCGCGGATCGCGGCGTTGATCTCCTCGACGCTGGTGTCGCGGGCGGCCTCAAAGACGAAATCGACGACCGAGACATTGGGGGTTGGCACCCGGATCGCCACGCCGTCGAGCTTGCCCTTCAGTTCGGGCAGGACAAGCCCCACCGCCTTGGCCGCCCCGGTCGAGGTCGGGATCATGGAAAGCGCCGCCGCGCGGGCGCGGTAGAGATCCTTGTGCATCGTGTCGAGCGTCGGCTGGTCGCCGGTATAGCTATGGATCGTGGTCATGAAGCCCTTGGCGATGCCGATCGCATCGTTCAGCACCTTGGCAACCGGGCTGAGACAGTTGGTGGTGCAAGAGGCGTTCGACACCACGATGTCGCCCTTCGTCAGGGTCTTGTGGTTCACGCCATAGACGATGGTCTTGTCGGCGCCGTCGCCGGGGGCCGAGATCAGGACGCGCTTCGAGCCGTTCTCCAGATGGGCGGCACATTTTTCCTTCGAAGTGAAGATGCCAGTGCATTCCAGCACCACATCGACATCGCCCCAAGGCAGGTCGGCGGGGTTCTTCAGCGCCGTCACTCGCATCGGCCCGCGGCCCGCATCGATCCAGTCGGCTCCGGTGGTCACCTCGCCGGGGAAACGGCCATGCACGCTGTCGAAGCGCAACAGATGGGCGTTCGTCTCCACCGGACCAAGATCGTTGATCGCGACAACCTCGATATCCGTGCGCCCGCTCTCGATGATCGCCCGCAACACATTGCGGCCAATCCGGCCAAATCCGTTAATTGATACTTTAACCGTCATCATCGTCTCCTCATCTTCGGCCCGGAGGGTTGAAGTCGTGTTACCGCTAACATGAATTGGCGAGCGGAAGTCAAGATCAGACTGGCACGTTCAGCGCCAGAATTCGAGCCAATCTACGAGGTCGATGAACTTTCGAGCCAAAAACAGCAGCGCCGCGCCCTGATTGAGGACGCGGTCGAGGATCAGGCACAACAGGGTCAGAATGGCGAGCGCCAGAGCGATGCGGTTGTTCATGGGTGGGGCGCGCCCCAAAGCTCCTTACTGGAGGAGCCGCCCCATTGCGCCAGCCACATCGGCCATCCGGCAGGAGAAACCCCATTCGTTGTCATACCAAGCCAGCACGCGCACGGTGCGCTTGCCAACGACCTTGGTTTGATCTGGTGCGAAGATAGACGAATACGGCGTGTGGTTGAAGTCGATAGAAACCTTCGGCTCCGGATCATAGGCCAGGACCATGCCCATATAGCCCGCCGCCGCCGCGCGCACGACTTCGTTCACGTCGGCCACGGTCACATCCTTGCCTGCAATGAACGTCAGATCGACAGCCGAGACGTTGGGCGTGGGCACCCGGATCGCGGTACCGTCGAGACGACCCGCGAGTTCCGGCAGCACCTCGCCGAGCGCCTTGGCCGCGCCGGTGGAGGTCGGGATCATCGCCATGGCGGCGGCGCGGGCGCGGTAGAGATCCTTGTGGCGGCGGTCGAGCGTCGGCTGGTCGCCGGTATAGCTGTGGATCGTGGTCATGATCCCCGATTCAATGCCGATGGCGTCGTTCAGCACTTTGGCCAATGGCGCGAGGCAGTTCGTCGTGCAAGACCCGTTCGAGACGACATGGTGATCGAGCGTAAGCTGGCGGTGATTGACGCCATAGACCACGGTCTTGTCGGCCCGCTTGGCAG
>DAORUY010000062.1:0-13751 GCA_035433445.1 Paracoccaceae bacterium
GGTTGGCGAACATCACCGCCCGGAAACCCATCTGATCCCGCTGATGCTGGATGCGGTGGCGGGCACGCGCCCGGCGCTGACGGTTTTCGGCACGGACTATCCCACGTCCGACGGCACCTGCGTGCGCGATTATGTGCATGTGATGGACCTGGTTGATGCGCATGTGCTGGGGTTGAAATGGCTGGAAGATGGCAAGGGCCCCCGGACCTTCTGCCTGGGCACGGGCAGCGGCTTTTCGGTGCGCGAAGTGATCGACCAATCGCGCCGCGTCACGAACCGCGGCGTGCCTGTGATTTATGGCGACCGACGCGCGGGCGATGCGGTGAAGCTTGTCTGCGGGTCCGACCGGGCCGTGCGTGAACTTGGCTGGCGACCCGTGCGATCGACCATGGGCGACATGATCGCGGACGCCTGGCGCTGGCATCAATCCGGCCGTTATGAGCGCTGAGGCGCAGCGGACGCTTTTCCTTGATATCACGCGGCTCGTCACGCGCGCCGGCGCTGGCCCCCTGACCGGGATCGACCGGGTAGAGCGCGCCTATCTCAGGGCGTTGATCGAACGGGGCGCGCGGCACTTTCTGTGCAGCCGGACCGCGCTTGGCTGGCTGATGATCAGCGATGGGCAATCTGCGCAGGTGCTCGACTGGATCGACCGGCCCGAAACCCTGCCTGTCCCGGCACTGGCGGCACGGCTGATCGCCCGCCCGCGACGCACCCCGGGGCTTGAGGCCGCGCTGCGCGGCATTGCCACTGCCCGGATCCGGCCGGGGGCGCTGGAAGGCTGGCTGGGCCGCGCGGGCAGCGGGCGGTGGATTTCGGTCGGCCATATGAACCTGAACGCGTCAGTCCTTGGCGCGGCGCGGGGCGCGGGGCTGGGTGTCGGGGTGATGATCCATGATACGATCCCGCTTGACCATCCGGCCTGGTCCGGCAAAGGCGCGCCCGCCCGGCTGGCGGCGATGATCGCCGCGACCGCCCAAACGGCGGACCTGATCCTGACCCCCTCGCGGAGTGCGGCAAACGACCTGCGCCGCCATCTGGGGCCCAGCGCCGCGCGGCTTCTGCCCGCGCTGCTGGGTGTCGAGGCGCATGAGGCCGATCCTGCGCTTCTGCCCGCGACATTCGATCCCGCACAGGCCAGCTTGGTCGCGCTTGGCACCTTGGAGCCACGCAAGAATTTCGGGCTGCTTCTTGATGTCTGGGACGGTTTCGTGCGCGATCGCCCCGCCGCGCGTGTTCCGCATCTGCATCTGATCGGCAGACCCGGTTGGGGCTATGACGATCTTATGACGCGCCTCAAGGCCCTCGCCGCCCGGTCCGTGCCGGTCTTTCATCATCCTGACCTGCCCGACCCGGCTGTAGCGGCGATGCTCGATCAGGCCCGCGCGCTTCTTGCACCCAGCCGTGCCGAAGGCTTCGGCCTGCCACCCACAGAAGCCGCACAGCGGGGCTTGCCGGTTCTGGCGACCGATCTGGCGGTCACGCGCGAACTCCTGGGGGATTATCCCGATTATCTGGGTGCGGACGATCTGGCGGGTTGGTCGGCGGCCATCAGCGCCAAGGCAACGGTTGCGTTGAAAAGAACACCCCTGTCGCTGCCGGACTGGACAGCCCATTTCAACTTGGTTTTTAATCATTTCTGATAGCCGGTGCAGAGCCATCAGAAAAGAAACCGGGGATTCTCGTGAACCTTTTGGAAAGATACCGCCTGCGCCTGCGCCGAAAGCGCTTGCGCCTGAGGGCTTTCGTGAAGCGCCGCGAACTCAGGCCGGTCGCGGATCGGACGGGTGCGATTGACCCTTCGGCCATCCTTCTGTGCGCAACCCTGCGCAACGAACGGATCAGGCTGCCCTATTTTCTGGCCTATTACCGGAAGCTTGGCATCACGCACTTTCTTATCGTCGACAATGGCTCTGACGACGGGTCGCGGGATTTTCTGGCGGACCAGCCGGATGTTTCGCTCTGGCGCAGTACATCGAGCTATCAGTCCGCGCGCTTCGGCACGGACTGGATGAACTGGCTTTTGATGCGCCACGGGCGGGGCCACTGGGTTCTGACCGTCGATGTTGATGAGTTCTTCATTTATCCCTACTGCGACACACGGCCGATCCGCGCCCTGACCGACTGGCTGGACGGCTATGGCGTCCGCTCGTTCGCGGCGATGATGCTGGATATGTATCCTAAGGGACCTGTGGGGGCGCAGACCTACCGCGAAGGCCAAAACCCGATGGAGATCGCCTGTCATTTCGATGCGGGCAACTGCATGATTTCGCGCAACCGCACCTATGGCAATCTGTGGATTCAGGGCGGTCCGCGGGCCAGGGCGTTTTTTGCCGACCAGCCGGAAGACGCACCGGCCCTGAACAAAATTCCGCTGGTGAAATGGCAGCGCGGTTATACCTACGTGAATTCGACCCACATGCTTTTGCCGCGCAGCCTGAACCAGGTCTTTGACAGTGACGGCGGCGAGATGATTTCGGGCTGCCTGCTGCATGCCAAGTTCCTGTCGACCTTTCCTGCCAAAGTGTCCGAGGAGTTGAAGCGCGGCGAACATTTCGCGGGCAGCCGGGAATATCGCGCCTATGCGGCTGAAAATCCCGGCCAGACCGACCTTTGGTGTCAGATGAGCGAGAAATATATCAACTGGCGGCAGCTTGAGATTCTGGGGCTGATGTCGAAAGGCAGTTGGGCATGAGCGTCGGCGTCGTGTTGTTGTGCCATACGGCGCTCGGGCGGGCCGCACAGGTGGCGCGCTTCTGGGCCGAAGGCGGGTCGCCCGTCGTGATTCATGTCGACGCGCGCAGCCATGGGATGGAAGATCTGGAAGCGGCGCTGAAGGATCTGCCACAGGTTAGCTTTTCACCACGGTTCGCCTGCGAATGGGGCACGTTCGGACTGGTGCAGGCGACGCTCGCCGCCGCCAGCCAGATGCTCGACCTCCACCCGGACCTCGGTCATGTCTACCTTGCCTCGGGCGCGTGCCTGCCGCTTCGACCGCATGAGGAGCTGACAAGCTATCTTGCCGCCCAACCACACACCGACTTCATCGAAAGCGTGACAACTGACGATGTGCCCTGGATCGTCGACGGGCTGGCGGCAGAACGGTTCACCCTGCGCTTCCCCTTTGCCTGGCACCGGCAAAGACGGGCGTTTGATGCCTATGTGCGGCTGCAACGCCGCCTGGGGCTTCGCCGTCGCATTCCGACGGGGCTGGTGCCACATCTGGGGTCGCAATGGTGGTGTCTGACACGCCGCACGCTTCTGTCGATCCTGCAAGATCCGCGCCGCCCGGAATATGATCGTTACTTCCGCAGAGTGTGGATTCCGGACGAAAGCTATTTCCAAAGCCTCGCACGGCTTTATTCGACCCGTATCGAAAGCCGGTCGCTGACATTGTCGAAGTTCGATGTGCAGGGACGGCCGCATACATTCTATGATGACCATCTGCAACTTCTGCGCCGCTCCGACTGTTTTGTGGCGCGCAAGATCTGGCCACATGCCGATAAACTCTACGCAGCGTTCCTTGCCCCGCAGGCAGCGCTTCAGGACCGGGCCGAGCCGCAGCCCGGCAAGATCGACCGGCTCTTTTCCAAGGCGGTCGAACGGCGCTTGCACGGACGCCCCGGACTTTACATGCAAAGCCGTTTTCCGTCGCGCGACCGCGAAAACGGCAAAACCTGTGCGCCCTATTCGGTTTTTCACGGCTTCTCAGATCTGTTCGATCAATTCGCCCGCTGGCTGGCCAAGACCACCGGCACGCGCGCGCACGGCCATCTGTTCGCGCCGGACAGGGTGGAGTTTTCCGGCGGGGAGGCGACATTCGAAGGCGCGTTGCCTGACAGTGCGGCGTTGCGCGACTATAATCCGCGCGCCTTCCTGACCAATCTGATCTGGAACACCCGCGGCGAGCGGCAGTCCTTTCAGTTCAGCCCGCGCGACAGGCAGGAGCTTAACAGTTTCATTGCGACCGACCCGAATGCACAGATTTCGGTGATCTCCGGCAGCTGGGCCATTCCGCTGCTGCGGTCTGACGCGCCTTTTTCCGTTGTCCGGGCTGACGCCGCGCGCCTGCAACGGATCGAAAGCGCGCATCTGGCGCTGTTGCGCGATCCGTCGGTCAAGGCACGGGTGCGGATCTGGACGCTGGCAGATTTCCTGGAAAGCCCGATGGAGCATCTCCAAACCATACTGGACGAAATCGCCCCGCGAACCCAGCGGGCCATCACCGAAGCGCCGCGCATGGTGGATCTCGACGGGTTTGCCCAATTCCTCCAGAACCTGAAAAATCAGGGGATGCAGCCCACTTTGATGGGAGATTTTCCTGTGCGCCATGATCAGCCGCCCAAGGGGCCGGTCCGCGGCCGACCCTACCTTGTGAACCAGAAACAGGCAGATTGATGGCATTCCGGTCCTTCGTGGTTCTGGGGGCGATGCGCACCGGATCAAACCTTCTGGAGCAAAACCTGAATGCGGCGCCGGGCATCACTTGCCATGGCGAACTCTTCAACCCTGCCTTCGTGGGCTATCCCAAAGGCGATCCGCCCTTCGGCCTGACGCGCGACGCCCGGGATGACGATCCGCTCGCGGTTCTGACGCGGCTTCATTCCGCGCCCGGCCTGAATGGCTTTCGGTTTTTCCCGGATCACGATCCACGGGTTCTGGAGGCGGTGCTTGAGGATCGGAGCTGCGCCAAGATCATCCTTAGCCGCAATCCGGTTGAAAGTTTCGTGTCGCTGGCCATCGCCCGCAAGACGGACCAGTGGAAGCTGGGGGACGTGCGCAACCGCCGAAGCGCGCGGGTGCGCTTTGATGAGGCGGAGTTCGGGCAGTATCTCGACCATCTGGCCGAATTCCGGCGTCATGTGCGCACGGTCCTGCAATCGACCGGACAAGCGCCCTTTCAGCTCGACTATGCCGATCTGCGCACGCCCGCCGCGCTTGGGGGTCTGTTCCGATTTCTGGGGGTCGACGCGGACATGCCAAGCCTGGAACGCCCCTTGGTTCCGCAAAACCCCGAGCCGCTGGGTGAAAAGGTCACAAACCCCCGTGAAATGGCGGCGGCACTTGCGCGGACCGATCCTTTTGGCCTGACACATCTGCCGGATTTCGAATTGCGGCGCGGGCCAGCGGTGCCTTCCTTCGTGGCGTCAGATGCGGCGCGCGCGCTCTTCATGCCGGTTGCGGGCGGGCCGAGTGAACAGATCGAAAGCTGGTTACAGTCCTTCGGGGCGTTGCAGCGCGACTTTGGTCAGGCCAGCCTGAAGGACTGGATGCGCAAGATGGGCGCGCACCGACGCTTCACGGTTTTGCGGCACCCGCTGCTCAGGGCCTATGCCGCCTATGAATGGCTGATGCTGGCGGAGAACGCGCCTGATCTGCGCGACCAGATTGCACGGCGCTACAAGATCGCCACGGCGGCAGATGACGCCAGCCGTCGCGCGGGCTTTGCCGCCTTCCTGCGCTTCGTGAAGGCCAATCTGAACGGGCAGACCGCACTGCGCACCCATGCGATGTGGGCCAGCCAGAGCGCCGTGCTGCAAGGGTTCCAATCCTTCGCGCCACCCGACCTGATCGCCCGCGAAGACCGGTTGCAATCTGATCTGGACGGCCTTTGTGCGACGCTTGACCTGCACTGCCCGACGCTGCCGACAGCGCAAGATGGCATCGCCGACCGTCTGGCGGTGATCCATGAGGCCGATCTGGAAAAGCTCGCGCGGCAGGTGTACGCGCGCGACTATCTGAACTTTGGCTTCGGCGATTGGCGCGGGGCCTGACCCGCGCCGCTTCAGGCCGCCTGCGTCGACCGGCTTGAGGTCAGGACCGCATGCAATGCGGCAGGATCGCTGTTTTTGCGCAGCTTGGCGCGGGTCGCTTCGTCCCGCATTGTGCGGGACACGGCAGCAAGAGCTTTCAGATGTTCGACCCCGGAATCTTTCGGCGCAAAGAGCGCGAAGATCAGATCGACCGGAACCCGATCGACCGAATCGAAATCAAGCGGCCGTTCAAGCCGGATGAAGACACCGGCCATGCGGTTCAACCCGTGCAGCCGGGCATGGGGCAAGGCCACGCCATGCCCCACGCCGGTCGGACCCAGCGTTTCGCGTTCCTGAAGGGCATCAACCGTCGTCGCAGAATTCAGCCCGTAGATGGCCTGCGCGATGTCGCCCAAATCCTGAAACAGCCGCTTCTTGCTTGCACTACCCGCCATGACACGCACCGCGCCCTGGCTCAGAAAACTCGAAAGGTCCATCAGTTCTTCTATCCTGCTGCCACCGAGGCGCCGCCTTAGTTGCGCCCCGCCGGATCAATCCAGCCTACATTCCGGTCTTCGCGGCGATAGACGACATTCACGCCACCGTGTTTTTCATTGCGAAAGACCAGTAATGGCGCTCCCACCAACTCCATCTGCATCACCGCCTCGCCCACCGACAGGGATGGGATCCGGGCTTCGGTTTCCGCGATGATGATAGGTTGCAGGGTTGCCGTGTCTGCCTCTTCCGCGCCTTCGTCGGCGGCCAGCACATATACGGAGGCATCATCGAATTCAACTGGCCCGCGCCGGTCGCGGTGATGGTCGCGCAAACGGCGCTTGTAGCGGCGCACCTGTTTGTCGAGCTTTTCGCGTGCGGATTCAAAAGCGGCATAGACCTCGTGCGCATGTCCTTTGGAGGCCGCGTTCAGGCCGGTCGACAGATGTACGGTCACTTCGCAGGTATAGGAGCTGGCGTCGCGGGCGAACACCACCGTGGAATCGGTCGGCCGCTGCGCATATTTTTCAAACGTCTGCCCCAGTTCGGCGCGGACATGCGTTTGCAGGGCTTCACCCACATCCATTTGTCTGCCGCTGATCTGATAACGCATCGTGACCTCCTTGTGCGTGCTTCTATCCTGTCCGGCGGTCTTGGCCGGGTCTGCGGATGGGTCTGATCTGGGGAGAATCGGGCGACTGGTCCGGCCCGCGCCATCGCGCCGAACCATGTCCGGCGTCAGGGCAGAAAGGGGGACGGGATGCGCATTCATTTGTTGATATTTGGCGCCACATCAGCCCGCCGTGTCAACCGGTTCCTGAAATAAGTGGGGGCCGAAACAGGGCGCGGCAAGGGGCCGTAGGCGGCTTTTGACCGTGGCGAACAGAGCCAAGCTTTCCCAACGGCTGAGAATTCGGAAAACCGCCACATCAGGCAGGGTTCGTTCCGGCAACAGTTTGCCGCGCGGAAAGCGACAATCCCGATCAGGAAATGCGGAAGGATTGCCCCAGATAGACACGTCGCACGTTTTCGTCGCGCACCACCTCGTCGGCGGTGCCGCTCATCAATACGGTGCCATCGTGCAGGATATAGGCGCGGTCAACGATTTCGAGCGTCTCGCGCACATTGTGATCGGTGATCAGAACGCCAATGCCACGTTCTTTCAGATCATGCACCAGACTGCGGATATCCCCGACGGAGATCGGGTCAACGCCCGCGAACGGTTCATCCAGCAGCAGATATTTCGGATCGGCCGCAAGGCAGCGGGCAATTTCCACCCGTCGCCGTTCACCGCCCGACAGCGCCAGCGCGGGTGCGCGCCGAAGATGTTCGACCGAGAAATCCGACAGAAGCTCTTCAAGACGTTCGCGGCGCTTGTGGCTGTCCGTTTCGGTGATCTCCAGCACGGCAAGGATATTGTCTTCGACCGACAGGCCCCGGAAGATCGACACTTCCTGCGGCAAGTATCCAATGCCCATCCGCGCGCGGCGATACATGGGCAGGCCGGTCACATCCTGCCCATCGATCGTCACTTGCCCGCTGTCCGGGGTGATCAGGCCCGCGATATTATAAAAGCAGGTCGTCTTGCCTGACCCGTTCGGCCCCAGAAGCGCCACGACCTCGCCCCGTGCCAGATCCATCGAAACATCACGGATCACCGGACGGCGGCGGTAACTCTTGCGCAGGTGGCGGACCTTCAGGCCAGCGCTGCCTTCGGCGATGGTAAGGGTCGGTGCACGCGCCATGTCAGTTTCCCGCCGGCTGCAAGATGGTGCGCACACGCCCGTCCATCCGACCGGTACCGTCGGCGATGTTGACGACCAGCTTTTCGCCACTCATCACATTGCCCGCCTGAGTCAGGACGACATTTCCCGTCATCTCCAGTTCCTGACTCGTCAGAACATAGACGGCGCGGGTCGCTTCCGCCGCTTCGGCGGGGGTCGACAGAAGCACGTGGCCTTCGGCGATCAGCCGATCGATCTTGGTCTTGTCGCCCTGCACATATTCCACGGTCAGCCTGTCAGACGACAGACGCAACCCGCCCTGGATGACCAACACATTTCCGGTGAACTCCGCAGTCGATGCCGACTGGGCGACTTCCAGCTGATCGGCGGTGATTTCCACCGGATCGCCGGCCCCGGCCCGCAACCCTTCGAACGCCAGCCCGGTTTCTTGCGCAAGCGCGGTTCCCGTCCAGCCGAGCGCCAGCACAAGTGTCAGAACTTTCATGGCGGCTCTCATGGCGATCCCTCGGTCTGGGGCGTGTATATCAGCCGGACCCCCCCCTTGAAAACCATCTGCTGTTGCCCGGACGGGCCGGTAATCTTCAGGCTTTCGGCGCTGATCTTGCCCAAAGGCGCGGTGCCCGCAACATGGCCTTGCGCGACAAGTTCCGTGACGCCCAAGGCCGTCTGCATCTGGTCGGAACGCAGATCATATCCGTCGGAGGTTGTCACCACGACGTCGCCGTCCAGATGCAGAAGGCTACTGGCCGCATCAAGCTGCCCGGTGCTGGCGCGCAGGGTAATCAGTTTGCCGGGGGCGGTTTCGTAGATTGCGACGACATCTTCGGCGGTCATCGGATCGCCCTCTGCCGCGCCGGGGCGGGCGGTCTTGGCCGCGACCCGCACCGCGGCGCCGTCACTCGTCAGGCCGGAGTATTCCGGTGCTGACAGGCGGGGGTCATTGGCCAGCGCATTTATGTCGACTTCCGCATAGGGAAGGGAGCCTTCAAAGTCGATGCGGCGGGCGAACAGGAACAGGGTCGACAGGATCGCCAGGGCGATGACCGGCAGCGTGACCTTCAGCCAGAAGACCAGACGGGAATGGCGGCTGAGCGGCGCACTCATCGGGTCAGACGACGCCCGCACGCAGGCAATCGTGAATGTTGAGGATCCCTGCCGCCTGACCATCGCCATCGGGGTCGACCACGAACAGACAGGTGATCGCTCGATCCTTCATCAGCGCGACGGCCTTTTCGGCCACCGCTCCGGGGGCGACGGTCTTTGGGCTGCGAGTCATCACTTCGGCGGCAGTGCGCGACAAGAGGCCATCCATATGCCGTCTGAGGTCACCATCGGTCACGATCCCGCTCAGGCGGCCTGCGCCGTCTGTCACGCCCGCCACGCCGAACCCCTTGCGGCTCATCTCCAGCAACACGTCGCCCATCGGCATACCTTCGGCGACAAGCGGGATCGCATCGCCCGAGTGCATCAGATCGGCAACCTTCATCAGTTTCGCGCCCAGCTTGCCACCGGGGTGGAAGGTGCGGAAATGGTCAGGCGTGAAGCGGCGATGTTCCATCAGCGCCACCGCCATCGCATCGCCCAGCGCCAGCGTCATGGTGGTGGAGGTGGTGGGCACGATCCCGGTGCCGCAAGCTTCAGCAGCCTTGGGCAGAAGGATCGCCACGTCGGCCTGAACCAGAAGGGTCGATCCCGGACGGCTGGCCACCCCGATCAGCGGGATGCCAAAACGCCTTGTGTGGGCGATGATATCGGACAGTTCCGGGGTTTCGCCCGAGTTCGACAGGACGAGTGCGACATCACCCTCGGTCACCATGCCAAGATCGCCATGGCTGGCCTCCGCCGGATGCACGAACTGCGCGGGCGTGCCGGTAGAGGCGAACGTGGCTGCAATCTTGCGCCCGACATGGCCTGATTTACCCATGCCCGACACGATGACACGCCCCTTGGCGCCAAGGATCAGGTCGATCGCCGCCGAGAAAGACCCGTCCAGCGTCGCGGCAAGCGCGGCAAGCCCGTCAGCCTCGATCCCGATCACCCGGCGGGCCGTCGCCAAGAATGTCTGCGCATCGGCCATGTCAGTGGGCAAAGATGTCTGCGGCATCGTCCCAACCCAGAAGGTCCAGCTCTGCCCGCGTCGGCAAGAAGGCATAGCAGGATTGCGCCAGCGCACTGCGGCCTTCACGTTCAAGCCGCGCGTCAAGTTCCGCCTTGAGCCGGTGCAGATAAAGCACGTCAGACGCCGCATATTCCATCTGCGCATCGCTGAGCGTGGCCGACCCCCAGTCAGATGTCTGTTGCTGCTTGGAAATGTCGACGCCGAGAAGTTCTTGCAGCAGATATTTCAGCCCGTGGCGGTCGGTGAAGGTGCGCACCAGCTTGGCCGCGATTTTCGTGCAATAGACCGGTGCCGTCGTCACCCCGAAGGCGGCCTTCAGCGCGGCAATGTCGAAGCGCCCGAAGTGGAACAGTTTCAGCACCTTCGGATCAGCCAGCATCCGTTCCAGATTGGGCGCGGTTTTCTGCCCGCGCGCAATCTGCACCAGATGGGCATTGCCGTCACCCGAAGACAGCTGCACCAGGCACAGCCGGTCGCGGCGCGGGTTCAGGCCCATGGTTTCGGTGTCGATCGCGACGACCGGACCCAGAGAAAGCCCATCGGGCAGGTCGTTTTGATGAAGGTGGATCGCCAAGGTTCATATCCGTCTGTCAGAGTTCCACTCCGATTAGACCTGCCCGCCCCGGGGGTCAACGTTTCTGCGGAACCAAAGGCAGAAGCTGGCCGATCAGAACAAAACAAAAAGCCGCCCGAAGGCGGCTTTGTATTGGTGCCCAGAAGAGGACTCGAACCTCCACGTCTTGCAACACTGGTACCTGAAACCAGCGCGTCTACCAATTCCGCCATCTGGGCAGATGTCGTGACGGGCGATGTAATGGGGCCTACGATGAGTGTCAATGGGATTCGATGCGATGTGTTGCCACCCGGACAGTGCGATATTTCTCTATGAAAACGGCGCTCTGCCCTTCAGACTGCCGGAACAATTGAGGGGGCTGTCATGTTTGAAGTGTTAAAGGCGGTGCATCTTCTGTGCCTGTTGGCGGGGGGTGCTGCTTCGCTTGGCAACGCGGTCCTTCTGAAGCGTGTGATCGCAGCCGGTGCCCCGCCGCCGCCCATGGTAGCAGAGGCCATGCAGGTTCTTGCCAGGATGGGTCTGGGGGCAATCGTCGTTCTGTGGCTGACAGGTATTCCGCTTGCGGTGATGACCGGGGCGTTTGCGACCGGCGGCCTGCTTTTCTCGCTCAAGCTGCTGGCGGCGACATTTGTTTTGGCTCTGGTGTCGTTCATGACATGGCTTCGGGTACAGATTGCAGCCGGGAACCGTCCGCCCAATCCGCGACTGGTCGGGCGGTTGGCCTTGATCGTGCGCTGGCTGACGGTCGGGGCGATCGTGCTGGCGGTCTTGGTTTTCAACTAGGCTGCTACCGGCTTAATTGCGGCTTGTCTGCCTTTGGGCGGAAGGTTAAACCCGCGACAAGCACCAAAGAGGATCATGGCCATGACCAGACTTGTGACGATCTATGGCGGTTCGGGTTTTGTCGGGCGGCAGATTGCCCGCCTGATGGCCAAGGAAGGCTGGCGCGTGCGTGTCGCCTGTCGTCGCCCGAACGAGGCCCTGTTCGTCAAGCCATATGGCGCCGTCGGTCAGGTCGAGCCGATCTTTTGCAATGTGCGCGACGATGCGTCAGTGGCTGCGGCGATGGCCGGGGCCGATGCTGTCGTGAATTGCGTCGGCACGTTTGACAAGGGTGGCCGGAACAACTTTGAAGCCGTGCAGTCCGAAGCTGCGGGGCGCATTGCCCGTATCGCGGCGGACAAGGGTGTCGGACACTTGGTCCATATCTCGGCGATCGGGGCCGATGCGGGCGCCGCGAGCCTTTACCAGCAGACCAAGGCCGAAGGTGAAAAGCGCGTCCGCGCTGCGTTCCCCGATGCCGTGATCTTGCGCCCTTCGGTAATGTTCGGGCCGGGGGACGGGTTCTTCAACCGCTTTGCCGGGCAAAGCCGCCTTGGGCCGGTGCTGCCGATCATCGGCGCCGACACCAAGTTTCAGCCGGTCTATGTGGAAGATGTGGCACAAGCTGCCGTCAGGGGCGCGCTGGGGTTGGCCCGGCCGGGCGTCTATGAACTGGGTGGGCCGGATGTGGCGACGTTCCGTGATCTCATGCACCGGATGCTGACGATCATCGAGCGGCGGCGTCTGGTTATGAACCTGCCCTTCTGGGTCGGCGGCGTCATCGGCGGTGCGCTCGATGTGGGTTCTGCCCTGACGCTCGGCCTGATCAAGAACCGGATCCTGACCCGCGATCAGGTGAAAAGCCTGCGGGTGGACAATGTGGTTGCCCCCAAGGCGCTGGGGCTATCCGATCTGGGCATCACACCGACGGCGATGGGTGCGGTCTTGCCTGATTATCTGTGGCGGTTCCGCCGCGATGGCCAGTATGCGGCGATCATGGCATCTGCCAAGAACTTGCGCAATCAGGGCTGATCCGGCCCGACCATTAGGAGTTGCCCGATGGCGGGAAATCCGTTCGACGCCCTGATCCTCGGGCTATTGGAAGGATTGACCGAATTCATCCCTGTCTCCTCGACCGGCCATATCCTGCTGGCCGGGCATTTCCTGGGGTTCGAAAACACCGGCAAAGTGTTCGAGGTGGTGATCCAGCTTGGTGCAATCCTTGCGGTGATGGGCGTCTATGCCGCCCGTCTGACGCAGCTGATCCGGGGGCTTGGGCGCGATCCGGCGGAACTTCGATTCCTCATCTCGATCCTTTTGGCTTTCTTTCCGGCGGCGTTTGTCGGGTTTCTGGCGCATGACATCATCAAGACCATCTTGTTTGAATCGCCCCGGCTGATCGCCACCATGCTGATCATTGGCGGCGTGGTTCTTCTGATCGTGGACCGCCTACCGCTGCAACCACGCTATGATGTGACCGACAGGCTGCCGTTCCGGGTGGCGTTTGGCATTGGGCTGGTGCAATGCCTTGCGCTGATACCTGGCGTATCGCGGTCAGGTTCGACAATTGTCGGGGCGATGCTGATGGGCGCCGACAAGCGCACGGCGGCGGAATTTTCCTTTTACCTGTCCATGCCAACCATGTCGGCGGCCTTTGCCTACGATCTCTACAAGAACCGCGACGCGCTCGACGGCGCGGCGATGGGCGATATCGCCATCGGCTTCATCGCGGCTTTCATCGCCGCCGTGATCGTGGTGCGTTGGGTTCTGGGCTACATCAGCCGCCATGGGTTTGCGCTGTTCGGCTGGTGGAGAATCGCCGTGGGAACAGCGGCATGGGTGGCTTTGTTGGCCGGATTTTGACTATAGGTAAACCATACTGCCATTGTTTTGACGAAAAATTCGCGCCGCCCCGATGTTGACCGAAATAAATATGAATATAGGTCAGCACATATTACTTTTATTTTATAGAAAGCCGCTGTAGCACTTGGCCCGATGATTTTTTCGGGGGAGTCCGGCGCCTATGGCCCAGAACCGCATGCTTCAGTTCGTCACGCGCGGCAAGGAAATGCCAGAAAAGCGTGGGGCCGATGACCGCACCCAGGATTTCGATGAAATCTACCGTGAGTTCGCGCGCGAAAAGGCCGCCGAACAGGCAGCGCGCTGCAGCCAGTGCGGCGTGCCCTACTGCCAGTCGCATTGCCCCTTGCACAACAACATCCCCGACTGGCTGCGCCTGACCG
>DAORUY010000063.1:0-13476 GCA_035433445.1 Paracoccaceae bacterium
AGCCGGAGGTCGCGGATCTTTTCCCCGCCGAACTCTCCGGCGGCATGCAGCAGCGCGTGGGCCTTGCCCGCGCCATCGCCGCCGAGCCAGAGATCATCTTCTTCGACGAACCAACGACCGGCCTCGATCCGATCATGGCGGGCGTCATCAACGCTCTCATCCGCGAGATCGTGACCGAGATGGGTGCAACCGCCATGACCATCACCCATGACATGTCCTCGGTCCGCGCCATTGCCGACCGGGTGGCGATGCTGCATGGCGGCCAGATCCGCTGGACTGGCCCCGTGGCCGAAATGGACGAAACCTCAGACCCTTATGTCAGCCAGTTCATCCACGGCCGTGCTACCGGCCCGATTGAAAGCGTGCGCTGAGACCGGCCCGTAAACGGGTATGCAGTTTGACAGGGCCCAACCCTGCCCTTACCCTGCGAGCGAAGGAACGTTGGCGCATTGATGAACCTGCACGGCTCGCCCCTGACCATCTTGATCATTGCGGCACTCACCTGCCTGCCGCCATTTCTGGCCCTGCGGCTCTTCGTGCACTCCTACCGCCGCGCGCTCCGCCGCCACATGCCTGCCGGGCGGTTCCTCGCTGCCATCGGCGTTTCGATATTCATCTTCCTCTTCAATCTCGGGGCGCTCCTTATCACCTCCTTCGCCATGTCCGAGGGCGAGTTGACCTTGGGCCGAGTGCAGGTTGTGGCCATCGCCCTGGCCTGGATCGCCTTCTGGATCTGGCTCTTCCTCGCCTTCGCGCTCGGCCGTGATCTCGGAAAACGTACGGGCTTGCGCTGAAGGATGGCCGCCCGCCCCCGCCTTTTTCTGAAACTGGCGACCGGGGCGCTGCTGTTCCTCTTTCCGCTCAGTTGGATGGCACCACTCTTGCGGGCGGGCTGGCTGCCGTTCTTCGACCTTGACGAGATTTCAGTCCTCAGCGGTCTCAGCGCAATCTGGGCAAAAGATCCGCTGCTGGCGCTCGTGGTCACGTTCATGGCGCTCTTCGCACCAATGTTGAAACTCATCGGGCTTTTGCTCGTGCAGGTCCGCCTTGCCTCACCCCGCCTCATGCCCGTGCTCGAATGGACCGGACGGCTGGCGATGGCCGATGTGTTCTTGATCGCCATCTATATCGTGCTGGCCAAGGGGGCCATCGCCGGGCGACTGGAAACCGCATGGGGGCTCTACCTTTTCACCGGCTGCATCCTGGCCAGCCTCGTCCTGTCGGCGCTGACCGCACGCGCCAGACCCTGACCCCTTTCATTCTGGTCCAAATATCCCGAGGTTTGGGGCAGCGCCCCAATCTGTCCTTGCCGCCCGGCGCCTCCCTCGGGCAAGAAGGCGCATGAGCAAATCAGCCACCAGCTTCACCTGCACCGCCTGCGGCGCCGTCCACAAGAAATGGGCCGGGCGTTGCGATGCCTGCGGCGCCTGGAATTCGATCATCGAAGAGGCGCCCCTCTCCGCGGGCCCGGCCTCCCGGTCGCTCGGCACCGCGCGCGGCCGCAAGATCGAACTGTCGACCCTTGCCACCGAAGAAGCCCCACCACCCCGCGCCGCCTCCGGGATGGACGAGCTCGACCGGGTGCTGGGCGGCGGGCTTGTGCCCGCGTCGGCGATCCTCGTCGGGGGCGATCCGGGCATTGGCAAATCGACGCTTCTGTTGCAGGCCGCCGCGAGTTTTGCCCGCAAAGGCCTGAAATGCCTTTATATCTCGGGCGAGGAAGCGGCCGCTCAGGTCAGGATGCGCGCCCAGCGTCTTGGACTGGCCGACGCGCCAGTGTTGCTCGCGGCCGAAACGAACCTGCGCGACATCCTCACGACACTCGATGCCGAACGCGCCGATCTGGCGATCATCGATTCAATCCAGACCCTCTGGGCCGACATGGTAGAGGCAGCGCCAGGATCGGTCGCGCAAGTCCGCGCCTCCGCACATGAGCTTGTCTCTTTCGCCAAGAAACGCGGCACCGCCATCATCCTTGTCGGCCATGTGACCAAGGACGGCCAGATCGCGGGCCCCCGCGTCGTCGAACATATGGTCGATTGCGTGCTTTATTTCGAAGGCGAGCGCGGCCACCAGTTCCGCATCCTGCGCGCCGTGAAGAACCGTTTCGGCCCCGCCGACGAAATCGGCGTGTTCGAGATGACCGGCGCGGGTCTCAGCGAGGTCTCGAACCCCTCAGCGCTCTTTCTCTCCGAACGCGGACAGGCCAGCCCCGGCTCGGCGGTCTTCGCGGGGATCGAAGGCACGCGCCCGGTCCTGACCGAAATCCAGGCCCTTGTCGCGCCCTCGCCCCTTGGTACGCCGCGTCGCACCGTGGTTGGCCTCGACAGCGGCCGCCTCTCGACCATCCTCGCGGTGCTGGAGGCGCGCTGCGGCATCCCCTTCGCCGGGCTTGACGTGTTCCTCAACGTCGCGGGCGGCATGCGCGTCTCCGAACCCGCCGCCGATCTGGCGGTCGCGGCGGCTCTTTTGTCGGCGCGCGAAGACATCGCCCTGCCGCCCGATATGGTGGTCTTTGGGGAAATCTCGCTCTCCGGGGCGCTGCGTCCGGTGTCGCAAACTGAAAACAGGTTGAAAGAAGCCCGAAAACTTGGTTTCACACAGGCAGTGGCGCCCGAGCGGACCAAATCCGAAGGCGACGCAGGAATGCGGGTGCGGAAAATGCCGGACCTTGTGACATTTGTCGGTGATCTGTTCGCAGCCGGCTAAGGAAGGAAGACATCTATGGAAGGCTTCACCATCGTCGACGCGGGCGTCTTGGTCATCGTGCTGATGTCGGCGATCCTGGCCTACAGCCGCGGCCTGGTGCGCGAGGTTTTCGCGATCCTCGGCTGGGTGGCGGCGGGTGCGGCGGGCTTCTTCTTCGCCGCCAAAGCCGCGCCGCTGATCAAGCAGATCCCGGTTCTCGACAAGTTTCTTGGCGACAATTGCGAACTTTCGATCATCGCCGGGTTCTTCGCGGCCTTTGCCGCCGCCCTGATTCTGGTGTCGATCTTCACGCCGCTCTTTTCCTCGATCATCCAGCGCTCGGCGCTTTCGGGCATTGATCAGGGCCTCGGGTTTCTCTTCGGGGTAGCGCGCGGGGTGCTGCTGATCGCCGTGGCCTTCCTGGTCTACAACCGGCTCGTCACCGATGCGGCGATCCCGATGGTCGACGATTCCCGTTCCGCGGCGGTCTTCGCCTCGCTCGAATCCAAACTCAATGACCAGGTGCCCAGCGACGCACCCGGCTGGATTGCCGAGCGCTACAACGAACTTGTGGGCGTCTGCGGCGCCGAAACCACCGTCGACCCAGCCGCCGCAACCGGCACCACAACCGGGACCGACAGCACAGGTGCCAAGACCGTGACCCCCTGAGGGCAGTTCTTGTACCATCGCCTCGTGACACCGCCGTGAAACGGGACTAAAGGAAGCGCCAACAGACCAGCCCCGGAATCGGAGAGCCCGGCCCATGCGCCCATTCCTTTCGCATCCTTTCGACACCCTGCACGACGGGGACAAGCTGAAGGAGGAGTGTGGCGTTTTCGGCGTGATCGGCGTGACCGATGCGGCGACCTTCGTGGCGCTCGGCCTTCACGCGCTTCAGCATCGCGGTCAGGAAGCCGGCGGCATCGTCGCCTATGACGAGGCCGACGGCTTCAACAACGTCCGCCGCTTCGGCTATGTGCGCGACAATTTCACCAAGCCAGACGTGATGGAAATGCTGCCCGGCAGCCTCGCCATCGGGCATGTGCGCTATTCCACCGCCGGATCGAAGGGCCATACCGCCATCCGCGACGTGCAGCCCTTTTTCGGCGAATTTTCCATCGGCGGCTGCGCGATTGCCCATAACGGCAACCTCACCAACGCCGCCAGCCTGCGCCATGACCTGATCGAACGCGGCGCGATCTTCCAATCGTCGTCGGATTCGGAATGTATCATTCACCTGATGGCCCGCTCGATCCAGAAAAGCCTGTCCGAACGGATCAAGGATGCGCTGCGCGCCGTCGAAGGGGCCTTTGCCATCGTCGCCATGACCCGCACCAAGCTGATCGGCGTGCGCGATGCGCTCGGGGTCCGGCCCCTGGTTCTGGGCCGGATCGGCGACGGCGGCTTTGCGCTCGCGTCCGAGACCTGCGCGCTCGATATTATCGGCGCGGAGTTCGTGCGCGAGATCGAGCCGGGCGAAATGGTGGTGATCTCCAAGGGTCAGCTCGAAAGCACCCGCCCGTTCCACCCAGCCAAACCGCGTGGCTGCATCTTCGAGCAGGTCTATTTCTCGCGCCCCGATTCGATCATCGGCGGCCGTTCGGTCTATGAAACCCGTCACCAGATCGGCGTGGAACTGGCCCGTGAAGCGCCGGTGGAGGCGGATCTCGTCTGCCCCGTCCCCGATTCTGGCACACCCGCCGCCATCGGCTATGCCCACGAATCCGGCATCCCCTACGGCATGGGCATCATCCGCAATCAATATATGGGCCGGACCTTCATCGAGCCGACCGAATCCATCCGCAACATGGGTGTGCGCCTCAAGCTCAACGTCAACCGGGCGCTGATCAAGGGCAAGCGCGTTGTCCTTGTCGACGATTCAGTGGTGCGTGGCACCACCAGCCGCAAGATCAAGGACATGATCCTTGATGCGGGCGCGGCAGAGGTCCATTTCCGCATCGCCTCGCCGCCGACCGCCTGGCCCTGCTTTTACGGCGTCGACACGCCCGAACGCTCCAAACTCCTCGCCGCGACGATGAGCGAGGATGAAATGCGCGACTGGATCGGCGTCGACAGCCTCAAGTTCATCTCGCTTGATGGCCTTTACCGGGCGGCGGGCGAAGCCGCGGGCCGCGATGCGAAATCGCCGAAATATTGCGATGCCTGCTTCTCCGGCGACTATCCGGTGGCCCCGGCCGATCAGCTTGCAAACGGCTTCCAGATGAAGGCGGCGGAATAGCGGGCCGGGGCATGATGACATGACTGCCCCAACCCCGATCGACGCCTATCTTGCCGCTGTCACCGCCCCTGATCAGAACGCTGCCCTCAGCACGCTTCGCGCGCTGATCCGGCGCATCCTGCCCGATGCGGTGGAATGTCTCAGCTACGCCATGCCCGCCCACCGCCAGCCTGGGCCAAAGGGCAAGGTGGTCATCGGCTACGCGGCCTTCGCGAAACATTGCGGGGTCTATTCGCATTCCGGCACCGTCGCGCCGCTGCTTGGACCCGACTATCCCGCGTGGAAAGCCTCCAAAAGCGGCTTTCTCTTTACCCCCGACCATCCGCTGCCCGACGATCTGGTCCACAGGATGATCGCCCTGCGACTGGCGGAGATACCCGCCTATGGCTGATCCGATCCGCTACCGCCCGCATCATTTCCTCTGCTCGCTCGGGTTTCAGGGCAAGGGCTATTCCCCCGACTTCACCACCAACATGACCGCCATCGTCATGGGGCGCCTGCGCGCGGCGGGCGGAGACGAGACAGTGATCGAGGTGACGGGCGCCGCCGATGACATCTGCGCGCCCTGTCCCAAACGGCGCGGCACGCTTTGCACCAACCAGCCGCAGATCAAGGTGCTGGACCGCGCGCATGCCAGCGCGCTGAAGCTTGAACCGCACGAACGGCTGACCTGGCGCGAAGCACAGGCCCGTATCCGTGCCAACGTGCCACCCGGCAGCCTCAGGACGCTTTGCGCGGGCTGCGAATGGGAACCTTTGGGCCTCTGCGAAGACGCCCTGGCCCGCCTGCACGCCGGGGGCGGGGACTGATCCCACTGCCGACGTGGCGGGGGCGGAGCAAACCGCAGAGGCGCGAACGGGACAGGAGTTGGCGTAATCCCGCGACCGAATTCGGCGGACGCCATCGCGCCTGCCGACAACCCAACAGTGCCTCTGGCCAGTCGGTGGCCCAAGGCCACCGGCCAGCACCTGCCCCCCGCAGGGCAGGTGCTGCGCACCCGCCGGGGCAGGCGTTGGCCTCTGACAATGTTGATGCTGATGGTCTTGCAGAACCGATACGCGGTGAGCGGAGCCAATCGTCCACTGGACGATTGACTGTTCCCGCTCAGGTCGACCGGAAGCTGGTTATGACAAGGATCATCCCGCTTTAGTTCGGCGCCTGATATTTCGCAGCGATGCCTCCGGCAGCCTTCTGTGCGGCAGTGAATTCGTCCGAGGTGAAGGCCTGCACCGTCTTCAGCCCTGACACCGCGCCCGACGCGCCCGCCACCATCAGTGCGGCCAACATGTTGGACAGGTTGTCGGACTGCACGACCATCAGAAAATCCGTGTCACCGGTGGTCAGGTAGAAGCTTTCCATCTTGCCGCCCGACGTCGCGACCAGCGCCCCCGTCGCCGCTGCCCGGTCGCTGGGCTTGGCGATCATGCCCTTCATGGCCGCCGCCGTATAACTGCCGGTGATGATGTAACGCGCCATCATGTCCCCCTTGCGGCCGCAAGCCGTACCCCGGGCACCATGCACAGACAGTTTGGTCCTGCGGCACAGTCGACAAGATAGCACGGATTGCGGGCACCGCGTAGGGCGGGTTTTCAACCCGCCAGCAGCACGCAACGGATCGCCGGGACCAGCGCCAGACGCGCGCCCATACGCCCCAATGGTTAACGTCCGCGCCCCACTCCATCCCCTGCCCCACAGGCATACGTTTGGAATACGTTGGGAATACCTACCGCCGACCGGCGCCGTGGCCCCTTAATCCACCGTTCTCAACCACTTGCGCCGCCCGCAGCCATCCCTCCTCTCCCCTGCCCCTGCGCGCCCTTTTGCCACCCCATCCGCCGCGCGTTACATTTGGGATTGCACCGTTCGGCGCGGAATGCGACACCCTCGCCCCATGACCCAGACGCACCCCTCAAACCCCGATGATCAGCCCCTGACCCACCGCCCCGTGGCCCTTGTCACCGGCGCCTCGCGCGGCCTGGGTTTTGCCATCGCCGCCGCCCTTGGTCAGGCCGGTTGGCATGTGCTGGCCGTTGCCCGCACTGTGGGCGGGCTGGAGGAGCTGGACGACCGTATCCAGAAGGCGGGCGGCGTGGCGACGCTCGCGCCAATGGATGTGACCGATCCCAAAGCGATGGAGCATCTGGCCGGGCAGATCGCCGCGCGCTGGGGCAAACTTGGCCTTTGGGTCCATGCGGCGGTTCATGCCGCACCTCTGGCCCCCGCAGGCCATGTCGACGGCAAGGATTTTGACAAGTCGGTCGCCACCAACCTGCGCGCCACCGCAACGCTGATCCCGCTCGTTGAGCCCTTGCTGCGCGCCGGTCAGGGCACGGCGGTTTTCCTTGATGATCCGCAGGGCGGCGAGAAGTTCTTCGGCGCCTATGGTGCCACCAAAGCGGGGCAGATGGCGCTGGTGCGCAGCTGGCAGGCCGAATGCGCCAAGACCGGGCCGCGCATCCTGATCCTGGAACCCGCCCCCACCGCCACCGCCACCCGCGCGCGCTTCTACCCCGGCGAGGACCGGACCGTTCTGGCCGACATCCACGACGAAGCGCGCCGGTTGCTTGCACAAGTATAAGCGGTCGCAAGTCGCCTGCACACTTTACCTTGTGGCCAGTTCTGACTAAAGGTCAGATAAGTGCTAGCGGGGCCGACATGCGCATTCTCATCACCAATGACGACGGGATCAATGCGCCGGGGCTTGAGGTTCTGGAAGCCATCGCCAATGACATCGCCGGCCCCTCGGGCGAAGTCTGGACCGTCGCACCCGCTTTCGAGCAATCCGGCGTCGGCCATTGCATCAGCTACACCCATCCGATGATGATCGCCAAACTCGGTCCCCGCCGCTATGCGGCCGAAGGCAGCCCGGCCGACTGCGTTCTGGCAGGTATCCATGACGTGCTTCAGGGCGCGCGGCCGGATCTGGTCCTGTCGGGCGTGAACCGGGGCAACAACGCGGGCGAAAACGTGCTCTATTCCGGCACGATCGGCGGCGCGATGGAGGCGGCGCTGCAAGGCATTCCCGCTATCGCGCTGTCGCAGTTCATGGGTGCGGCGACCGATGCCCAGTCCGATCCGTTCGAGGCAGCGCGCAAGCTTGGCACCGGAGTGGTGCGGACGCTTCTGGACAAGGGCCTGTGGGACGGCGCCGATTACCGCCTGTTCTACAATGTGAATTTCCCGCCCCTGCCTGCCGCCGCGGTCAAGGGCCTGAAGGTCGCAGCACAGGGCTTTCGCACCTACACGCGCTTTTCGGTCGAACCACATCAGTCGCCATCCGGCCGGAAATTCCTGTGGATCAAGGGCGGGCCGCAGCATCAGCCAACCGGGCCGGGCACGGATGTGACGGCAAACATTGACGGCTATATCGCGGTGACGCCCATGCGGGCCGACCTGACCGCGCACGACAGGCTGGACGAACTTTCCGAACTGCTGGGGTAAGGGGCGGATGGATCAGAACCGGGCAGAACAGAAGATGCGGTTCCTCTACACGCTGCGCTCGAAGGGCGTGACCGATGCCCGCGTTCTGGCGGCAATGGAAGCGGTCGACCGAGGCCTTTTCGTCAAGGGAATCTTCGCGGATCGCGCCTATGAGGACATGCCCCTGCCCATCGCCTGTGGTCAGACGATCAGCCAGCCGTCCGTTGTGGCGCTCATGACGCAGGCCCTCGATGTCAGCCCGCGCGACAAGGTGCTGGAGGTGGGCACAGGTTCGGGCTACCAGGCGGCGATCCTCGCCCAGCTTGCCCGGCGGATCTATACCGTCGACCGGCACAAACGGCTGGTCCGCGAAGCCGACCAGATCTTCCGCGACCTCGATCTGGCCAATATCACCGCCTTTGCGGCGGATGGCAGCTTTGGCCTGCCCGATCAGGCGCCCTTCGACCGGATCATCGTGACCGCAGCTGCCGAAGACCCGCCCGGCCCCCTATTGGCGCAGCTTCGCATCGGCGGTATCATGGTGTTGCCGGTCGGACAGTCGGACGCGGTGCAAAGCCTGATCAAGGTGACGCGCACCGAAAGCGGGTTTGACTATGACGAGCTCAGACCCGTGCGCTTCGTGCCGCTGGTCGAAGGGCTGGTGCAGGATTAGGCCACGCCAACAGGCGTGGCGACTAGAGCAAAAGGGTCCGGTCAACGGCCCCAGGCGGTGAGGAAACGAGCATGTCGGTAAAAATTTCAGGACGGGTCATTCGGGCGGCAGCGATGGGCGTTTCGCTTCTTGCGCTGGCAGCTTGTGAGAGCAACGGTCTCTTTGATGGCGATCTGCGTCATCTGGGCCAGGGCGGGTTCGACACGTCGGACGCGGTGTTTCAGGCCACGGCCAACCGCCCGGTGCCGGACGCGCGCGGCATCATCTCCTACCCCGGCTATCAGGTCGCTGTGGCCCGTCAGGGCGACACGGTGACGAGTGTCGCGGCCCGCGTCGGCATACCGGCCGCGGAACTGGCCAGTTACAACGCCCTAGCGCCCAACGCCCCCCTGCGGCGGGATGAGGTTCTGGCGCTGCCGCGCCGTGTCGAAGGGGGCGCACTGCCTGCCACTGGTGTGGCCACCAGCCCCCTGCCCGCCACAACGCCCGGTACGACCGGCGGCATCGATGTGACCACCATTGCCTCGGGCGCGATCGACCGGGCGGATGCGGGTAAACCCGCCGCTTCGGCACCTGCGACCAAACCTGCAGCGGCGACCAAACCAACCGGCGCCGAACCGCTGCGCCACAAGGTCGAACGCGGCGAAAGCGCCTATTCCATCGCCCGGCTTTACAATGTGAACGTCAAAGCATTGGCCGACTGGAACGGGCTGGGTAACGATCTGACCGTGCGCGAAGGCCAGACGCTTCTCATCCCGGTCAGCGCCGGGGCCGCGCCGAAGCCCGAACCCGTGACCGCCCCGGGCGAAGGTTCGCCCACACCAACACCGCCTTCGGCCAGCAAACCTCTGCCCGACGAAAAGCCCGCGCCGGCGAGCGAACCGGTCAAGACCCCGCCCGCGCCCGACCTTGACGCCAGCGCACCAAGCGCCAAGCTGGCCATGCCGGTGTCGGGCAAGATCATCCGGGGATATCAGAAGAAGAAAAACGACGGGATCGACATTGCGGCGTCCGCCGGGACATCGGTCGCGGCGGCGGGCGACGGAACGGTGGCGGCGATCACCAAGGATACCGAGGGCGTGCCGATCCTGGTTGTGCGCCATGCGGGCAACCTGTTGACGGTCTATGCCAACATCGACGCGATCAACGTGAAGAAGGGCGACAAGGTGAAACGCGGGCAGGCCATCGCCAAGGTCCGCGCCTCGAGCCCGGCGTTCCTGCATTTCGAAGTGCGGCAGGGCTTCGATTCCGTCGATCCGATGCCCTATCTGCAGTAACCGGCTAGCCCTGCGCCGCAAAGCGCGGGGCAGTGCCTTTCTGGCGGAAATGATTGCGAGTCGCCCGATCCTCCTGAGGGCTAAGGCCGAATTCCTCGCGATAGTGGCGCACCATCGGCGTCGGGCTGGAATAACCAACCGCAAGCGCGACAGCCGTGACCGTCATGTCAGAGAATTGCACAAGCTGGCGGGCCTCTTTCATGCGCATCATCCGGTAGTAGCGCAATGGGGGCAGACCCGTGGCTGCGCGGAAGGCCCGGTCGAACTGACGCGCCGACAGGCCCGCGCGCCGTGCCACTTCGGCAATGGGCAATGGTTGTTCGATATGGTCTGCGAAAAGCCGGATCGCCGCCGCCACCGGACGCGGCAAAGTGTCCTGCGTGCGGTCGGCCCGCCAACCGGGGGTGCGCTGCATCACATCAGGACCGCGCACCACCGGATGCTGGAACCAGCAGGCGACCTCGGTCATCACCTCTGGCCCCAGATCATCCTCGATCAGCTTCAGCATCAGATCGAAAACCGCTGTGGCGCCTGCGGCTGTGATCCGCGTCCGGTCGATGGTGATCACCGCCTCTCGGGCGTCATGATCGGGGAATTCGGCGCCAAAGGACGCTTCATAACACCAATGGACCGACGCCGCGTGCCCCGATAGCAGCCCCGCCCGCGCGAGCGGAAAGATCCCCCCCGAAAAGCCCCCTGTCACAACCCCCTGCCGCGCCAGCCAGCGGCATTCGGCCCGCGCCTTCTTGGGGTTGAGGAAATCGCCCGACGGACCGGACAGGAAGAACAGATAGTCCAGATCGCGCGCATCGGAGAGCGCGAGCGAGGGTTCGAACATCACCTCAGCCGAGGAGACGACCCGCGCCCGGTCCTCGCCCACCACGGACCAACGGAAGGCCCGCTGTCCGGTGATTTCATTGGCCGCGCGCAAGGGTTCGATGGCCGAAGTCAGACAGGCCATGGGAAAGCCGGGAAAGATCAGGAAACCAAGATGTTTCGGCGCATTCTGCATGTCGGAAGCATACACTTGCAGGAAAAAGCTATATACTGGTAGGAATAATACATTGGACGGGGTTTGCCTATTCGGAATAACGGCGACTCCGAATGTTTGTTGGCCGCCGGGCGACGGGGCGGTTGCCGGAGAGAGTGATGACCCAGACGAGTGCAAAAACCACCGCGAAATCAAAGGCAGCGGCCGCGGCCTTGACGCAAGATCCCCACCGCGTCTCCGAACCCCGTGAAAAGAACCTGGAAGTGGCAATTGGCCGCGCTGTCCGAGCCTTCCGCCGACAAAAGGCGATGACGGTCGCGGACCTGTCCAAACATACGGGACTGTCCATCGGCATGCTGTCGAAGATCGAAAATGGTATCACCTCGCCCTCGCTGGCGACGATGCAGTCGCTGGCCCATGCACTGTCGGTGCCGATCACCGCATTCTTCCGCCGATATGAGGAACGGCGCGAAGTGATGCATGTGAAGGCGGGAAAAGCGGTGGAGCAGGAGCGTGCGGGAACCCGGTCCGGCCATCAATACAACCTTCTGGGCCATATTGGCGCCAATGCCTCGGGCGTGATCGTGGAGCCTTACATGATCACGCTGTCGGAAACGTCGGACGTGTTTCCGACCTTCCAGCACGACGGGATCGAACTTCTCTACATGCTGGAGGGGGAAGTGGAATATCGTCACGGCGACCAGACGTTCCTGATGGAGCCGGGCGACAGTCTTTTCTTCGATGCCGACGCGCCGCACGGGCCCGAAAAACTGAACAAGCTGCCAGCACGTTTCCTGAGCGTGATTTCCTATCCGCAAGCCGACTGAACGGCGTCAGGTGCGGCTTTGGTAGGCCCACACTTCGGCCCTGATCCGCGCCTGTTTGTAAGCGTCATAGATCGACATTGCCCAGACGAAGATCCCGCCTGAAAGCTTGCCGATCACCGAGACATCTGCCCCCGCGGTCTTGAGCGTGAAGCCCCCCAGAAGCAGAATGAAGAACAAGAACCCCAGCCCTCGCAAGGGCTGGCGGTTCAGCACCTGCCCGCAACCGGGAAGCAGGAGGGCTGTGGCCAGAACGGCCAACGGCGCGATGGGTTTTGATAGGGTCATGCGGCGGCCTCTGTGGTGGCAGGTGGGGCCGACAGGGCGGCGGAAAGTGCCAGACAGTGCGACAGAAGCGGGCGCACCACCTCTGGTGCCAGGCGCGTGGCACCCAGTTCCGCGTCGCGGAAGATCAGATAGCGCGAACGGTCGGCTTCCTCTGCCAACCAGACGATGCGCAGGCCGCGCGGGGAAAGCAGAACCTCCTTCACGTGCGCGGAAAAGAAGGCCGATTGAACGGCCTCCAGTACAGCCCCTTGCGGAACCTGATCCGGATCATCGGTCCTGATCGCCAGATCGGCGGGAAACCCTTGAGGTGTCGCAAGCTGCACCGGCAGGTTGCCGAAGCGGGAGAAGAGCTCGCTTCCGGTCGGGCGCATCATGAAATCACTTGTCGCGCCAAGGGGCTGCGGCGTCGGGATTGTCACCATCAGCCAAAGGCTTGGTAATTTGCGGAAAGTCAGCATGTCGGGCACGACTTGCAAGTCGAATAGCTGCCCGGCGTAACGGCCATTTAGCCGCGCAAAACCATGATCGGTCCGCCCCCGGCGCAGATCCGTGAAAAGCCCGGCGCAGTCATCGAAATAGGCCATCCGCGCCGCCGTGCGCCGCTGTGTTGCCGCGGCGATGCGCAAGTAGGCGAGGGTGACGAAAGCCACAAGCACCGCCCCCGCCAAACCAGTCCAGATTGTCACGCGCCCTGCTCCCGGATGAGAACCGGCCCGCCTTTTTGCTGGCGGGCCGGTGACTTCGGTCAATAGCCCTGCGGTTTTGGCCAGGGCATCGTGAACTGCGCACCACGGTTCACGAAGCGGTAGCGCCAGAAGTGGAACCACAGCGACACCACGATGTAGAAGCCGACCATTGCCACCAGTTGCGTGCCATAGCCGAGGAACACCGCGAAATAGGTGACGCTGCACAATAACAGCAGGGAGAGCGCCGGAATGGGGTGGAAGGGGTGAACGTAGCCGCGCTTGATCGTATCAAGCGGCCACTTCCTGCGAAACAGGATCATGTTGATCGGCATGAACGTGTATTCCAGCAACCCCGACAGGATCGAGAAGGTGATGATCTGATCCACCGGC
>DAORUY010000064.1:0-13416 GCA_035433445.1 Paracoccaceae bacterium
TATGGGCAGCCTGTCCTATGGCGAACTGGCGGGCGAGCGGATGAAGCTTGGCCTTTTACTGAACGATCCTGAGGAGGAGCAGGATTGCTTTTCCGACAATACTTACAACAGCCATTATTACGATGGGATCGGCATGCAGAATGTCTATCTTGGCAGCTATCAGCGGCTGGATGGCAGCATGGTGTCCGGCCCGGCGCTGGCCGATCTGGTGGCGGTCAAGGATGCGACGGTGGATGCTGACCTGCGGGCGAAACTGGATGCGACGGTTGCGGCCCTTGGCGCGATCAAGACCGCAGCCGAAGGCGGGATGGCCTATGATCAGATGCTTGCGCCCGGCAATGCCGAAGGCGAGGCGCTGATCACGGCGGGGGTTGACGCGCTGGTGACGCAGACGACCGCAATCGAGCGGGCAGTGACGGCGCTGGGCCTGTCGAAAATCGCCATCGAAGGGTCCGACAGTCTGGATAATCCCGGCGCAGTGTTCCAGTGATGTGCAAGCTGTGATGGAGTGAGCGATGGGACGGCGGGAATGGGCAGGGCGGTGGACCTATGTCCTTCTCTTGGGCCTGTCGTCGGTGGCCCTGTCGTTTGGGGGCCGGGCTGTCGCGCAACCCGCGACGCCCGGCCCGCTTGCTGCCGATCCGCATCTGAACATGGTGCCGTTGAGCCCTGAAGACGCCGCCCGCGCCCGGGCGGTGCTGGCCCCACCGGCGGATTTCGGAGCGCCGCAGCCGTTTGAGGCCCTTGCCGCGGGGGCAGCGACGGGGATGGGGGCTGTGGATGAGCGGTCCTTCACCCATCCGTCGCCGAACCTGGCCAGTGACCGCAGACTGGATTTCGAACTGGGCAAAGCGCTTTTCGACAAGCTCTGGGTGGCGGCGCCAGCCTCCACCCGGGCCTCCGACGGGCTTGGGCCGCTTTACAATGCGCGCGCCTGTCAGGATTGCCACCTGCGCGACGGGCGCGGTCGCCTACCGGGGCCGGAGGGTGACATGCTGCCGGGGCTGGTGCTGCGCCTGTCGCTGCCGGCGCCCGATACCGATGATGCGGCGGCCATCGCGGCGCATCTGGGGGACCACGCCCTTGGCCGCCAGTTGCAAGACCATGCCGCGCCGGGGCTGAAGGCCGAGGGTCGGATTGCCATCCGCTATACCGAGGTGCCCGTCACGCTGGCCGATGGCACGGTCGTCCGCCTGCGTGCGCCGTCCTACGAAGTGGCCGATCCCGCGGGTGGCGCGTTGACGCCCGGTTTGATCCTGTCGCCGCGTCTGGCCCCGCCGATGATCGGCCTTGGTCTGCTGGAGGCGATCGCGTCGGCTGATATTCTGGCAGGCGAAGACCCCGATGACCAGGATCGGGACGGGATTTCGGGTCGCGCCAACATGATCCCGTCGCTTGAGTTTGACACACTGGTGCTGGGGCGTTTTGGCTGGAAGGCCGGGGTTGCGACCGTCCGGGAACAGACGGCGCGCGCCCTGTCGAACGACATGGGCCTGTCTTCGCCGCCTCTGCCGGAGCCTTGGGGCGATTGCACGACCGAACAGGTAGCCTGCCGCGAAGCGCCGGATGGCGAGGAGCCAGGCATTCGTGACGGGCGGGAACTGGACGGCCAAAGCCTTGATCTTCTGGCGTTTTACGCCCGGAACCTGGCGGTGCCCGCGCGAAGGGATGTGGATGACCCACGGGTTCTGGCGGGCAAGGCGGTGTTTTACCAAGCCGGTTGCCCGGCCTGTCACCGCCCGAATTTCGTGACCGCCCGCCTGACGGACCGCTCTGAGCAGAGCTTTCAGCTCATCTGGCCCTACACGGACCTGTTGTTGCATGATCTGGGCGAGGGGCTGGCGGATGGCTTTGCCGAAGGCCGTGCCGTGGGCCGCGAATGGCGCACCGCGCCGCTTTGGGGGGTGGGACTGACCGCGACAGTCGGTGGCGGACAGGCGCATTATCTGCACGATGGCCGCGCGCGGTCGCTCCTGGAGGCGATCTTGTGGCATGGCGGCGAGGGGCAGGCGGCCCGCGACCAGGTGAATGCCTTGCCGAAAGAAGAACGCGACGCCTTGCTCTCTTATCTCGAAAGTCTGTGAGCCATGATCCATCGAAGACATTCCGGTTTTCTCAGCCTCCTCGTTCTGGGGGCGACATTTGGCCTTGTCGCGCCGGTCAGGGCCGATGTGGCCGAGGCCGTGAACGACCATATCCTGCCCGGCTATGCCGCGTTTCGCGACCGGGCAGAGGCTTTGGCGGCCGAACCTTCGTGCGAGCCGGCGCTGCTGCGCCCGGCCTTCAACGCGGCGTTCGATGCCTGGCTTGCCGTTGGCCACTTGCACCTTGGTCCGTCAGAGGAGGAGGGCCGCGCGCTGGCCATCGCCTTCTGGCCCGATCCCAAGGGTATGGGCCAAAAGGCGCAAAAGCGGCTTCTGGCTGGCGATCCCGCCGATCTGGAGCCGGACCTTTTCGCTCAGCAGTCGGTGGCGGCGCGCGGGCTTTTCGCGCTGGAGCGGCTTTTGTATCCCGAAGAACCGGTTGCGACCGACACCTGCCCCTTGATCCAAGCCACGACGGCGGATCTGGCGCGCATGGCCAGCGCGATCGAGGCGGGCTGGACGGAGGGCTATGCCCAATCCCTGCTGACGGCGGGAGCGGCGGGCAATGACACCTATCTGAACGCCACCGAGGCCCGGCAGGCGCTTTTCACCCAATTGGCAGCGGGATTGGAATTTGTGGCAGATCAACGGCTGGGCCGGCCGCTTGGCACGTTCGATCGACCAAGGCCGGAACGGGCCGAAGCGCGCCCATCGGGCCGCAGCCTGCGCAATATCGCCTTGTCGCTGAGGGCGCTGCGCGATCTGGCGGTGCGGCTGGAGCCGCAAAGCCCGCAGACGCAGGCAGCCTTTGACCGGGCGCTGGCGGAGGTCGAGGCGCTGGACGATCCGACTTTGCAGGGCGTGGGCGACCCCGAGCACCGGCTGAAGATCGAGATCGTGCAGCAGGCGGTAAAATCGGTGCGCGATACTGCTATTGCGGAAATCGCCCCGGCGCTGGGCGTCGATCTGGGTTTCAATTCGCAAGACGGGGACTGAGCCATGGCCACCAGACGCAGCTTTCTGGCGGGGGTGGGCGCGGTGGCGGCGGGGGTCGTGCCGCGCCTGGGCTGGGCATCGGTTGGCGACCCGGCGCTGATCGCCGCCGGAAAGACCGGCAAGGAGTCTTATGTCCTGCACGGTCTGGACGCGGCGGGTGAAAGTCTTTTTCAAATCCCTCTGCCCGCGCGGGGCCATGCCGCCTGCGCCCATCCGACCCGCGCAGAAGCGGTTGGCTTTGCCCGCCGCCCCGGCACCTTTGCGCTGGTCATTGACTGCGGGACCGGGCGTGTCGCCCACCATCTGACCCCGCCCGAGGGCAGCCAGTTCAACGGCCATGGCGCCTATTCCGCCGACGGGTCGGTTCTGATGACATCGGAAGTGGTGGCTGAGACGTCCGAAGGGCGGGTGGGGCTGTGGGAGGCGGACGGCTATCGCCGGATCGGCGAATGGGCCACGGGCGGGATCGGGCCGCATGACATGAAACGTTTCGCCGACGGGCGCCTTGCGGTCGCCAATGGCGGGATCGCGACCGATCCGACGGACCGCACAAAGCTCAACATCGGCCAAATGCGACCGAATCTGACCTTGCTGGATGCGGCTGGTGCGATCAGCGAGGTGATGGAGCTTGATGCGGAACTGTGGCCAAACTCCATCCGCCATCTGGCACTGGCCGCCGACGGCACGCTGGCCTTCGCGATGCAGTGGGAGGGCGATCCGGCCGCCGACGTGCCGCTTCTGGGCTTGTGGCGTCCAGGCGCGTCCCCGCGCCTGTGCGAAGCGCGACCCGAGGAAGCGGGCCTGATGAAGGGCTATGCCGGGTCGGTGGCCTTCAGTGGTGATGAAGGGCGCGTGGCAATCACATCGCCCAAAGGCGGGGCGGTGATGATCTTCGATGCGGCGGGCGCGCCGGTGGTCACGCACCGGAGGGCTGATCTTTGCGGGCTGACCCCGGCCCTTGGCGCGGGGTTCACGGCGACCGACGGTCAGGGTGCGGTCTGGTCCTGCGCCGATGCGGGGCTGGAACTGGCCGCGCGCCACGCGACGCAGTGGGACAATCACCTGATCCGCATCGGCTGAGGCGCGGGATCGAATTCGGTTGCACTGCCCGTCGCCTTTGGCAATGGATCGGGCAGAGAGGGACATGCCATGAGCCACCATTTGACCACGCCGCAAGGCCGCCGCATCGCCTATAACCGGACCGAAGGCATCGCCCCTGGCATCGTCTTTCTGGGGGGCTTTCGGTCCGACAAGGAAGGCACCAAGGCGCTGGCGCTGGAAGCCTGGGCCAAGGCTCACGGGCGGGCCTTCCTGCGGTTCGATTATTCCGGGCACGGGTCTTCGTCTGGTGACTTCCTTGACGGGTCCATTGGCGACTGGTTCGAGGATGCCCAAGCCGCGATCCTGACCCTGACGGAGGGGCCGCAGGTTCTGGTCGGCTCCAGCATGGGGGGCTGGATCTCGCTTTTGATCGCGCGGGCGCTTCCCGAACGGATCGCGGGACTGGTGACGATCGCCGCCGCGCCAGACTTTACCGAAGACAGCATGTGGGATGGCTTCACGCCCGCGCAACGCCAGGCGCTGAGCACAGAGGGGCAGGTGGCCTTGCCATCGGACTATTCTGACGAGCCCTATATCATCACCCACCGCCTGATCGAGGACGGGCGCAACCATCTGGTGTTGCGCGCGCCGCTGGCGCTGCCCTTCCCGGTCAGGTTCTTGCAAGGCACGGCAGATGTGGATGTGCCGGTGCCGGTGGCGCTGCGGCTCATGGATCATGTCAGCGGGCCGGATATCCGGCTGACGCTGGTGAAGGGCGCCGATCATCGGTTCTCGACGCCGGACTGTCTGCGGCTGATCGAGCGGACGGTCGAGAAGGTTTTGAAACGGGCCTGAGCCCGTTCAGACCGCCCGAATGGAGGCGCGACCGGATTTCGCCGGCGTGTCGCCCGCGTTGCGGTCGATGAAATCCAGAACCAGCGGCCGGATATTGTTGCGCCAGCTCTTGCCCGCGAAGATGCCGTAATGGCCGGCCTCAGGTTCCAGATGGCTGGCCTTCTTGCTGTCGGGCAAGCCGGTCAGCAGGCCAAGCGCGGCAAGGCACTGGCCCGGGGCGGAGATATCGTCCTTTTCGCCTTCGACCACCTTTACTGCGACCTTGGTGATCTTGCCGATGTCGACGTGCTTGCCGAAAACGGTGAACGCATTCGTGGCAATCTCGCGCCGTTTGAACACCCGCTGGACGGTGGAAAGGTAGAATTCCGCCGTCATGTCCATGACAGAAAGATATTCGTCATAGAAGCGGTTGTGCTTGTCGCGCTCAGACGCTTCGCCGCGCGCGGCGCGGACGATCTGGTTCTGGAAGGCCGTGGCATGGGTGTCGGCGTTCATTGAAATGAAGGAAGCCAGTTGCAGAAGGCCGGGATAGACCTGCCGTCCGACGCCTGCATATTTGAAGCCGACGCGCTGGATGGCCAGATGTTCAAGCTGGCCCATCGTCAGGCTGCGGCCGAAATCGGTCACGTCGGTCGGCGCGGCGTCGGGGTCGATCGGCCCGCCGATCAGTGTAAGGGTGCGAGGCTGGGCGCTGGGATCTTCCTCGGCCAGATAGGCGGTCGCGGCCAGCGTCAGGGGCGCGGGCTGACAGATGGCGACCACATTGATGTCGGGCCCGAGATGGCGCATGAAATCGACGAGGTAGAGGGTATAATCCTCCACGTCGAACTTGCCTTCGCTGACCGGAATGTCGCGGGCATTCTTCCAGTCAGTGACAAAGACATCGCAGTCCGGCAGCAAGCTGGCCACGGTCGAGCGCAGCAGCGTCGCATAATGGCCTGACATGGGCGCGACCAGCATAACCCGCCGCGCCATCGGTTCGCGCCCCGAGACGCGGAACTGGATCAGGTCACCGAACGGTCGGGTGACGAGCGTGTCGACCTGCACCATCAGATCGCGGCCATCCGCGCCGACGACAGTGTTGATGCCCCAGTCGGGCTTGATCACCATGCGGGCGAAACTGCGCTCGGTCACACGGCCCCAGGCGGACATGACCTTGAACATCGGATGGGGCACCAGCCCCCAGACCGGATAGGACGACATGGCACGCGCCGACGCGCCCAGCCATTCGTTCGTGTTGCGAACACTTTCCATCCAGTCGTAGGTCAACATACCCTTCATACTGTATCCTAGCCCCATGTTCGTCAGAATCGCCGCTTTCGCGACATTGATAGTCTGTCTATGCTGCAGTGCAGGAGAGTAGGAGGGAAATGTTAATATGACAACCAAAGTTGCTGACTCTCCTGCGGATATCGAAAAGCTGAATGCCAATCTGGCCCGATTGGAGGATTTGTCGCAACGGTTGGTTGCTGCGGTTGCACAAAAACGCCCGGCCAACCCTGCGCTGGAAGGGCCGGGGCCGGAACTTCTGGCCAAGACGATGAGCGCCTTTTGGTCGGAGGCGATGCAGAACCCCGCCAAACTGATCGAACAGCAGGCGTCTTACTGGGGCAAGGCGCTTCAGCATTATATCGAAGCCCAGCAGGTGCTGGCACAGGGCAAGTTCGAAGCCCCCGAAGATCCATCGCCGAAGGACCGACGCTTCTCCAACCCGCTCTGGCAGACGCATCCTTATTTCAACTTCATCAAGCAACAGTATCTGCGCAATGTCGAAGCGATGGATCAGGCGGTACAGGGGCTGGAGGGGCTGACGCCCCAGGACCGGCGCCGCGTCGATTATTTCGCGCGCCAACTGATCGACATGATGGCGCCGACGAATTTTCTGGCCACAAATCCCGACGCGCTTGAAAAAGCGGTCGAGACAGATGGCCAAAGTCTGGTGCAGGGGCTGGAGAATCTGGTCCGCGACATCGAAGCCAATCACGGCGATCTTCTGGTCACGCTGGCCGATCGGGAAGCCTTTCGGGTGGGGGGCAATATCGCGGCGAGCGAAGGGTCCGTCGTCTATCGCAACAAGATGTTCGAGCTGATCCAATACAAGCCGACCACCGAAAAGGTGCATGAGCTGCCGGTGGTGATCTTTCCGCCATGGATCAACAAATTCTACATCATGGACCTGAAGCCTGCGAATTCGCTGATCAAATGGATCGTCGATCAGGGCTTTACCCTGTTTGTGGTCAGCTGGAAGAACCCCGACGCCAGCTATGCCGATGTGGGTATGGATGATTATGTGGAGGACGGTTTCCTGACCGCGATCCGCGAAGTGAAGACGATCACCGGACAGGACAAGGTGAATGCGGTCGGCTATTGTATTGCGGGCACGACCCTTTCGCTGACGCTCGCCGTGATGCGGCAGCGCGGCGACAAGTCGGTCAATTCCGCCACCTTCTTCACCACGCTCACCGATTTTTCCGAGCCGGGCGAAGTCGGGGTCTTTCTCGACAATGATTTCGTCGACGGGATCGAGACCGAGGTGCAGCGGGCCGGATATCTGGACAAGTATTTCATGTCGCGGACCTTCTCCTATCTCAGGGCGAATGATCTGGTCTATGGCCCCGCGATCCGCAGCTACATGCTGGGCGAAGCGCCGCCCGCCTTCGATCTGCTCTACTGGAACGGGGATGGGACGAACCTGCCGGCGCGCATGGCGGTCGAATATCTGCGCGGGCTTTGCCAAGGCGACGGGCTGGCCAAGGGCACGTTCGACATCTGCGGCCAGAGGGTTTCGCTAAAGGATGTAAAGGTGCCGCTGTGCGCCATCGCCTGCGAAACCGACCATATCGCGCCCTGGAAGGCGTCGTTCGCAGGCGTGCGCAAGATGGGGTCAAAGGACAAGACCTTCATCCTTGCGCAATCGGGCCATATCGCCGGGATCATCAGCCCGCCCGGCAAGGACAAGTACGGCCATTACACCAATGACGGCCCGATGGAGAGTTCGAGCACCTGGAAGGAAGAGGCCGAGTTTCACAAGGGAAGCTGGTGGCCGCGCTGGGGCGAGTGGCTGGCGGAGCGATCCGGCAAGAAGACCGCGGCACGGCAACCGGGTGCGGATGGCCGCAAGCTGTTGGCGCCTGCGCCGGGTACATATGTCACGGAAGTGCCAAACGGCTGATACGTTGACTTGCAATAATTTTGCTGCAATGCAGCGAATACTCTTGAAATGCTGCAGTGCGGCATGTATATAGGCTGCAGATGCGAAACGCGCTCTGCCGCACCTCTCAGGAGAAATTGAAATGGCCAAGACCCAGGACTTCACCAAAGTTATGCAAGACATGATGCAGGCTTTCCCGTTCGACGCGACCTCTGCCCAGGGCGCGTTCAAAACCACCGCGGCCTTCGGCGAGAAGCTGACCAAAGTGGCGCTGGAAGCTGCTGAAAAGTCGAACGAAATCTCGTCCAAGTGGGCGAAGGACACCCTGTCCAAGGTCGGTTCGCTGACCAAGGTCAAGGAAGAGCCGGCCGACTACACCAAAGCATTCAGCGACTTCGCTTCGGCGGCTGCTGAAATGGCTGCGGAAAACCTGGCTGCTTTCGCCGAAGTGGCGAAAAAAGTCCAGATGGACACGGTTGAACTGATGCTTGCCGCTGGCAAGACCGCTTCGGAAGACGCTGCTGCCGCCGTGCAGAAAGCCACTGCCGAAGTGACCAATGTCGCCAAGAAAGCGGCCGCTGCGGCGAAGTGATCGCCTGATCCGACTGCCTCCCTGTCGGACAAGCAGAAGGGCGAAACCCGAAAACCGGGTTTCGCCTTTTTCTTTTGTTGTGTTTTCGCGCCCGCAGCTTAATCTCGCCGCAGTGCCAAAAGAACGATCCTGGGGAGGAAGCGATGGCTGACGACAAGAAGGCCTTGCTGATCAAGCGTTATGCCAGTCGGCGGCTCTACAATACGGAAACCAGCGACTATGTGACGCTGGAAGACATCGCCGCCTTCATCCGCGAGGGGCGCGAGGTGCAGATCGTCGACCTGAAGTCCGGGGACGACCTGACGCGCCAGTATCTTCTGCAGATCATTGCCGAACATGAAAGCCGGGGCGAAAGCGTGCTGCCGGTTGATGTGCTGACCGATCTGGTGCGCAGCTATACGACCAGCGCGCAAAGCGTGGTGCCGCAGTTTCTGGCAGCTTCATTCGACATGTTGCGTACCGGCCAGTCAAAGCTGATGGAGCAATTGTCGCAACTGCCCAATCCAATGGCCTCCATGCCGGGCTTCGATGCGCTGCAGCGCCAGCAGCAAGCGTTCCTCAAGACCATGATGGGCGGTTTTGCGGGGGCAACCGGGCCATCCGACGAGGGGGCCGAACAGGCCGCGCCTGCCCCGAAAGCCAAAGCGCGCGACGACGATGACATTGCCGCGATCAAGAAGCAGCTTGCCGACCTTCAGGCGAAGCTCTCGAAACTCTGAGCGTTCGGTCCGGGGGAACGTCCATGGCAGACGCGCCGGGCCGCATTACGCTTTGGGCGATCGAATCCTTTCTGGCGGTCGCGGATGAAGGAACGGTTCAGGGGGCTGCGAAGCGCCTTTCCGCCTCGGCCTCGGCGGTCAGCCAACAGATTTCCACGCTGGAAGCCGCGTTGGGCGCGGTCTTGCTTGATCGGGCGCAACGGCCATTGCGGCTGACCCCCGCAGGCGAAACCTTCCGCCGCCATGCCCAGGCCATCGTCAATGAACTGGCCGCGGCGCGCGCCGCCATCGGGCTTTCGGGCCTGTCGGGGCTGGCGAGCTTCCGGCTGGGCTTTATCGAAGATTTCGAGGCCGAAGTGACGCCACGGCTTCTGTCCGACCTCGGCCAGCAATGGCCGGGCTGCCAGTTCCTGCTGGAAACCGGACCGAGCCACCGTTTGCACGAAGGGCTGGAGGCGCGGGCGCTGGACCTGATCGTGGCCGCGGACCTTGGTCTGGCGGACGAAACGCTGGAAGTGCATACGATCTTGCAAGAACCGTTCGTCGCGGTTTTGCCCAAAGGGCAGGCGGTGCAGCCGTTCAGCCCCGATCTGCCACTGATTCTCTATTCGACGCGGCACCATATGGGCGGGCAGATCGCCGATGCGCTGGTCCGCCACAGCCAGCGCCCGGTGCATCGGTTCGAACTGGACAGCTATCATTCGATCATGGCGATGGTGGCGGCCGGGGCAGGCTGGACGATCCTGACCCCACTTGCCGTCCTTCACGCGGCCCGGTTCCGCGACAGCGTGATCTTGCAACCCCTGCCGATGCTGGCCCTGTCGCGGCGCATCACCCTCAGCGCGCGGCGCGATGTGCTAGGCCAGATGCCGGGCGAGATTGCCCAACGTCTGCGGCTGTTGCTTGACGAGATGATCGTGCGCCCCGTGTTGACGGATCACCCCTGGCTGGCGGAGGGTCTGAGGGTCGTCCGACCCTGAGACCCGTCCGGTCAGGCGGCGTTGGTCTGGCTGGTTCTGACCGCCGCGACCGCCCCCAAAAGCGCATCCGCGATGAAATCGAGGTCGGGCTGTTTCAGGCGCGCGGGCAGCCGCAGATCGCAGGCCCGCATCAGCATCGCGCGGGTTTTCGGCATGTCCGGCACGTCGCCGATGAACTTCCAGTTCCAGAAGGCGCGGGCATTGTCGTCGGACAGGCCGAAAATCTGGACCGAAATCCCGCGCGCCTTGGCCGCATCCTGAAAGGCGCGGGCCTCGGTATCGCTCCATTGGCCCATCAGGTTGAACTGAAGGCTGTCGGGCGCGCGTTCTTCCTGCGGCAGGGGCGGGGGCACATCGAGCCAGTCGGAGCAGTTCAGTTTCGCCGCGACATAATCGTGGTTCGACCGCCCGGCCTGAACCCGGTCCTTCACCAGGGGCAGTTGCGGGCGAATGACAGCCGCCGACAGGTTCTGCATGCGCATGTTGTAAAGCGGTAGCCGGTTTTGCCAGTGCATGTAGCTGTTCTGAAGGCCTTTATGCTTCTTCCAGTTATGTTCATAGGCGCCCGACATGATCACCGCGCGGGCGGCAATCTCGGGATCGTCCGTGACCATGATCCCGCCTTCGCCCGCGTTCACCAGCTTGTAGGACTGGAAGGAAAAACAGCCGACCTTACCCAGCGTGCCGATATTGCGGCCATTCCATAGCGTGCCAAGCGAATGGGCGGCATCTTCGATGACCGGAATGCCCTTCGCCTCGCAAAGTTCCATGATCCGGTCCATGTCGGACGTATGCCCGCGCATGTGGCTGATCAGGACGGCGGCGATATCACCCTCTAGCCGCAGCGCAAAATCATCCATGTCGATGCGGAAATTCGCGCCGACCTCGCACAGGACAGGCACGCAATCAGCATGCAGAACGGCCGAGGGAACGGCCGCAAAGGTAAAGGCTGGGATCAGGACGCGCGCACCGCGCGGCAGGTCGAGCGCCTTCATCGCCAGAAAGAGCGCGGCAGAACAGGAGGAGACGGCCAGCGCATAGCGGCTTCCCAGAAGATCAGCGAATTCCCGTTCCAGAAGGGCGACCGGCGCGCCTTCGGGCGCGGTGTAACGGAAGAGATCGCCCGAGGTCAGAAGACGTTCGATCTCCGCCCGCGCCTCTGCCGGGATCGGTTCGGCGTCATAGACGTTCGGGGCCTGGCCACGGTGGAGCGTATCGGGGGCCATTCGTCACCTTTTCTGAAAGTCACATTCAGCTTTTCTGTAGCTGATCTTAACGGCGACTTTCAATGAATTTGTGACGGATCGGCTTAAAACCCCAACCTGTCGCGCATGGAATACCAGGTCATCGCAAGCGCTAGCAGTGGCCAACGCATTGCCGGACCGCCGGGGAAGCGCTGGATGGGCACATTTGCCATCACGTCGAACCGTTCGGCCTGACCGGCGGTTGCTTCGGCCAGAAGACGCCCGGCAAGCGTGGCCATGGCGACCCCGTGCCCCGAATAGCCCGACGCCGACAGGATGTTCGGCGCGACGCGGGCAAAACAGGGCATCCGGTTCATGGTGATGGCGAGAGTGCCGCCCCAGGCATAGTCGATGCGGACGTCCTTCAGGCCGGGGTAGACTTCCAGCATCGGTTTGCGGACCGTCTTGACGATATCGGGGAAGCGGTAGCCATAACTTTCGCCGCCGCCGAACAGCAGCCGGTTGTCGTCAGAAAGGCGCCAGTAATTCACCACGAATTTCGTATCCGCAACCGCGACGTTTTCGCGCAAGACCTCGGCCACGCGCGCGCCCAGGGGTTCGGTGGCGACGATGAAATTGTTGATCGGCATGACGCGGGCGGCGACATGATTGTCGAGCCCGCCCAGATAGCCGTTCCCCGCCAGGATCACATGGTCACATTCCACCCGGCCATGGCCGGTCTGGACCACGGGTTTTGCCCCGCGCTGAATGTGATGAACGAGGGAGTTTTCGTAAATCCGTGCCTCCGCCTGCGCTGCCGCACGGGCCAGCCCCACCGCATAGTTCAGGGGATGCACATGGCCCGCGCTCCGGTCAATGATGCCGCCCTTGTAGGCGGCGGACGGCAGGATCGCATGAAGCCCGGCCTGATCAAGGGGCGTGACTTGGTCATAACCATAGTCGCGGGCCAGCTTTTCAGCATAGTGGCGCGCGTGATCGACCTCGCCCTTGTTAAAGCAGGCGTGAACGATGCCCGGATGAAACTGGCAGGGCATGTCATGGTCGCGGATCAGTGACTTGACCAGTTCGACCGCTTCCACTGACAGATCCCACAATTGATGGGCCCGGTCCTTGCCAAGCGTCTTTTCCAGCCAGTCCTGATCCTGCCGCTGGCCCGATCCGACCTGACCGCCGTTGCGGCCCGACGCTCCGAACCCGATGCGGTGCGCCTCCACCAGCACCACATCCAGACCGCGCTTGGCCAGATGCAACGCCGCCGACAGGCCGGTGTAACCGCCGCCGATGATGCAGACATTGGCGCGGGTCGCGCCCTTCAGTTCGGGGAAAGGCGCAAGATCAGCCTTGGTCGCGGCATAATAACTGTCGGGGTAGTGCCCCGCCTTGTCGTTGGCAAACAGCAGATTCATGAGCTGCCTCAGACGTTCAGCAGTAGGTGCTCACGCTCCCACGGGCTGATGACTTGCAAGAACTCTTTGAATTCATTGCGCTTGACCGATTCATAGACTTTGCAGAACTCTGGGCTCAGCACGTCCTGGATCGGCTTGCAGTCGGCCAGCAGATCAAGCGCGTCGCCCAGATGCAGCGGGATCTCATCATCGGAGGCGGTGAACTCTATCGTGCGTTCCTCACGCGGGTCGATCTTTTCCTTCAGGCCGAGGTAGCCGCAAGCAAGACTTGCCGCGATGCCGAGGTAGGGGTTGCAGTCCATCCCCGCCAGACGGTTTTCGACCCGCCGCGCGGCAGGCGGCGACACGGGAACACGCAGGCCGGTGGTGCGGTTGTCGCGGCCCCAT
>DAORUY010000065.1:0-13347 GCA_035433445.1 Paracoccaceae bacterium
CCCTGAGGCCCGGCGTGGCGCGGCGCAGCGGTTCCAGCACCCGGTCGATGAAGGTGGCTTCACGGTCGAAAATGTCGACCGTGGGGTCGGTCACTTCGCCATGCACGCACAGCGGCAGGCCGATTTCAGCCATTTTTTCCAGCACATGCCGGACGTTTTGGAAATTCGTCACGCCGGATTGCGAATTGGTCGTGGCGCCAGCGGGATAGAGTTTCACCGCTTTCACGAGGCCCGAGGCATGGGCGGCGGCCACGTCAGCGGGATCGGTGGTTTCGGTCAGATAAAGCGTCATCAGCGGCTGAAACGTCATGCCGTCGGGCAGGGCGGCCAGGATGCGGGCGCGGTAGGCGGCTGCATCGGCGCCTGTGACCACCGGGGGCACGAGGTTCGGCATGATGATCGCGCGGGCGAAATGGCGGGCGCTTTCGGGCAGGACAGCGGTCAGCATCGCGCCATCGCGCAGATGCAGGTGCATGTCGTCGGGGCGGCGGATCGAGAGGCTCTGGGTCATGTGTTCCGCCTACAGGATCGGGGCGGCTCTTTCCAGCCGAAAGGCAGGGGAAACCTGACTTGAGCGCATCGTTCTGCCGTCCTAGGGTCGGGGTGGTTTTGCAAGGGCGGTTACATGAAAATCGGTTTTCTTTTGGGTCTTTTGGTCTTTCTTGGCGCGGGCGGGGCGCAGGCGCTGGATTGTGACGCGCCGCAGAGCCATCTGGAGATGATGGAATGCGCGGGCGAGGCCCAGCGGCGGGCCGAGGATGATATGGCCGCCGCCTATGAGGTGGCCCTGTCCGAAGCGGGCGGGATGGATGCCATGATGGGTGTCGGGGCGGCAGAGGGCGTGGCGGACGCGCTCGAGGCGTCGCAGGGCGCATGGGTTGCCTATCGCGACGCGGTTTGTCTGGCCGATTACCGGCTTTTGGGCGGAGGGCAGGCCTCGGATCTGGAACAGGCGGGGTGTCTGACCCGTCTGACCGATCTGCGCCGCCGCGAGCTGCGGTCCTTCGCCGAACGGATCATGGCGCTGAACTAGGGGCTGGTCATTGCCGTGCGCTTGAGGGAGCATCACCGCGCAACAGGTCGGGGGTGTTCGGGGTGAAGCGCGCTTATTCGGACTATATGACGGCGTCGGTCCAGATGGGACATATGCTGGTGGAGGCGCAGATGGTGATTGCCATGCGCCTGATGGGATTTGGCGGCTTTTGGCGGCTTGGCCCCGGCGAGGAACAGCGGATGTGGGCCGAAAAGCTGGAGGCAGCCCAGCAAAGCGGCGCGGCGCTGGCGGGGGCGTTGATGGCGGGCGCGACGCCTGCGCGGGCGGTAAAGGCGGCGATCAAGCCGATACGGGCGCGGACGAAATCCAACGTCCGGCGACTGGCAGGACGCGGACCCAAAACCGTAGGGTAAGGCGGGCTTTTGCCGAATCGCGGGCGTTGATTGTTGCGCGCCCTTGCTCGCCAACTGTGCGCAGGGCAGGATTGTTGCGGCGGGCGGCAAAGACCCGGCACCGAGGAAAGGGTAGATCATGCGGCATTTTGTTGTGCTTATGGCGGGCATCGCGGGCCTGGCGGCTTGCACCAGTGATCCGGGTTTTACCGGCGTCGCGGGCGTGCGGGAGGCCACGCCCGCCGAGGTTTCCACCTGCCGGCGGATCACTGATATTCGCGGAACACCCAGTGTTTTCGGGCCCTTGGCTACTCAAGGGCTGAAATACATGCGCAACAAGATCATGGCCGATGCACAGGCGGCGGGGGCCAATACCGTGGTGTTTGACCAGGCCACGCCCGGCGCCGACATTTATGAGCTGCATGCGGTGGCCTACGCCTGCTGACGGCGGGGCTTTGCGTCCGGCGGACCTCGGCGCATGATGGGCTGGATTTGAACGGAGCCCTTTATGACCCTACGCCCATTTCTTGCCCGTCCGCTTGCCCTGACCCTGGCGGGTCTCCTGCTGACGGGGGCCGCATCGGCCCAAAGCTGCGTGACGGCCGATCAACTGTCATCGGGCTTGCTTGTCGACTATGAAAGCGGTGGTCAGGTCGAAGTGCGGCTTTTGGAAAACGGCCTTGTCGAACTGCGCGAGGTCGGATCGGCCGAGGGCGGCGGCGATCTTCGATTTCTCAGCCGGTTCGGGGTTTATGACATCGAAGCCTCGCTTGCGGCGGACGGCGACAATGCGGTCGACCATCGGGTGATCTACGACTATGGCGGCGAGCCTTTGCCGGAACCTGCCGCTGGCGGAACCGCCTGGATCGGCCCTGTCACCGCGAACTTCCCCGATGGCGAGCGGGACGCGCAGACCGCCGCCTATGTGTTCGGCGCGAACGGGACGCTGGATATCGACGGGTGCAGTTACGACACGCTGACGGTGGACGCGACCTTTGTGCGGGCTGACGGATGGGAGGGGCAAAGTTACCTCTTCTTCCGCGATCTTGGCTTTGCCATGCTGGTTGGCCGCTCTGGCCCCGATCAGGACAAGGCGGGCTACCAGATCACCTCGATCCGCCCGGTCGAGGGCTAGGGCGCGGGACGATCAGGTCTGGCCGGCGGTTTGGTCGGTCAGCGTGTCCGCCGGGGCAGGTTTGGCGCGCCCGGAAAGTTCCTTGGCACGCGCGCGGAAACGCTCATCGTTCAGCCGTTGGCCTGCATTGCCCGCCACCATGGCCGCACGGCGCGATTGGCCCGCGCTGTCGAGCCGGTTCAGAAGGCGGCGCAGATAGGGCACATGGTTGCGCCGCGCCCGATAGAAGGTCCAGAAGATGTGCGGGTCGAACGCGCCCGTGCCTGCCGCACTGAGGACGGAGGGCAGCACATGGGTGGCCATCAGGGTGCCGCACAGATCAGGCCCCATGCCGCGACAGGGCAGGTAAGTGGTTTGCGGCCGCCGGAAGAGCGCCGCATGCATCGCATCGAAGGTCTGAAGAGGGTCGTGGATCAGGTAGACCTGCGCGGCACCATCGGTCATGTCGGGGGCATAGCCATAGCGGTCGGTGAAGTTCAGCCGCCGATGATCGGTAAACCGCGTGTCCCAGCCCGCGAAGGCGGGATCGAGCGTGGCCTGTGGCTGCACGAGGATGACTGTCGCGCCGGGGGCGGCCACGGAAAAGGCGGCGGCGGCATAACCGGCCATTCCCGCGCCGAAGAACACCACCTGATCATAGGCGTCGAAGAATGCGTCATCGACCAGCCCGTCGATGAATTCGTAAACGGCGGGGTCGCGATACCAAGTCGGCCCCTGCGCCATGAGGCACAGATGCGACCAGTCGCGGTTTTCGCAGACCGAGAAGCCCAAGGGCACCTCGTCCGGCTGGCGGCGGCGGATCGAGTCCACTGTTTCGAAAGTGACGATCAGCGTCGATTCCCGGTCAGCGAAGAAGGCGCAATGATCCCGCCCGAGACGGGTGAAAAACCCCTCCCTCCGGCCCAACCGCTCCATGCGGGCGAACCATTCCTCTTCTGACAAAGACCCTTGGTCTTTCAGCACATCATCACCGGTAAATATCAGCCCCTTGCACGGTGATCCGATGGATCGGACCCTATGCTTGGGGAAGTGTAGCACGGTTCAGGCGTTGGAACGCAAGGGCTTGGGGGAGGGCCGGGTGCCAAATCGAGGGTTGGTGGTCGGGTGGTCGCGCAAGTGCCGTTATTCTGTTTCCGGATCGGAACCAGACGCGCCCTGCTGCGCGGATTGTGCGGCGTTTGCATAGGACAAAATCCGCTCACTTTCCGCCGCACTCAACAGGCGGCTGGGGGGCGCCATGAGAAGTCGCCCGAAAAGCGAGCGGTAGGAGTCGTCGGCCATCAGCCGGGCGAATCTGTCCCGCCGCCACTGGACCGCCGCCTGATGCAGCCCGGCCAGTTCCTGATCCCCGGCAAGGCTATCACGCAGGTTGTGGGCGGCGGCGAAACGGTCGGCCAGCCGGCGATCCTCGACCGCGCACAGATTGCGTTCCACCCAGTAGGACAGATCGAAAGCCGACGAGGATCGGTTGGCGCGGCCCCGGTCGGTCTTCAGCAAATAACTTTCCGCCGCCCCGAGCGCATAATGGTTGAGCTGGGCTATGGCGTAATTGTCGCGCCCGAAAGGCGAATAGAGCTTCGTGGTGTGATAGGCGGCGGGCAGGGTGCGGCCCGATCCGTCAACCCAGTGCTGCGCGGCTATACGGGCCGGATCGGGCTGACGCGGGCGGTGGACGCCGAGTTTGCCGTAACTGCCATCATCGCGGAAAAGCGTCTTGAACATCGCCGCGCGCCAAGGCCAGCCCATCACCGCAGGCGCGGCGCGGGTGAAGATTTCGGGAAGGGGGCGGTCTTCATAGTTCGTGATGCCCGCATTGCCAAAGAGCCGCCAGGTCAGCGGGAAGGCGGTCGCCTGCGGGAAAAGCCCCATCAGTGCCCCAAGCGTGCCGTCGCCCGCATGGATCGTCACATATTCGTCGATGTCGAAGACCATCACCCAGTCGGCGGCCTGCCGCAAAGGATGCTGACCCGCCTGTTTCAGCGCCGCCCATTGCGCGCCTTCAGGATGGGGGCCGGGGTTGGGCACATGGGTCAGCCAGCCCATTGCCTGCAACCGATCGAGCATCCGGTCGGTGCCATCCTCGCAGTCGTTCGAAAAGACCAGGAAATCGGTGAAGCCCACATGGCGGTGCCAGGCAAGCCAGTCGAGAAGGAAGGCCGCTTCGTTGCGCACGGTCAGGATGGCAAGGAAGCGTGGGGTCATGCTGTGGGCTCCCCGGCTTTTTCCGCCGCCTTAGCTGCGTCCCACAGGGCGTCCATCTCCGCCAGATCACTGTCCTCGGGCCGTTTGCCGCGCTGGGCCAGCGCCGCCTCGATCGAGCGGAAACGGCGGATGAACTTGCCGTTGGCGGCGCGCAGGGCGGCTTCGGGGTCGATCTTAAGATGGCGGGCCAGATTGGCGACGACAAAGAGAAGATCGCCAAATTCCTCGAACACCTCGGCCTCGCCCAGATGTTGGCGGGCTTCGTTAAGCTCGCCCGCTTCCTCGACGATCTTGGCAATCACCTCGTCGGTGGAGGGCCAGTCGAAGCCCACCCGCGCCGCGCGGTTTTGCAGCTTCACGGCGCGCGTCAGGGCGGGCAGGCCCGCGGCGACCCCGTCCAGCACTCCGGTTTCGGCCTTCCGCGCCCGTTCGGCCGCCTTTAGCCTTTCCCAGTCGCGGGTCTGATCCTCGGCCGTCTTGTCGCGGCTCGCGGACCCAAAGACATGGGGATGACGGGCGACCATCTTGTCGGCGATGGCCTTGGTCACGCTTTCGAAGGTGAAATGCCCGGTCTCTGCCGCCATCTGGGTGTGATAGATCGTCTGGAAGAGAAGATCGCCCAGTTCGCCCTCAAGCTCGCCCCAGGCGCGCCGTTCGATCGCATCGGCGACCTCATAGGCTTCCTCGATCGTATAGGGGGCGATGGTGGCGAAATCCTGTTCCAGATCCCAGGGGCAGCCGTCTGACGGATCGCGCAATCGGGCCATGATTTCCAACAGCCGGTCGATGCCCCCCGCCGGGTCATGCACCAGCCGGTCCGAGGCGGCGCGGTCTTTGATCATTGCAGTCCCCCGGCGTTTAGGATCATCCTCTGGCTAAACCGAACCAACCCCGAGAGTCCACATGCCAGTCCTGAACCGCATCGCCGCGCTAGCCCCCGAGATGAAGGAATGGCGCCAGCATCTGCACACGATCCCCGAGCTGGCGTTCGATCTTCCCAAGACCTCGGCCTATGTGGCGGACCGGCTGCGCGACATCGGGGTCGATGAAATCCATGAGGGGATTGCCCGGACCGGGATCGTGGCGATCATCAACGGGCAGGGCGAAGGCCCGACCATCGGCTTGCGCGCCGACATGGACGCGCTGCCTATCGCGGAGATGACGGGGGCCGACTATGCCTCCACCCATCCCGGCAAGATGCATGCCTGCGGGCATGACGGCCATACGGCCATGCTTCTGGGCGCGGCGAAATATCTGTGTGAAACCCGGCGGTTCGCGGGGCGCGTGGCGCTTTTGTTCCAGCCGGCGGAGGAGGATGGCGGCGGCGGTCAGGTGATGGTCCAGGAAGGGGTGATGGACCGTTTCAACGTGCGCGAGGTCTACGGCATCCACAATGTGCCGGACATGCCGTTCGGCCATTTCCACACCAACCACGGGCCGCTGATGGCCGCGGTCGATACGCTGACCGTGACCCTGACGGGCCGGGGCGGCCATGCCGCGACCCCGCACGAGACGGTCGATCCGGTGATCGCGACGGTGGGGATGGTGGCAGCCCTTCAGTCGATCCTGACGCGCAACATGAACCCGATCGAGAAGGGCGTGATCTCGGTCACGCAGATCCATGCGGGCACCGTGTCGAACGTGATCCCGGAAACCGCGATGTTTCAGGCGACGGTGCGCAGCTTCGCGCCGGAAGTGCGCGAGATGCTGAAACGCCGCATCCACGAGATCATCGAAGGCCATGCGGCGGCCTATGGGGTGAAGGCCGAGATCGATTATGACTGGGGCTATCCCGCGACCGTGAACCATGAGCGCGAGGCGCGTTTCGCCGCCGAAGTGGCGCGCGAAGTGGCGGGCGAGGGTGCGGTGGACGAGGATCATCCGGCCGAGATGGGGTCGGAGGACTTCTCCTATATGCTTGAGGCCCGGCCGGGGGCTTACCTCTTCCTTGGCACAGGGCCGGGTGCGGGACTGCATCATGCGAAGTTCAACTTCAACGACGAGGCTGCGCCGATCGGGGCAAGCTTCTTCGCGCGGGTGGTGGAGCGGGCTCTGCCGGTGTGACTTTGTCAAACGCGTTATAAATCAAAATGCTAGAGACATATCCGTATGTCGTTTCGGAGAGGGTGCCGCGCCAGTTCGCGGCGCCATCTTTCCTGTCTTTGCGATATTTGATCAAACGTCTTGCCCTTTTTTGCGGTTTGGCTAAGGTGCCTGGGTGATTTTGACTGGAGATTCAAAATGACTCACGCCGCCCCTGCCAAGACCAACGAAGCCCTGTGGGAGATGGACCGCGCCCATAGCCTGCACCCCTGGACGAACTTCGGACCGTTCGAAGACAAGGGCGCTCTGGTGATCACCCGCGGCGAGGGTTCCTATCTGTGGGATGCCGACGGGCGGAAATATTTCGATGCGGTGGGGGGGCTTTGGTGCACCAACATCGGGCTTGGTCGGCGCGAGATGGCGGATGCGATCGGTGAACAGGCGATGAAGCTGGCCTTTTCGAACACGTTCGTCGACATGACCAACGACCCGACGGCGCGGCTGGCGGCGAAGCTGGCGGAACTGGCGCCGGGGGATCTGAACCGGGTGCACTTCACCACGGGTGGGTCGACGGCGGTGGATACGGCGGTGCGGATGGTGAGCTTCTATCACCATGTGCGCGGCAATCCGGGCAAGACCGGGATCGTGGCACGGGAAAACTCCTATCACGGCTCGACCTACCTTTGCCAATCGGTCGGCAAGCGCAACGGCGACCGGGTGGAGGAATTCAGATACAAGGAAGATGGTATCTGGCACCTGACCTGTCCGAACCCCTATCGCCGCCCCGATCATCTGAGCGAGGCGCAGTTCTGCGACGGGCTGATTGCCGAGTTCGAGGCGCTGATCGCCAGGGTGGGGGCCGACCGGATCGGCGGCTTCATCGCCGAACCGATCCAGGCCTCGGGCGGGATCATCGTGCCGCCTCAAGACTACCTCAAGCGCATGTGGCAGGTCTGCCAGCGCCATGACATCCTTTTCATCGCCGACGAGGTGGTGACGGCCTTTGGACGGCTGGGGCACTGGTTCGCCTCACTGGACGAATTCGGGGTTCAGCCCGATATCATCTGCACGGCAAAGGGCCTGACCTCTGGCTACCAACCCCTTGGGGCGGTTGTCTTTTCCGACCGCATCTGGGCGGCGATGGCGACGGGGGGGCAGCGCTGGTTCACCTCGGGCTACACCTATTCCGGCCATCCGGTCGCCTGTGCGGCAGGGCTGAAGAATATCGAGATCATGGAGCGCGAGGGGATGCTGGCCCATGCCGCCCGGATCGGTGGCATTTTCCAGGACCGGCTGAAAGCGCTGGAGGCGCTGCCGCTGGTCGGCCAGGTCCGCGGGCGGGGGCTGATGCTGTGCGTGGAAAACGTGGCCGACAAGGTCACCAAGGCGCTCTTGCCCGACGAGGTGGGCGAGAGCAAGCGCATCTCTGACGCTTGCGAGGAGATGGGCCTGATGGTGCGCCCGATCGGCCATCTGAACGTGATGTCCCCGCCCCTGGTAATCACCGAGGGGGAGGTCGAGTTTGTGGCCGAAGTGCTGGAAAAAGCGATCCGGAAAGTGACGGATGATCTGGTGCGGGCCGGGGTGAAGGTCGGGTAGGGGTTTGGGCGCTAAGGCTTTGCGGACGCTGGGTTAATCCGGGTGGTTGGGCAGTTTTGGAAGGTATTCCGAACGTATTCCAAACGTATGCCTGAGGGGCATACGTTTGGAGCGAAGACGGGCCGTTAAGGAATCGGGGGGACTGGCCTTGCGGGGGGATGTGGGGTGGGTTGCGGTCCAAGGCCGTCGGTCAAGAGTATGCCGTGTCCGTGCTGCGGCGTCTGTTATGCTGACCTTAGCGCTCAGTGCAGCACTAATGAGATCGCACGGGCCGCGAACTCGCAGAGAAGCGGCCGGTCCCGGCGCTTTTCGAGCAAGACAGGACCGAGCCAGAAGTCGGCCTTCTGACGCTTGGCGGAATTGACCGGCGTAGCGAATACTCTGATCGAGGCGACCCCTGAGCTGGCGCCACATTTTACATCTGGCGCGGGAGGGATTTCAGATGCAACCTACGCTTGCATCTTGCATAAGGTTCAGTCATGCCTTTTTATATAAGAGATTCAGTCAGCCTTGGTCCGTTCAGGATAAACCTTTCCAAATCTGGTCTCGGAATTTCCGCTGGGGTAAAAGGGCTTAGATTCGGGACCGGACCCAAGGGTCACTACATTCACGCAGGCGTGAAAGGTGTCTATTACCGGAAGGCGCTTGGAGGTCTTGGCCGAAAGCCGAAAGCGGCCACCGCCGAAGGAGGAGCAGACTACAACTCCGAGATTGCCAAGATCGCCCCTTACGAAAAGCTGCCGACTTACATGACCGAGGACGGCGTCCTCATGCGCCGTATTATTTCGGCCGAGGCTGACGTGCTCGTCTCTGAAAGTCATTCGGAGGCCTTGCGTAGCCTGAACGAGGCGCGAGAGCGCCCTTCCTATACGCTCATGCTCTGCGCTGCTGCGGGTGTCGGTCTTGCCTTTTCTTTCATGTCACAGAACCCGGCGGTCATCGGCCTGTTTGCGGCCCTCCTAGGCGCCGCATACATGGTCGGGAACATGATCGACCTGCCTAGGCGAAACGTTGTCTTCGCATATAAGCTCGATCCCGCAGCGGAAGAGCACTACAAAGCGCTCGTCGACGCCATCGACCGGATCGCGAACGCCAGCAAGGTATGGTTTGTAAAGGCGCAGGGCGACATCACGAACTTGCACGCTTGGAAGAGGAACTCCGGAGCGTCGACGTTGGTAGACCACAAAGAGTCTTCGGTCTCCTACACTCTGCCCAAGGGCATTGCCTCGAATGTTACCCCACCCATGTTCGCCATCGACGGGAAGAACTGCTACTTCTTCCCGGACTGTATCCTTGTCGAAGAGAACAAGCGGTTCGGCGCCGTTCGCTATGAATCCATTCGCACTGCCGTTCGCGACCAGCGCATGATTATAGACGCAGCCCCAGTCGACGCGACGGTCGTGGGCCAGACATGGAAATACGTCAACAAGAATGGCGGTCCGGATCGCCGCTTCAAGGACAACAGGCAACTGCCAATCTGCTTGTTCGAAGAAATCGGCATGGTCAGCGAAGGCGGTTTCAAGGGTCTGTTGCAGGTTTCGAAGCACGGGATCAGCGGAGCGTATGGTAGCGCGCTCAGAGAACTTGGAAGGGTCACGAAGGAATTGAAGGACGCTGAACCTCTTCTAATCACCAAGGAAGGATGAGGGAGGCCTAACGGGGCATGCGGTATGCATTTATATAGGCGCGTGCGTTCAAGGTTTTCTGATTTGTATGTGGCTCCCCGCCCATCCCCACCGCCTCAGCGTTTGATCAAATTCCCCTTGACTCCGCGCCCGGCCTCGGGCTTGCTTCCCGCACCCGGATCCGCGACGTCTCCGGCCCTTGATCGGCAACGACGGCGCGACTTTTTCCCACGAGACTATCATGGCAATGGAAGATGCAAGCACGCAGGTTGATACTGCGTTCACTCGGGCGAGCCAGCGCGGCCTGTCGTTCGAAAACGCCTGGGGGGGTGCGACGAGCCTTCTGAGGCGGACCTATACGAAGGATCTGACGGGGGTTGATCTGGCGATCACCGGGGTGCCGTTCGATCAGGCGGTCAGCCACCGGTCGGGCACGCGTTTCGGGCCGCGGGCGATCCGCGAAGCCTCCGCGATGATGTGTTACGAGCGGGCGCATGGCTGGCCCACCAACCCGCTCGACGAGATGAATATTGTCGACTACGGCGATATTGCCTTTGACTACGGGCGGTTGCAGGACTTCCCTGATGCGCTGACCGCCCATATCCGCACCATTCTGGCCGCCGGGCCGGGGACGGTGGTGCTGGGGGGCGATCACTATATCACCTTCCCGGTGCTGCGCGCCTATGCTGAAAAGTTCGGGCCGCTGGCGCTGGTGCATTTCGATGCGCATTCCGACCTCTGGCCCGATGACGACCCGGAACGGATCGATCATGGGACGATGTTCTACAAGGCGGTGAAGGCGGGGCTGGTGGATGTGAAACGCTCGGTCCAGATCGGTATCAGGACCGTGACCGAGGATTATCTGGGCGTGAATGTGATCGACGCGCGCACCGTGCATGAGAAGGGCTGCGCCTGGGTGGTGAGCCGGGTGAAGGAGATCGTCGGCGATCATCCGACTTACGTGACCTTCGACATCGACGCGCTCGACCCGGCCTTCGCGCCCGGCACCGGCACGCCGGTCTGGGGCGGGTTGGCGAGTTGGCAGGCGGCGGCGATGCTGCGCGATCTGGCCGGGATCAACATGGTGGGCGGCGATATCGTCGAAGTCTCCCCGGCCTATGACACCACAGGGGCGACGGCGATTGCCGGGGCGCATGTGGCCTATGAGCTGATCTGCCTTTACCACTGGGCCAGGACCCGGCGGTGAAGCGGGTGCTTTACGCACTCTTGATCGTGATTGCCGGGGGCATGGCTTGGATCCGCCTTGCCCCCGATGACCCGGCGCGCTGGCATGTCGCGATTTTTATCGAACCAGGGGGCGGCTGGACCTTGTTGCCACCCGGAGCGAGCCCCGTCACGGGCGGCGCAAATGACGCCCGAGCCTCCGTCACGATCTTCGACGCCGATTCCAGGGCGGTTCTCGAACGTCTCGACAGGATTGCCATGGCCAGCCCGCGCACGGCCCGCCTCGCCGGTCGCCCCGAGGAGGGCCGGATCACCTGGATCACGCGATCTCGTGTCTTCGGCTTTCCGGACTATACGACGGCCGAGGTGCGGGCCGAAGGGCCAGTGACTGTCGTGACATTTTATGCCCGCGCCCGTTATGGGCGGGGCGATTTCGGTGTGAATGCCGCACGGCTTGGGGATTGGGTTTCGCGACTGGGTGGGCCCTGATCCGCACGCCTCGGGCTGACCCTCCCCCTTGACCGCGCCGGGGCCGCGGGCCATGACGCCGGGATGGTACCTTTGGACAAGCTTGAGCAGATCGTGCGGCGCTTCGAGTTTCTCGAAGCGAAGCTTTCGGCTGGCGCGGCGGCGGGGGAAATTGCCGGTCTGAGCCGGGAATATTCCGAACTGAAGCCGGTGGTGGCCGAGATTGCGGCCTATCGTCAGGCCCTGACCGATCTGGAGGAGGCGACCACGATGCTCGCCGATCCCGACATGCGGGCGCTGGCGGAGGAGGAACTGCCGGTCCTGAAGGCGCGGATACCGGAGATGGAGGGGCGGCTCAGGATCGCGCTTCTGCCCAGGGATGCGGCCGATGCGCGCCCCGCGATCCTGGAGATAAGGCCGGGCACGGGCGGCGAGGAGGCGGCGCTTTTCGCGGGGGACCTCTTGCGCATGTACCAGCGCCATGCGGAGACGATGGGCTGGCGCTTCGAACTCTTGGAGCTGACAGCAACCGAGTTGGGTGGGGTAAAGGAAGCCGTCGCGCGGATCGAAGGCGAGGGGGTCTTTGCGCGCTTGAAATTCGAAAGTGGTGTCCACCGGGTGCAGCGGGTGCCAGAGACGGAAGCGGGCGGGCGCATCCACACTTCGGCGGCGACCGTGGCGGTTCTGCCCGAGGCGGAGGAGGTCGAGATCGACATTCCGGCCGCTGATATCAGGATCGACACGATGCGGTCCTCGGGCGCTGGCGGGCAGCATGTGAACACCACCGACAGCGCGGTACGGATCACCCATCTGCCCACTGGCATCATCGTCACCAGTTCGGAAAAGTCGCAGCATCAGAACCGCGCCAACGCGATGGCGGTGCTGCGCGCCCGGCTTTTCGACATGGAGCGCAGCCGCGCGGCCAACGAGCGTGCAGCGGATCGCAAATCGCAGGTCGGTTCGGGCGACAGGTCCGAGCGCATCCGCACCTATAATTTCCCGCAAGGCCGGATGACCGACCACCGGATCAACCTGACACTTTATGCCCTGGCGCAGATCATGGCGGGCGATCTGGGCGAGGTTCTGGATGCGCTGGTGGCCCATGATCAGGCCGAAAAGCTGGCCGAGATGGAGGCATGAGCAAGGGCGTGACTGGCACCGAGGCCTTGCGTCAGGCGATCTTGCGCCTGCGCGTGGCGGGGGTGACGGAGGCGCCCGCGGATGCACGGCGGCTCATTGCCCATGCGCTCGGGGTCGCGGCGGACCGGCTGACGCTGCATCTGGGCGATGAGATGACGGATGCGCAGGTTGAAGCTTTTGAGGCCGCGATTACGCAGCGGGCGGCGCGCCAGCCGGTCAGCCAGATCGTCGGCGAGCGGCTCTTTTTCGGGCGTGCGTTCCGGGTGACGCGCGACACGCTCGACCCAAGGCCGGAAACCGAACTGCTGGTGCTGGCGGCTGTGGAGCGGCCTTTTGCCCGGGTGCTGGATCTTGGCACCGGGACGGGCTGCCTGCTCTTGTCCTGTCTGGCCGGAATGCCCATTGCCACCGGGCTTGGCACCGATCTGTCAGACGCTGCCCTGACGGTGGCGGCGGAGAATGCCGCGCGTCATGGGCTTTCGCGTCGCGCCGCCTTTCGGCGGTCGGACTGGTTTGCCGATGTGCCGGGGCGGTTCGATCTGATCTTGTCGAACCCGCCCTATA
>DAORUY010000066.1:0-13161 GCA_035433445.1 Paracoccaceae bacterium
GGCCCGTCCTGATCTGGTCCAGACGGTTTTCAAACCCATGCGCCTCGGCCATCAGCACATCGAAGCCCAACGATGCTGCGCCGCCCTTGATCGTGTGAACCGCGCGAAACGCTTGATGTATGGCATCGTGCGTCGGATCCATCAGACAGGGGTCGGCCAGCGCATCCAGCAGACGTTCCAGCAGGTCTTCGCATTCGGCGAAGAAGCCAAGACGGATTTCGTCGAGCGGGTCTGGCTTGTGCATCGGCAACCTACCCGGCGATCATCTGCAAGGCGCGCACCAGTTTGTCCGCCTCGAACGGTTTGACGATCCAGCCGGTTGCACCGGCGGCGCGGGCCCGCGCCTTCAGTTCCGGCGCGCTTTCGGTGGTTAGGACCAGAATGGGCGTTGCGCGATAGCTCTCATTTTGGCGGATGGCCTGGATCAACCCGAACCCATCCATCCGGGGCATGTTTATGTCAGAGATGATTGCATCTGGCGCGGCCTCCGTCAGCCTGTCGAGCGCGTCTTGCCCGTCCTCGGCTAACGTCACCTGATAGCCGGCCCCCAAGAGTGCATGCGCCAGAAGATCGCGGATCGTGCGGCTGTCATCAACGGCAAGGATGCGGACGGTCATTCGGCGCCCCGATGTTCGAGCGCCGATGGCGCAAGGCCGAACGCTGCAACGGCGGCGTCAAACGCAGCGGAACGCGGTTTGATCACCAAAGGCTGGCCGGTCTGTCGCCAATGTGCAGCTGCGGCCAGAAGCACCTGAAGGCCAAGTCCGCCCAGATGACCGACGTCGGCGGCGTCGACGCGCAAGGGCTGGCCCGCGCAGGCAAGAAATTCCGCCCTGAGCCCTGCGACCGCGGTCAGGTCGATCCTGCGCTGGAGTTTTAGACAGTGTTCCTGTCCAACAATCGAAGAATCGTCCATTCCGTCCGCCGTGCTGTTCCAGCAACGACGCTAGGACCGGGCGGTTAACATAGGCTTGACGATAAAGGTGAAAGACGACCGACTGTGTTCAGCCCGCCATCTCGTCCAACAGATGCGCCGCGCAGCCTTCCAGCGCGGCATAATCATCTTCGATCACCTGAACCGGGAAATCATCCATGAAGCTGGAGAAACGCCCCTTGTCTCGGAACGCTCGGGCAAAACCTTGCTCCAGATAGGGCGTGAAAGCCCGCGCGACGCCGCCGACAAGGAAAAGCCCACCGAAGGGCAGATGGGTCAGGGCCAGATCGCCCGCGACACGACCCAGAAGCGTCACAAAGTGATCGCAAGTGCGGACTGCGATGGGGTCCGTGCCAGTGGCAATCAGATCCATTATCTCGGCAGCGGAATGGTTTGCGGGTTGGCCCGCCTCCTGCGCCTGAAAAGCATAAAGCCGTTCCAGCCCGCGCCCGGAAAGAACATCCTCGACCCCGGCGAACCCGTGGGCCGCCTCGACGAAACGGGCAAGGCGCAGGTCGCTGTCGGTGCGCACCGGCAGACTTTGATGCCCGCATTCTGATGCCGCCACCAAAAGCCCCTTGCGGGTGCGGTGAACGGGGGCGGCATTGAACCCGGTGCCGACACCGACAACCAGCCGCGGGCCAGGCCGGGGCGGGGTGGCGCCTGGCAGGATCGTCCGCAGGCTTTTCGCCGGAAGCCGGTCGAGCGCATATCCCTGCGCCTGTAGGTCGTTGAGGATGGCGACGGTTGCAGCGCCCGTGGCAGCCCGCACCTCCTCCGGCGTAATCCGCCACGAGAGGTTCGTCATCTCGGCCACGCCATCTTGCACCGGGCCAGCGGCGGCCACGCAGGCCCCCGCACAACGGGCCACACCGCTTTCAGCCAGATAGGTCCTCAGGATCGTGGGCAACCCGTCGCTTTCGACATTTGCGAACCGGCGGATTGTGTCATGGGCAACGATGCCGCCCCTCGCCAGCGCTACACGCGTGTTCGTGCCGCCGATGTCAGCCAGAATTACGGGAAGCTCGGAAAGATGGGGCATGGGCGGTTATTACCTCTGGTCGCGCAGCAGGGCGGTCAGCGCCTGATAGGACCATTTCGGGGTGCGCTTCAAGCTTTCGAAATCGACATGGACCAGCCCGAAGCGTTTTTCATATCCAAGCGCCCATTCGTAGTTGTCCAGAAGCGACCAGTAAAAGAAGCCGCGCAGGTTGACGCCTTGGGCAATGGCAGCCCGCACGGCTTGCAGATGGGCGGCGATGTAGGCCATGCGTTCGGGGTCCGCGACCTCGCCCGCCGATAGGGTATCATCGCTGCTCATGCCGTTTTCGGTCACGTAGATCGGCATGGAACCCACAAGATCGCGCAGGGAAATCAGCCTTTTGGTCAGACCTTCTGGGTAAATTTCCCAACCCATGCTGGTCTTGGGCAAGGGGCCAGCCACTTCGCGCCGTGCGGGCCAGGGCGTATCTGGCGCATGTGTCGACAAAGCGCGCCGGTAATAGTTGACCCCAAGCCAGTCGAGCGGCGTGCGGATCAGATCCATGTCCCGTTCCCAGCCCTTCGGCATGTAGGGTCCAAGACCTTCCAGCGCCTCGACGGGGTAGGTGCCCTTCATGATCGCTTCGATGAACCAACGGTTGAAAAGGGCGTCTTCGGTCTTTGCGGCGGCAATGTCGGCGGCACCGTCGCTGGCCGGGGCGACATGTTCGAAATTGAGCACGATCCCAAGGTTGCGGTGCCCTTCGGCGCGCAAGGCCGATAGGGCGGTACCGTGCGCGAAAAGCACATTGTGCATTGCATGGGCCGCCGCGCTGATATCGCGCAGGCCGGGGGCATGAGCCCCCAGAAAATGCGACAACCAAGCGACGCACCAGGGTTCGTTGATCGTGGCGATGCTGGCCAGCCGGTCGCCGAGCCGTGCTGACAGGGTCAGGGCATAATCGGTGAACCAAAGCGCGATGTCGCGGTTGGCCCAGCCGCCGCGATGGGCAAGGACCGCAGGCAAGTCCCAATGGTAAAGCGTCAGGCAGGGTTTCAGCCCGCGGGCGCAGATGCCGTCCACGAGCCTGTCGTAAAAGTCGATACCGGCAGAGTTCAGGCTACCGGGGCCTTCGGGCTGGACCCGTGCCCAGTTGGCGGAAAACCGATAGGCGTCAAATCCGGCCGCCGCCATCAGGTCCAGATCCTCGGGCCAGCGATGGTAATGGTCACAGGCTCGGGCCCCGTTTTCGGCGCGCACGACGTTGCCGGGGGTGGCCGCGAACGTATCCCAATGCGACAGGCCCGCGCCGCCGAACCCCGAACCTTCAATCTGATAGGCAGATGTTGCCGCGCCAAACAAGAAACCCGCCGGAAAATCGGCGCGCGAAAGGCCGAGCGTCTGCATCAGCCGCCCCGCTTTGGCGCGGGCCCGGTCGACTGCCCCACAACCAGCGACGCCTCCAGCAAGCGACTGCGATGTCCGCCCGCAGGGTCGTTTACCCGGTCGAGCAGCATCTGCGCGGCCAGGTTTCCCGCCTCATGCACAGATGACCGGGTCGCGGTGAAAATCGGCACCTCCGCGCCGTTGCGCAGATAACTCAGCTCGTCATCATGGGTCAGCACCGAAATATCGCGTCCGATCTTCAGACCCTGTTCCTCAAGCGCGCGGCGCACCCCCATCGCGGTGATGAGAGACGCTGTCAGAAAAGCCGTCGGCGCATCGGCAGCCGTCAACATCCGGCTGGCGGCCTCATAACCTGATGCTTCGGTCATTTCCGAAGAGGTCATCAACGCACTGTCATGTTCGATCCCACGCCCGGTGAGCGCCGCCTCATATCCCGCGCGACGGCGATGGGCGAAATCCATGTCTTCCAAACCGTTCAGCAGCGCGATCCGGCGATGGCCAAGGTCGAGCAGAAAGTCAGTCGCCCGGTGAAAGGCTCGCCTGTTGTTCACATCCAGCCAAGAATAGGGCTGTCCGACCTGGCTGGAGCGGCCGTGAACGACAAAAGGCAGGCCGATCTCGGTCAGAAGCGCAATGCGCGGATCGTTCACCTTCGGCCCATGGACGATCACTCCATCGACCGTGCCTTTGGCGCGCAGTTTGCGATAGGCATCGCCCTCGTCGGCATCCGTCACGACAGACAAGACCATGTCATAGTCATTGGCCGAATAGACCTCGCCCGCTCCGGCGATGAAATCCGCGAAGATCGGGTTCACAATCTCGTGGCGGGTGGAAACAGGAATGACATGTCCGATCGCCATGGCGCGCCCCGTCGCAAGGCTTCGGGCGCGCACATTCGGCCGGTAGTTGTGCTTGTGCGCCGCGTCCATGACACGGGCGCGCGTGGTCTCATTCACCTCAGGAAAGCCATTGAGCGCACGGCTGACCGTTGTCTGCGACAAACCAAGCTCTGCGGACAGTTGTTTAAGGTTCATATGTTGTTCAAAGCGTTTTGAATTCTTTGAAACTTAGCGGCTCCGAAGCGCCACAGTCAATGTTGAACTGCCCGTTTCCGGCCTTGTGTGGCCCCGATTGGGAAGAATTTTCATTGACAGAATGCGCAGATCGACCGATGGTTGCCCATCCAAAGCGCTTTGAATTTGATTCCTCTGCGCTTGGTGAGAACGGTTTGCCGATCTGGGAGGATCACATGACCCGATTTCTGACGGGCGCCGCAGTGCTGGCGCTTTGTGCGGGCGCGCTGTCGGCGCAAGAGCTGAAATTCGCGCCGGGTGAGGATGCGAAGTTCAACTGGGCCAGCTTCACCGAGTTTTCCGATAAATACAACCTTGACGGGCGGGCGTTGACGATCTTCGGCCCGTGGCGGGGTGAGGATCAGGCCCTTGTCGAAAGCGTTCTGGCCTATTTCGCCTCGGCCACCGGGGTGACGGTCAGCTATTCGTCGTCGGAAAACTATGAACAGCAGATCGTTATTGATACCCAGGCGGGCAGCCCGCCGGATATTGCGGTCCTGCCGCAGCCGGGTCTGATCGCGGATCTTGCGTCCAAAGGGTTGTTGGCGCCCCTTGGCGACGAAACAGCGCAATGGCTTAAAGACAATTACGCAGCAGGCGACAGCTGGGTGGGTCTTGGCACCTACAAGGGCAAGGATGGCGCGCCCGGCCTTTATGCCTTTCCCTACAAGATCGACGTGAAATCGCTGGTCTGGTACGTTCCCGAGAACTTCGAGGATGCCGGCTATGAAGTGCCGCAGACGATGGAGGAGCTGAAGGCCCTGACCGACCAGATCGTCGCCGATGGCGGCACGCCCTGGTGCATTGGTTTGGGGTCGGGCGGGGCGACCGGCTGGCCGGCGACCGACTGGGTTGAAGATATGATGCTGCGCACGGCATCGCCTGAGACCTATGACAAGTGGGTCACGAACGAGGTGCCGTTCAACGATCCGGCTGTGGTTGCGGCGATTGACGAATTCGGCTGGTTCGCGCGCAATGACGCCTTCGTGGATGGCGGCGCCGCGACGGTGGCCACCACCGATTTCCGAGACAGCCCCAAGGGCCTCTTTGCCTCGCCGCCGAAGTGCTACATGCACCATCAAGCGTCGTTCATTCCGTCCTTCTTCCCGGAAGGGACCGAACTTGGGCAGGATGCGGACTTCTTCTATATGCCCGCCTATGAGGGCAAGGATCTGGGCAAGCCGGTGCTGGGCGCTGGTACGCTTGCGATGATCACCAAGGACAGCGAGGCTGCCCGAGCCTTCATCGAGTTCCTGAAAACCCCGATCGCGCATGAAGTCTGGATGGCGCAATCGGGCTTCCTGACGCCCTACAAATCGGCCAACCCCGAAACCTATGCCAATGCGGCACTGAAAAAGCAGGGTGACATCCTTCTGAATGCCACGACCTTCCGTTTCGACGGATCCGACCTGATGCCGGGCAAGATCGGCGCGGGGGCTTTCTGGACCGGCATGGTCGACTATGCCGGCGGCAAGGCCGCAGCCGACGTGGCCGCTGGCATTCAGGCCGAATGGGACGCGATCAAGTGATCGTTCCGATGATCCGGTTTCACCCGTGATTGTATACGAGTGACCTGCCGGGGGCGTCCGCGCCCCCGGTATTTTGGGAGGGGACAATGGAACAGCTGCTGACGGCACTGGTTACGATCATCATCGGCATTTTTGGTGCGGTGACGTGGTTTTGGGGGGCGAACTGGTGTCTGGACCGGCTTTTGCCGATCCACACCGAAGACCGGGTGCGCAACGGGCGCAATATTGCCCGCGCCAGCCTGATCCGGCCGTGGCTTTTCCTTGGACCGGCGATTGTCGCGCTGACGCTCTATCTTGTCTATCCGGTGGTGGCATCGCTGTGGTTGTCGTTCCACGATAAGTCCGGGCAGGAGTTTGTAGGTGTCGCGAACTATCGCTGGCTTCTCGCCGACCCGGGGTTCAGGGAATCGATCTTCAACAATTTCTTGTGGCTTCTGGTGGTGCCCGCCGCGTCGACCTTCCTTGGGCTTCTGGCTGCGGCGCTGACCGACCGTATCGCTTGGGGCAATCTTGCCAAATCGCTGATCTTCATGCCAATGGCGATTTCCTTCGTTGGTGCGGCGGTGATCTGGAAGTTCGTCTATGACTACCGTTCCGAAGGGTCCGAACAGATCGGGCTTCTGAACGCCATCGTCACCTGGTTCGGGGGCGACCCGCAGGCCTGGATCGCGCTGCCGTTTTGGAACAATTTCTTCCTGATGATCATCTTGATCTGGATCCAGACCGGCTTTGCGATGGTGATCCTGTCGGCCGCGCTGCGCGGGATTCCCGAAGAGACGATCGAGGCCGCGGTGCTGGACGGCGCGAACGGTATTCAGATCTTCTTCAAGATCATGGTGCCGCAGATCTGGGGCACGATCGCAGTGGTCTGGACCACGATCACCATCACCGTGCTCAAGGTCTTCGATATCGTGCTGGCGATGACGAACGGCCAGTGGAATTCGAACGTGCTGGCAAACCTGATGTTCGACTGGATGTTCCGGGGCGGCGGTGATTTCGGCCGTGGCGCGGCCATCGCCATCGTCATCATGATCCTGGTGATCCCGATCATGGTCTGGAACATCCGCAACGCGCGCGCCGAGATGGAGGGCCGCTGACATGTCGAACAATCCCCTGCGTTGGGCCGTGCATCTGTCGGTCGTGCTGTTCGTTCTCCTGTGGACCTTGCCGACCCTTGGCCTTCTCGTGACCTCCTTCCGTGACAAGGACCAGATCACCACGTCCGGTTGGTGGACGGCACTTGGCACGTCGACCCAAAGTGCGATGTTCCGCGCGCCGGAAGGCGAAGGCGAGGTGCTGGAAGGCACACTCTACACCCTGAAAGGCACGGTCTTTGAAGGGCAGGGCGGTCAGATCGGGACCTTCGGCATCAGTTCCAAGGCGCCCGATGCATTCAAGGCGGGCGAGGTGGCCGATCTGGGCGATGGGGCCAATCTGACGGTTTCGGCAGACGGAAGCTTTGTCCTCTCTGCGCCGGAAAGCTTCAAGGACAAGCGCGGTCAGCGGATCTTTTATACCGCTTCCGTGCCGCCGCGCTTCACCTTCGACAACTACCGTTCGGTCCTGACGGCGGAAGGGTTGGGGCGGTCCTTCCTGAACTCTGCTACCGTTGCCATTCCTTCGACGGTCATCCCGATCCTGATTGCCGCCTTCGCGGCCTATGCGCTCAGCTGGATGCAGTTTCCTGGCCGCGCTCTTCTGATCGCCGCTGTGGTCGGGCTTCTGGTCGTGCCCCTGCAGATGTCGCTTATCCCGCTCTTGACGCTTTACAATTCTGCCGGGCAGCAACTCGGGTTCGATCCCAAAAGCTACATCGGCATCTGGCTGGCCCATACCGGGTTCGGCCTGCCGCTGGCCATCTACCTATTGCGCAACTACATGTCTGGGCTGCCGCGCGAAATCATGGAAAGCGCGCGCGTTGACGGGGCGACCGACTTCCAGATCTTCACCAAGATCGTGCTGCCCCTGTCGTTCCCGGCGCTGGCGAGCTTTGCCATCTTCCAGTTCCTCTGGACCTGGAATGACCTGCTGGTCGCGCTCGTCTTCCTTGGTCCGCAAGATGACAAGCTGGTGCTGACCGGACGGTTGGTAAACCTGCTCGGCTCGCGCGGCGGTGATTGGGAGATCCTTGCGGCCTCGGCCTTTGTGTCGATCGCCGTGCCGGTCTTCGTCTTCTTTGCTTTGCAGAAATATCTGGTGCGCGGTCTTTTGGCTGGCTCGGTGAAATGAGGCTTGAAATGAACGCAATGTCCGCTGTGAAAAACCGGCAGCTTCCGGGTTCGGCCGATTGGTGGCGCGGGGCGGTGATCTATCAGATCTATCCGCGCAGCTATCAAGACACCAACGGCGACGGAATTGGCGACCTGCCGGGGATCACCCAGCGGCTGGATCACATCGCCCGTCTCGGTGCTGATGCGATCTGGATTTCGCCCTTCTTCACGTCGCCGATGAAGGATTTTGGCTACGACGTGTCGGATTACCGCGATGTCGATCCGATGTTCGGCACGCTGGCCGATTTTGACGCGCTCGTAGCGCGTGCGCATGACCTGGGTCTTCGTGTTATGATCGACCTGGTGCTGTCGCATACCGCTGACGTGCATCCCTGGTTCAAGGAAAGTCGGTCGGGGCGGAACAGTCCCAAGTCCGACTGGTATGTCTGGGCCGACCCCAAACCCGATGGTACGGTGCCGAACAACTGGCCGTCGGTTTTCGGCGGCCCGGCCTGGCAGTGGGATGGCAAGAGGATGCAGTATTATCTGCATAACTTCCTGGCCTCGCAGCCCGACCTCAACTTCCATAATCCCGACGTGCAGGACGCGCTTTTGGATGTGGCGCGTTTCTGGCTGGATCGCGGGGTGGACGGGTTCCGGCTGGATACGATCAACTTCTATTTCCACGACAAGGAACTGCGCGACAACCCGCCACTGCCTGCCGATGACCGCAACGATTCCATTGCGCCCAAGGTCAATCCCTATAACTGGCAGGAGCATGTCTATTCCAAGAACCGGCCTGAAAACCTGGGCTTCTTGCGCAAGCTCCGCGCCCTGATGAACCTCTATAACGCCGCCGCCGTGGGCGAGGTCGGCGACGCGCAGCGCGGGCTTGAGATCATGGGCCAGTATACTTCGGGCGATGATCTGATGCAGATGTGCTACTCGTTCGACTTTCTCGCGAACGAACGGCTGACGGCCGAAGGTATCGCGGCAATCTTTGCCCGCCTGAATGAAAAGGTGCCGCATGCCTGGCCCTGCTGGGCCTACTCCAACCATGACATGCCGCGCCATATCTCGCGCTGGGGCATTGGGGATGACGCGGCCAAGGCTTACATGACGCTTCTGATGTGCCTGCGTGGATCGGCCTGCATCTATCAGGGCGAAGAGTTGGGACTGAGCGAGGCAGATATCGCATTTGACGATCTGCAAGATCCTTACGGAATCGAGTTCTGGCCGGAGTTCAAAGGCCGCGACGGCTGCCGTACGCCGATGGTCTGGCAAAAGGACAATGGCTCGGGCGGGTTCACGACCGGAAAGCCCTGGCTGCCGGTGCCTGCCGACCATCTGACCCGCGCGGTCGCGGAAGCGGAACGTGATGCGAACGGCATATTGGCGCACTACCAACGTGCACTGGCATTGCGGCATGCGCATCCGGCCCTCATCAACGGCGCGCAGTCCGACATGAAGGCGGAAGGCAGTGTCCTCACCTTCCGCCGGAGTGCCGGGGGCGAGACGCTGTTCGTGGCCGTCAACCTGTCGGCCAAGACCGCCCGTGCTGCCGCGCCGCAAGGGGTCTGGTCGGTGGTGGCGCAGGATCTGGGCAGTTGCGCCCCCGAAGGTGGTTCCATTGTGCTTGGCCCCTGGGCCGTAACGATCCTGAAAGGTTAGGGGGTAGAAATGGCCGATCTGAAACTGACGAATGTGGCGAAAAGCTACGGCGAAGTTCACGTCCTGCGCGACATCAACTTGGATATCAAACGTGGCGAGCTGATCGTCTTTGTTGGCCCGTCCGGTTGCGGGAAATCCACACTTCTGCGCATGATTGCCGGGCTGGAGGCGATCACCGCCGGTGATTTTGCGATTGACGGCGCGCGGATGAACGAAGTTCCCGCCTCGCAGCGCGGCATTGCGATGGTCTTCCAGTCCTACGCGCTCTACCCGCACATGACCGTCCGCGAAAACATGGAATTCGCGCTGAAGATCGCCAAGAAAAGCCGGGCCGAGATTGACGCTTCCGTCGAAAAAGCGGCGCGCATCTTGCAACTGACGCCATATCTTGACCGGCTGCCGAAGGCGCTTTCCGGCGGCCAGCGGCAGCGCGTGGCCATCGGCCGCGCCATCGTGCGCGACCCGAAAGTCTATCTGTTCGATGAACCGCTGTCGAACCTCGACGCCGCACTCAGGGTGGCCACGCGCATCGAGATTGCGCAGTTGAAGGAAGCGATGCCAAATTCGACGATGATCTATGTGACCCATGATCAGGTCGAAGCAATGACGTTGGCCAGCCGCATCGTTGTCCTGAACAAGGGCGGTATTGCGCAGGTGGGCACGCCGCTTGATCTTTATGAGCGGCCCGAGAATGAATTTGTCGCGCAGTTCATCGGGTCACCCGCCATGAACCTGCTGGATGGGGTAGTGACCGCCACCGGGGCATCGACCGAGGTACGGTTGGCGTCCGGCGACAGTCTGCGCGCGCCCATCGCATCCGATGCGGGCCTGATGGGTGCTAAGGTGCGACTCGGCATTCGGCCCGAAGATCTGGTGCCCACCGATGGCGCGGCGATCTACAGGGGCAAGGTGGCGATCACCGAAGCCCTTGGCGAAGTCACCCTGCTGTACTTCGAAGCGCAGGAGGGGGGCGCCCAACTGGTGGCGAAACTGCCGGGCATCCATTCAGACCTGCGGCACAAGCAGGTTGCGCTGAGCGCGGACCCGACGAAGGTCCATCTCTTCCACGAAGGCAGGTCGCTTCTCTACCGCTGAGCGGTCAGAGCATGAAGCGGGTCGAGAGTGAAAAGCCCGCCAACATGAAGAGGGCCAGCGACGACATGCCGACCGCCCTGAGAATCAGGGAGAAGACCGTGACGCAGAGCGCCTGCTGGCTTTTGTGAGTGATCATCTGTTTCATGCCCCCGTCATAACCAAGGTTGGTTACGACGGGTTTAATCCTGCCCGGTTGAGGGCGCAGGTCAAGCTATAATATCGCCTGCGCCCCTCATCGGGCATTGATCATTCCGCCGCCATCTTGATCACCGGCTCCATGCTGGCGAACTCGGCCTCTGACAGGTGGCACTTGATCTGGTGTTTGTCGGCCACCGTCCGCATCGGCGGCATTTCCCGATCACACAGACCATCTGGTACGTGCGACTTCCACCGGCAACGGGTTTGGAACGGGCAGCCCGGCGGCGGGTTCATGGCGGAGGGGATCTCGCCCTCCAGCACGATGCGCTTTTTTTGGACATGCGTGTCAGCGATCGGCACCGCCGACAAAAGCGCCTCGGTATAGGGGTGATAGGGGGGGCTGAAGACCTGGTCGGTCGAACCGATTTCGACCACATGACCCAGATACATCACCATCACCCGGTCCGAGAGATACCGTACGATCGATAGATCGTGGCTGATGAAAAGAAGCGTTGTCTTGTTCTTGCGCTGGATTTCCATGAGCAGATCGGTGACGGCGGCCTGAACCGACACGTCCAGAGCCGAGACAGGCTCGTCCGCCACAACCACCTTGGCGCCACCCGCAAAGGCGCGCGCGATGCCCACGCGCTGCTTCTGCCCGCCCGAAAGCTGGCGCGGCATACGTTCAGCAAAGGCGCGCGGTAGCTTCACCAGGTCCAGAAGCTCCAGCATGCGGCTTTCGCGTTCCTTGTCATCCTTGCCCTGACCGAAGATTTCCAACGCCCGGATAATTTGCCGCCCGACCGACATCGAAGGATTGAGCGTGTCGAACGGATTCTGGAACACCATTTGGACGCCCGAAACCGTGTCGGTCGACCGCTTTTCGATGGGCGTGTTCTGGATATCGCGATCATAGAGCATGATCTTGCCGTCGGTCGCGGTTTCCAGCCCCATCAGCACTTTGGCGAAGGTCGACTTGCCGCAGCCGCTTTCACCGACGATGGCGAGCGTTTCGCCTTCGTGCGCCTCGAAGCTCAGGGTCTCGTTGGCTTTGACGACCTTCTTCGCGCCACCGCCGAACATGCCGGAGGACACTTCATAATATTTCTTCACATCCTCCATCCTGAGGACGACACGCCCAATTGCGCCCTTTTCGATCGCGGCCTTTGCCACGGGTTTGGCGGCCCAGTCGATTTCATCGACCCGGATGCAGCGGGTACCATGGCGATCATGTCCGTTTACCGGCACCATCGGGATATCGGCAGCATTGCAGCGGCCGTCCGCGAAATAGGAGCAGCGCGGCCCGAAGTTGCAGCCGTTCGGCCGTTCATGCGGCAAGGGGAAGTTGCCGGGAATGGAAATCAGGGGCCGGGCGTTCTTGTCGGCGCCGGGTAGCGGGATCGACCGGAACAGCGCCTGCGTATAGGGGTGCTGCATCCGGTTGAAGACATCGACGATCGACCCGGTTTCCACCGCTTCGCCCGAATACATTACGCAAAGCCGGTCGCAGACCTCCAACACCAGGCCAAGGTTGTGGCTGATGAACAGCATGGATGTGCCGTACTTTTCGCCAAGCGCCTTCACCAGATCGACCACTGCCGCCTCGACCGTCACGTCGAGCGCGGTCGTCGGTTCGTCCAAGATCAGAAGGGCGGGTTTCGACATCAGAGCCATGGCGATGACGATGCGCTGTTGCTGGCCACCGGAAAGCTGGTGGGGGTAGGAATTGAGGATGCGGGCAGGGTCAGGCAGGCGCACGTCGGAGACGACCTCAAGCGCGCGCTTGTGCGCCTCCTCGGCACTCACGCCTTCGTGGATCATCGGTACTTCCATCAGCTGCTTGCCGATTTTCATCGCCGGATTGAGGCTCGCCATCGGCTCCTGATAGATCATGGCGATTTCCTTGCCGCGCACATGGCGCAACTCTTCATCGCTCATGGTCGTTAGGTCGCGGCCCTTGAATTTGATCGTCCCGCCGACGATGCGCCCATTCTTGCCCAGATCGCGCATGACTGCGAGGGCAACGGTGGACTTGCCGCAACCGGATTCACCGACCAGGCCCATCGCTTCGCCCGCCATCACGGCGCAAGAAAAATCCATCACCGCCGGGATTTCGCGCAGG
>DAORUY010000067.1:0-13101 GCA_035433445.1 Paracoccaceae bacterium
TGCACCAGCATGATCTGGCGGACCTTGATCACTTCCTGGATCTTGTAGCGGCGCGCACGCGGCTTGCGGGGCTGGCGGATTTCCTCGGCGACATCCTCGTCGGCGACCGATTCAATCTCCGGATCGCTGTCGCTGGCATGGTCGGCGGCCACATAGGGTTCCGAGCCGCCATTGTCGCCGTTCTGATCGGCGCTGGGGGCGACGGCATCGTCAAAGCTGCTCGGCCCCTGGCCCTCTTCCTCGGCCATGTCCAACACGGTCATGCCCGGAATATCGTCCGAAGACCGGATATCGGCACTGTCGGTGGCGGCTTCCGCCTTGCGCTGGGGGCGCTGGCGACGGCGCGAGCGATTGTTCTCCTCGGCCTCTTCGGCTTCGGCATAGGCGCGCTCTTCTTCCAGCAGCGCTTTGCGGTCCGCGACCGGAATCTGGTAGTAATCGGGATGGATTTCCGAAAAGGCCAGGAACCCGTGGCGGTTGCCGCCATAATCGACAAACGCCGCCTGAAGCGACGGCTCGACCCGTGTGATCTTGGCGAGATAGATATTCCCGGCCAGTTGCCGTTTGTTTACGGTCTCAAAATCAAATTCTTCGACCTTGTTGCCGTCCACCACGACGACGCGGGTTTCTTCCGCGTGCGTGGCATCGATAAGCATCTTGATTGCCATTGAAGTGTCCAGACGCACAAAGCCGCCCCGACCCTGGCGGGGCGGAGCGGCTATGGGCGGTTTTTGCTAAGGCGAGCGGCGACGCGGACAGGAAAAGTGCGGCGTCTAGCCTGCCCCTTGCCTCCTGCCCTAGGTGCGCGCGTTGCATCGCGGTTCTCATTTCCGGGGGCATTTCTACCCCCTGTGCGCAGGCCATACCCTTGTCAGGGGCACGGCAATTCCCGGCCTTACGGCCCATTTTCCGCCGTTTCAGCGCCCCGGTGTCTGGTACGACCTCCGGCACGAAACCGCAGCGAAACTCTCGGACGGCCATTGCAAAATGCCAAAGCCGTCGTGAATCTGACATTAGCGGGCTTCGGCAGGCAATGACAATGGCTTTTTGGTATCTGCGTCGAACCAGGGGCAACGCGGGCCCAAGGCGGAATTAACGGGCCGGATTGCCGCTCTTCCGGTTCGGACCTAGACTGCGCCATGCCACAGGAGCGGACCCGACGTGACCCGACCACAGATGCAGACGGGCGATCAGGCAAGACAGACCACGCCGCCGTTTCGCGCCAGACGCTGTCTCGCACCGGGGGTGATCGCGGTCGAGGCCCGGTCAGACCGGGCCTTTCCCCGGCATTCGCATGACCAGTTTGGCATCGGCCTGATCACCGGCGGGGCGCAGACCTCGCTCAGCGGTCGCGGAACCGTGCAGTCGGACCGGGGCGATCTGATCACCGTCAATCCGAACGAAGTCCATGATGGCATTCCGTTCGGTGGCCCCGAACGATCCTGGCTGATGCTCTATATCGACCCCCGGATCGTGTCGGACAGTCTGCTTGATCTGAGCGAAGGCCGCATTGCCCAGGCCGAATTCAACTGGCCAAGCCTGCGCAGCCCGTCGGCACGGGCTTTGTTTCAGGATCTTTATCGGGCGGCAACTGCGGAGATGACGGACCTGGCGCAGTTGGCCTACGAGAGCAACCTGCCCGTCTTGCTGTCCGCGCTCTGCCCCGGATTTAGGACAGACCCCTCCCACTTGCCCGGCCCGGTGATGCGGGCCAAGGCCCTGATGGATGACGACCCGGCCGCCGCCCTGACCCTGACGGATCTGGCGCAGGCCAGCGGCTTGAGCCGCTATCATCTGGTGCGCAGCTTTTCCGCCCGGACAGGACTAAGCCCGCATGCCTATCTGGTCCAGCGTCGGATCGCGCTTGCCCGGCGCCAGATCGCGGCGGGTGCGACCTTGGCAACGGCGGCGGCGCAGGCCGGTTTTGCCGACCAAAGCCACATGACCCGCGCCTTCACCCGCTGCTTCGGCCTGACGCCCGCCGCCTATGCCCGCGCCGCGCGGCAGATCTGAACCTGCGAAAACAGCAATATTGTTCAAGACGCGCCGTAAAAATCGCGCCTAGCCTTTGGCAGACAACCACAGCCAGAGATCCTATTGCCCATGTCACCCGAATTCCTTCTGACCTCTCTTCTGATCATCGCTTCGCCGGGAACCGGGGCGCTTTATACGATGGCCAGCGGGCTGGCGCGCGGGGTCCGTGCCAGTCTTGTTGCGGCATTCGCCTCAACCTTGGGGATCATCCCGCACATGCTGGCGGCCATTACCGGACTGGCGGCCCTGTTGCACACCAGCGCCCTGCTGTTTGAGGTCCTCAAATATCTGGGTGTCCTTTATCTGCTCTATATGGCCTGGCAGACGCTGCGCGACGCAGGCCCGCTGCGCATCAGCCAGGATGATCAGCACCCAACCGTGACCCAGGTCATCCGGGCGGGGGTGGCGATGAACCTGCTGAACCCCAAACTGTCGATCTTCTTTCTGGCCTTCTTGCCGCAGTTCGTCGGCACGGACACTACTGATCCGCTGCGGCAGATGGTCTGGCTCAGTCTGATGTTCATGGTGATGACTTTTATGGTCTTCGCCATCTACGGCCTGCTCGCCGCTATCCTGAGGGAGCGGATCTTGTCGCGCCCCGCCGTGATGATCCTCTTGCGCCGCGCCTTTGCTGCAGGTTTTGCCGCGCTTGGGGTCAAGTTGATGCTGACCCGCCTTTAGGGCCGGGTCGGCATCCGCCGATGGCCTCAGAGATAATCTTGCCGCTGAAGCCCGTATTTGGCCATCTTCTCGTTCAGCGTCCGGCGCGGCAGGCAAAGTTCGTCCATCACGGCGGTGATGGAGCCCTTGTGGCGGCGCATCGTGTTGTCGATCAGCATCTTTTCAAAGCTCTCGACATATTCCTTCAGGGGCTTGCCCTCGGTCGTCATCGTCGCCGCGGTTTCCTCGTTGTCCGCCATGAGAAGCGAGGCGATGGAACCCGACCCCCGGCGATTTTGCAAAACCGCGCGTTCGGCCACGTTGATCAGCTGGCGCACATTGCCCGGCCAGGGGGCCTGTAGCAGCTGGGCGGCCTCCTGCGCCGTCACCTGCGGGGCTTCACAGCCATATTCCTCAGCGAACTGTTCGGTCATGCGGGCAAACAGCGTCAAGATATCCTCGCCGCGCGACCGCAGCGGCGGCAGAAGGATCTTCAGCGCCGACAGACGATAATAAAGGTCGGGGCGCAGCGCATCTTCGGCGGCGCGGCCCTGTTCGTGATCGTTGCAGATACCGACGATGCGGGTTTCCGCGGGGGTGCCCTGCTCATTGATGAAGGTCAGAAGACGCGCCTGCAATGCCTGCGACAGCGCCTCGATATCCTCCAGGACCAGCGTTCCGCCCCGCGCCTCCTCGACCAGCGGGATGTGCCCGCCTTCAGGCATCGGCCCGAAAAGCCGGGTCGACAGCATGTCTTCGGAATAGGCCGCACAACTCAGCACCACGAATTTCTTGCCCGCGCGCGGCCCCACCGCATGCAGAGCATGCGCGACCAGCGTCTTGCCGGTGCCGGTTTCCCCGTCGATCAGCACGTGGCCATCGGCCTGCCCCAGATCGAGGATATCCTCACGCAGGCGGTCCATCGACCCAGAGGCGCCGATCAGTTTCTTCATGATCGTGGTGCCGTCGGACAGTTCCCGCCGGAGCGCCCGGTTGTCGAGCGTCATGCGCCGGGACTGGCTGGCCTTCTTGGCCAGTTCGGTCATCTTGTCGGGGTTGAAGGGTTTTTCCATGAAGTCGAAGGCACCGACGCGCATCGCTTCGACCGCCATCGGCACATCGCCATGCCCCGTGATCATGATGACCGGCAAACCGCTGTCGAGGCTCATGAGCCTTTTCAGAAAGGCCATCCCGTCCATTCCCGGCATGCGGATGTCAGAGACGACGACACCGGGATAGTCGGCCCCGATGGCTTTCAGCGCCTCTTCGGCCGAAGGAAAAGTTTCGGTATCGAAACCCGACAGGGCCAGCCACTGGCTGATCGACTGACGCATATCTTGTTCGTCATCTACAATCGCCACTTTCATCGCACGCGCCATCGTTTCACTCCGCCGCCTTGGTCTTTTCATTGATCAACGGAAGCTGGACCTCGAATACGGCCCCGCCACCCTTTCCGCCATCATCCGACGCATTGCGCGCCGTCAGACGTCCCCCAAGGTCGTTCACGATACCGGACGAAATGGCAAGTCCCAAGCCCACCCCGTCGCCGGGCTTCTTGGTGGTGTAGAAAGGCTCAAACAGGCTTTCCAGATCGGTAATGCCGGTCCCATTGTCCCTGACCGTCAGGACGGCCGTTTCCCCCACGGTCAAAAGAAGATCGATCTGCGGCTGAGCCACATCCTTCGTGGCGTCGAGCGCATTGCGCAACAGGTTGATGATCACCTGTTCCAGCCTGATCCGGTCCGCCAGCACCATGACCGGCAAGCGCGGCAGCGCGCGGGTGATTTTGACCGACCGCGTCCTCAGCGTCGGCTCCATCATCGACAGCGCGCCAGACACGCAAGAACGCACATCTATTGGCTCAAACGCCTCTCCGCCCTTCCGTGCATAACTTTTCAGCTGCCGGGTAATCGCGCCCATCCGTTCGATCAGATCATCAATACGCTGGAAGGATGACATGGCCTCGTCCGGGCGCTTGCGCTGCAGCAAAAGCCGCGCCCCAGCAAGGTAGGTCTTCATCGCCGCAAGCGGCTGGTTCAGCTCGTGGCTGACGGCGGCCGACATTTCGCCCAGCGCGGCCAGCTTGGAAGACTGCGCCAGCGTCAGTTCGGCCACGGCAAGGTCTTTTTGCGCCTTCTCGCGTTCGGCGATTTCCCGCTGCAACCGCGCGTTCAAAAGGCGAAGTTCCGCCGACTCGCGCCGGATCAGCGCGGTCTCCACCAGCGCGCGCCGCGACAGCATATAGAATGCGACCGCCAGAAACAGCGCGAATCCCATGATTTCCAGCGCCAGAACCGCGTTGACCCGGTCGCGGATCGAATCGTAAGTGGTGAAGCTCACCAGCCGCCAGCCTTGAAAGGGAATGCGCAGCTCAGACCGCATCACCCCCACGCCCCGCACATAAGCATCCGGCGGGTGATTGGCCCAATCGGCCGTCGCCTGAAGCGCGCGTTCGATGGCCGAGGGCGCGGACTTGATCGTCAGCGCCTCGTTGATCGGCAAGCCGCGCCACAAGGGCTCGGTCGCCAGAATGATCCGGTTGGTGCTGTCCAGAACCGCCACCGCATCGGTTTCGCCGGCCCAGGCCCGTTCGAACCGGCTGAGATCGACGCTGACCATGATCGTGCCAACCCGGCGCGCATCGGCAAGCACGGCGCGCGAGAAGACGAAATCGAACCCACCGGACGGCAGTTCGGTGATGAAAAAAACCGTGTCGCTACGGCGTTCTGACTGAACAAATGCCGGATCATGGCTGAGATTGACCCCGAGGCGCACCCGGTCCGTGGCCGCGACCACGCGCCCGTCCAGATCCAGAAGCTCGATCGAGGATGCGCCGATTTCACGCTGGGCGGAAATGAGCCGCTGGGAGGTCAGCGTATAGGCCGAACCGTCCAGCGCCTGGATCAGTTCAGGGTCGCGCGCCAGCAACAAAGGCACGACCGAGGTGCGCTGCAATTCGGACAGGATCTGCCCGGAATAGAGCGCCTGACGCACTTCGGCGCGGTTGCGGGTGGCTTCGGTGAATCGCTCGGTCAGAAAGGCATTGGTCGCCCAGATCACCGCGACCGCGGCCGCGACGAACAGAATGAAGATCAGCCGTGTCGACCAGACGCCGCGCCAGATGCGCAGACGCCGCCCTGCCAACCGCATACGTCCGGCCGCAGAGGGGCTGCGCGCAGGTGTCGGCTGGGACGTGGAACCGGGATCGGACATGAGACCAATGTAAAGGCTGGCTTGGCCCGGCTCAAGCCGATGACGTCAGGCGAGCGCGAGCTGATCCACGAGCGCGCGGAAAAGCACCGATCCGTCGGTGCCGCCCTGCACAGGATCGACCACCCGTTCGGGATGGGGCATCAGCCCCAGCACCCGGCGGTTCGCCGACAGGACGCCCGCGATATCGGCCATCGCGCCGTTGGGATTATCGGCATAGGTGAAAGCGATGCGGTCTTCGGCCTGAAGCCGCTTCAGCCCCTCGGCGTCGATCGTGTAATTGCCGTCATGATGGGCGACGGGGAAGCGCACCGCCTGCCCCATTCCCCAGCCCGACGTGAAAGCGCTGTCGGTCGTGGCAACCTTCAACTCGACCATCTTGCAGACGAATTTCAGCCCGGCATTGCGCATCAGCGCACCGGGCAGAAGGCCGGTTTCTGTCAGGATCTGAAAGCCGTTGCAGATGCCGATGGCATAGCCGCCCGCAGCCACATGGGCATTCACGGCGCGCATGATCGGCGACTGGGCCGCGATTGCCCCGCAGCGCAGATAGTCGCCATAGGAAAAGCCGCCCGGAACGCCGACGATGTCGGTGCCTTCGGGCAGCGCCTGGTCCTTGTGCCAGACCCGCGCCACCGTGGCGCCCGCGCGTTCGAAAGCTACTGCAAGGTCGCGGTCGCAATTCGATCCGGGAAAGGTGATGACGGCGGCTTTCATCGGGGTCTCCTCGGGGATTTGTTCGGATTGACCGCCCTTTAGAGCAAGGACGGGATTACGGCCAGAGGGCGATTGGGGCGCTGCCCCAAACCCCGGGATATTTGCGCCAGAATGAAGGGCGGGCGGAAGGGATAGATCAGGCGATTTCGACCGAGTATTTTTCAATCACCGTATTGGCGAGCAGTTTTTCGCACATGGCCTTCACCTCGGCCTCCGCGGCGGCGCGGTCGGTGGCGCTGAGGTCCAGTTCGATCACCTTGCCCTGACGGACGCCGTTCACACCCAGAAACCCGAGCGTGCCGAGCGCATGGCGCACTGCTTCGCCCTGGGGGTCAAGGACGCCGTCCTTCAGCATGACATGGACACGGGCTTTCATAGCATGGCTCCCTTGCGGCAAGATCGCCTGCCCCATACCCGCGTGGCCCAACGCCTGCAAGCCTGCAGCGCCATATTTCAGGCGTTCGCGTCGTCTCTTGGGTCTGACCTAGGGTCCGTGGTGCCCGCCACGTTCAGGGCCGCCTTGCTTACGACATCCGCAAGTGCATCGACCATGCGTCGGAACTGATAGCCGAAATAGAGCGAAAACACCCCAAAGCCAGCGAGAAGAATCGAGGGCCAATGCTGCCAGAGCGCGGTCAGGTTGCCAGCAGTGTCGCGGTGGATTCGCCAACCGGCGACGATCAAGGCGCCGATCAGCATCATCCAGCCGGCACGGAGAAGCTGGTTAGCGGCCGATCCCAGCTGCAAATGAAGCACCTTCACTACGATATAGGCCGCAAGGCGGCTCAACAAACCGGTGCGAGACATGCAGTCAGTTGATCAGCGTCGGCTTCGTCATCGGCGTCGACTGCGTGGGCAGAACGCCCAGGCGCCGCGCGACTTCGGTATAGGCGTCGGTCAGGCTGCCCAGATCGCGGCGGAACACGTCCTTGTCGAGCTTCTGGCCGGTCTTGACGTCCCACAGGCGGCAGCTGTCGGGGCTGATCTCGTCGGCCACGATCAGGCGCATGAAATCGCCATCCCAGATGCGGCCGATCTCGATCTTGAAATCCACGAGCTTGATCCCCGCGCCGTAAAAGACGCCGGACAGGAAATCGTTCACGCGCAGCGCCAGCGAGATGATGTCATCAAGGTCTTGTTGGGTCGCCCAGCCGAAGGCGACGATATATTCCTCGCTCACCATCGGGTCGCCCAGCGCATCGTTCTTGTAGCTGTATTCGACGATCGGGCGCGGCAGGGGCGTGCCCTCCTCCATCCCCAGGCGCTTGGAGATGGAACCGGCGGCGAAATTGCGCACGATCACTTCCAGCGGAATGATCTCCACCTGGCGGATCAGCTGCTCGCGCATGTTCAGGCGACGGATGAAATGGTTCGGAATGCCGATGTTGGTCAGCCCGGTCATGAAGAATTCCGACAGGCGGTTGTTCAAGACGCCCTTGCCTTCGATCGTGGCTTTCTTCTGCGCATTGAAGGCGGTCGCATCATCCTTGAAATACTGGATGAACGTGCCAGGCTCCGGGCCTTCATACAGGATCTTGGCCTTGCCTTCGTAGATCTTCTTTCTGCGCGACATGGCTGAGTGTCCCTTCGCTGGCGGCTGAGGTCGGACGAAAATGCCGCCCTTTTGCGGCCCCTATAGGCCAAGCGGATCAACCCCGCAAGGCACGAAGGCTTTGCAGGCAGGGTGCGGGCCGTTAGTCTGGATCGGGTGAACCGAAAGGCTGTGCCATGGGGCGGGAAATCCTATGCACGATCCGCTGGCAGGGCATCGCCGCCGAAGGCAAGGCGATCCTTGAAGGCGGCGAGTTGATCTTGCGCGGCGAGATCAGGGCGCGGATCGCGCGGGGCCGGATCGGACAGTGGGCCTATGAGGATGGCACGCTGACACTTCGCACCAATGATGGCGTGCTTGAACTCGACATGCCGGAAAAGGATGCCGCCGCCTGGATGCGCGCGTTGGAGAAGACCCCGCCGAGCCTTGCCGCAAAACTCGGGGTCAGCGCCACGGCGCGGGCGTTCCTCATCGGCCAGGCCGAGGACGACGAACTGATGCAAGCGCTGCAGGGCGCACAGGCCGCGCGGGTCGAGGAGGCCGCCATCCTGATTGCGGTGCTGACGGAAGCGGCAGGCATCGTAAAGGCCGCCTTGACCGCGACCCAGGCGGGGCGCCCCGTCTGGTGCCTCTATCCCAAGGGCAAATCCGCCGACCCTTCGGATACGACCGTCAGGGGCGAAATGCGCGCGCTTGGCTTCATCGACGTGAAATCCTGTGCTGTGTCGGACCGGCTGACAGCAACCAAGTACCAGCGCCGCGCCTAGGGCCGGTGGCGCGTCATTCGACAAAAGCGGGGGGCCGCTCTTGCCCAACAGGCTCTAGGGACTTGCAGCGACCTGCCCGGACAGGCATATGAGGGAAAAGCAATCCAATTCAGGGGGCCCCCATGACCACCTTCGATGACCGCGAGAATGCGTTCGAAAACAAGTTCGCCCATGATGAAGAGCTGAAGTTCAAGGCCGAAGCGCGCCGCAATAAGCTTTTGGGTCTGTGGGTGGCCGGGCTTCTGGACAAGTCGGGTGACGCTGCGGCGGCCTATGCCAAGGAGGTCATTGCCTCGGACTTCGCCGAAGCGGGCGACGAGGATGTGTTCCGCAAGGTGGCGGCCGATCTGGGCGACAAGGCCGATGCGGCGACGATCCGTGCCAAGATGGCGGAGCTGATGGCCGAAGCCAAACGCCAGATCATGACCGAGATCTGATCTCTACACCTACGGACACGCACGATCTGAACGCGGCCCCGCCCCCGGCAGGCCGCGTTTTGCTTCAAATGCCGGATTTTATCCCGAACCCATTCAGCCGATCTTAGACCTTTGCTAACCCGCCCCGTGCCAGCGTCCGCCCTGTCATGAAGGACGGGGGAACAGGTGCGGCAGACCAATGTGCGCGCGGTCGCTATGCCCAGCAGATCGGCGGCGGGATGGTTGCCCGACCTGCGGCACCTGCGGCGCGGCGTGCCGTTTGCGATCATCCTTCTCATTCTCTTTCTGGCGCGCGACGGGCTGGCGGCGCTCGATTGGCGCGCGGCTGTAGCCAACGCAGGTGCTATCAGGCCAGGCCAGTGGGTCTTGGCCGCACTGGCCACGGCACTGAGCTTTCTGGCGCTGGGTCGTTATGACGAGGTCGTTCACTCCGCCCTTGGCACCGGGGTGGAGGCGGCGCAGGCGCGCCGGTCGGGAATGGCGGCCATTGCCATCAGCCAGATGACGGGGGCAGGACTTCTGACCGGGTCGCTGACGCGCTGGCGACTGGTTCCGGATCTTTCGCTGACCGATGCGGGGCGCGTCACGCTCGCGGTGACGGTCAGTTTCCTGATCAGTTGGGCGGCGCTGACCGGGACGGCCATTCTGCTCTTTTGGCCGGCCGCGCCCGGACAGGGGCTTTTTGCATGGGCGGGCATCGGGGCGGCATCGGTCTTTCTCGCCTTGTCGCTTCTGAAGCCCCGGTTGCACCTTGGCACAAGGCAGTTGGCACTGCCGCCGGTCGCACTGTCGCTCAGGATCCTGCTCTTGTCCGCCCTCGATACGCTGGCCGCCGCAACGGCGCTTTATCTGTTTTTGCCCGCAGGCGTTCAGCCGGGGTTCCTGACGTTTCTTCCCGCGTTCCTTCTGGCGCTTGGTGCCGGGCTCTGCCTTGGCACGCCGGGCGGAATCGGGCCATTCGAACTGACCTTGATGGCCTTTCTGCCCGATCTTCCCGCCGCGCCACTGGCGGCAGCACTTCTGTCCTACCGGCTGGTCTATTTTGCCGCTCCGGCGCTGATCGCGGGCGGGCTGATCCTTCTGGCCGGTCCGGGGGCGGAGGGTTCGCCCCCGCCCGTAGCACCAGCGCCTGTCTGTTTTGCAAGGGCGCAGCAGGCGGAAAGCAACCTTTTCCTGCAAGGCCAGCATCAGGCCTTCCAACTGCCGGGCGCGGCGCAATCCGCTTGGCTTACCGCCCGAGCCGGGCAGGCGCGCGTCGCGCTTTTCGATCCGGCAAGGGGGAAGACCGAGCTCGCGTCGCTGTTGTCAGCTTTTGCAGCCAGAGCCACGGACGCGGGCCTGATGCCTTGCCTTTATAAGATCACCCCGCGAATTGCCGCCTTTGCCCGGCGTGCGGGCTGGTGCCTGCATCCGGTTGCCGAAGAATTCTGGCTTGATCTTGCGGACTTTTCGCCCGACGGCCCCGCCCGCGCGGGCCTGCGCCGCAAACTCAGACAGGCGGAGCGTGCCGGTCTGCGCATCGAGGCGCTCGCCCCCGGCCAGATGACGCTGGCCCCTTGGGCAGAACTGGAAACGGTGAACCGCGATTGGTCGGTGCGCCATGGGGGCGAGCGCGGGTTCTCAATGGGCCGCTATGCCAAAGACTATCTGGCGGGCCAACGCCTTTATCTGGCCTGGCAGGCGGACCGGCTGGTCGCCTTCATCAGCTTCCATGCAGGGCATCGGGAATGGACGCTCGATCTGGTGCGACCGACGGTGAAGGCACCCGACGGCACGGTCGCGGTACTGATCCTGGCCGCGCTGGCCGACGCTCGGGCCGCCGGGATTGCGCGCCTGTCGTTGGCCGCAGCGCCGCTTCCGGCGTTCGGCCTGTCGGGCCTGGCGGGCACACTGGTCGCACGGCTTCCGGGTGGGGCGGCCCACAGCGGGCTCAGACAGTTCAAGATGCTTTTCGCACCCAAACGCACCCGCCTTTATATTGCGGCCCGGTCCCGCCCGGCGCTGATCTGGTCCGCGCTCGAAATCGCCCGCGCGGTCCGCTGGTCCGCCCCCTTGCCCCGGAAAGATACCGCAAACCCGCAAACCATTCAGGATCGTCCTGAAAATCTTGCATTTGAAGTTTCCTGACCCACATGGCAGATGGAGACAGAGCCTTCGCCATCCGGCGCGGGTGTTTTTCTATGCCGTCAGGATACCCGCGCCATGACCAATGCCCTTTCCCGCCTGCTTGAGACCCGCGACTGGCTTTTGGCCGATGGCGCGACCGGCACGAACCTCTTCAACATGGGCCTGACGGCGGGCGAAGCGCCGGAACTGTGGAACACCGATCAGCCCGACAATATCCGCACGCTCTATCAGGGCGCGGTGGGGGCCGGATCGGACCTTTTCCTGACCAACACGTTCGGCGGCAATGCCGCGCGGCTGAAGCTGCACAATGCACAGGGCCGGGTGCGCGAGCTTAATCGCATCGGCGCGAGCCTTGGGCGCGAGATTGCCGACGCCGCCGGACGTCCGGTTGTCGTTGCAGGCTCAATGGGTCCGACCGGCGAAATCATGATGCCGATGGGAGCCCTGACCCACGAACTCGCGGTCGAGATTTTCCACGAACAGGCCGAAGGGTTGAAAGAGGGTGGCGCCGATGTCCTCTGGGTCGAGACCATCTCCGCGCACGAAGAGTTCCGCGCCGCGGCCGAAGCCTGTGCGCTGGCCGGGATGCCGTGGTGCGGCACGATGAGTTTCGACACGGCCGGGCGAACGATGATGGGCGTCACCTCCTCGGCCATGGTCGCACTGGTGGAGAAGCTCGCGCACAAGCCGCTCGCGTTCGGTGCCAACTGCGGGGTCGGCGCGTCAGACCTGATGCGCACGGTCCTGGGCTTTGCCGCTGCTGGGCCGGACCTGCCGGTGATCGCCAAGGGCAACGCGGGCATTCCCAAATATCACGACGGTCATATCCATTATGACGGCACGCCCGATCTGATGGGGCAATATGCCGTTCTGGCGCGCGACGCCGGGGCGAAGATCATTGGCGGCTGCTGCGGCACGATGCCCGAACATCTCAAAGCCATGCGCGCCGCGCTGGAAAACACGCCTCCCGGTCCGCGCCCGACGCTCGATGAAATCACCGGACAGCTTGGCGCCTTCTCCTCGGCCTCGGACGGCACGGGCGAGGCGGCAGGGGCAGAGCGGCGCGAACGCGGCGGGCGGCGGCGCGGCTGAGCGTGCGGCAGGGGGACGCTGTCCCCCTTACCCCCCTGGGATATTTGGACCAGAATGAAGACATGCAGCCTTCATTCTGGCTAAAATATCCCTGCGCGGAGCGCATTGAATCCCTTCAAAATAGTGACAGCTGATCGCCCGCACGCGGCGGGGCGCGAAACTGCGTCAGATCAAGCGGCAGTTGCGGGCGGTCGAGCCCCAGACGTTTGACCGCGATCCTGAAGCGGCGCGCGATGAGATCGGCATAGGGCCCCTGCCCGCGCATCCGTTTGCCCCATTCCGCGTCATAATCCGCACCCCCACGCATCTCGCGCAGGCGGTTCATCACATGGGCGGCTTGCAAGGGCGAATGACGCAAGAGCCAGTCGCGAAAGAGCGGCGCGACCTCCAGTGGCAGGCGCAGGAGGATCCAGCTCGCGGCCCCCGCCCCCGCCGCCCGTGCAGCGGTCAGGATTGCCTCAAGCTCCGGCTCGGTCAGGACCGGTATCACCGGCGCGGCCATTAC
>DAORUY010000068.1:0-12915 GCA_035433445.1 Paracoccaceae bacterium
GGCGCAGCGCATGTTGTCGGTGATCGAGTTGTCTTCGAAATCCAGATCGAAGGTTTCGGGGTCGAAGACCATGTTTTCGATCACGGTACCGAATTTCTCGGTCGTGGCATAGATTTCCGGCTCGGCCTCGCGGCTGAGGTTGATGGTCTTGGCATAACAGCCGCCTTCGAAGTTGAAGGTGCCCTTGCCCGACCAGCCATGTTCATCGTCGCCGATCAGGATGCGCGACGGATCGGCCGACAGCGTGGTTTTGCCGGTGCCGGAAAGGCCGAAGAACACGGCAGTGTCGTCGGGATTGTCGATGGCGTGGTTGGCCGAACAGTGCATGGCCATCACGCCCTTGCCGGGCAGGATGTAGTTCAGAAGGGTGAAGACCGCTTTCTTGTTTTCGCCCGCATAGGCGGTGTTGGCGATCAGGATCAGTTTCTTGTCGAAGTTGATCGCAATCGCCGTTTCCGACCGGCAACCGTGGCGTTCGGGATCGGCCTTGAACGAGGGGCAGTTGATGATGGTGAATTCGGGCGCGAATTCGTCCAGCTCTTCCGCCGAAGGGCGGCGCAACAGGTGGCGGATGAACAGGCCATGCCAGGCCAGTTCCGTCACCACGCGGACATCCAGCCGGTGTTCAGGGTCAGCACCGCCGAAGAGATCTTGCACGAAATAATCGCCGCCCTTCATGTGGGCCAGCATATCGGCATACAGCCGATCGAACGCCTCGGGCGTCATGGGCTTGTTGTTGTCCCACCAGATCGTATCTTCGACCGACGGGGTACGGACCACGAATTTGTCCTTGGGCGAGCGGCCGGTGTGCTTGCCGGTGGTGACAAGGAACGAACCGCCCTTGCCCAGCGCGCCTTCGCCCTTCTTCAGTGCCGCCTCGATCAGAGCAGGTTCGCGAAAGTTGTAATAGACGTGTCCAAGCCCGGTAATGCCCTGATCTTCCAGCCGGTTGGCAGGATTTACACGTCCTATGATCATTCGCTCGCTCCTGATGCCGCACCGCGGCCAATAAAGTTTCGCCGTCAATTGGCAGACCGCCCCGGGCCAGGGGGCACTCGACCCTCCGGTCTCGAAGGGGTCAAACCGCCTATAGACCAGCCTATCACATTGAACCAGAAGGCTTTATCAACGTTAGCGCCACCATGTCCGCTTTAGCGCAATCATGCCCAGCCAAGGCGCATCATCGGAAACAAAGCCCCCCAGAGTGAGACAAATTAGTCGAAGTTTCAAACTTTCCGGCAGCGCCCAATCCCCGCACGGGGGTGATTCGCAGTTACCAGTTGATTCCGCATGCCGGAACATGGAAACTGCCATGAAAACAAGGCCAGAGCAGAAACGGGGAAGCCAGCATGTCGCGGATCGCGCTTGTGGATGATGATCGAAACATCCTCACTTCGGTGTCGATGACCCTCGAAGCCGAAGGGTTCGAGGTTGAAACTTACAATGACGGACAGTCGGCACTGGATGCGTTCAACAAGCGCATGCCGGACATGGCAGTTCTGGATATCAAGATGCCGCGCATGGACGGGATGGATCTGCTCCAGCGGCTGCGGCAGAAAACCGCGATGCCGGTGATCTTCCTGACGTCGAAGGATGACGAGATCGACGAGGTTCTCGGCCTGCGCATGGGCGCAGACGATTATGTGAAAAAGCCCTTCTCGCAACGGCTTCTGGTCGAACGGATCCGCGCGCTTCTGCGTCGTCAGGAAGCCATCGCCACGGGCGAGGTCGCAACGACCGAAGAAACCAAGATCATGCAGCGCGGGCATCTGACCATGGATCCGCTGCGCCATTCGGTCAGCTGGAAAGGCCGCGATGTGGCGCTGACCGTCACCGAATTCCTGCTGCTTCAGGCACTGGCGCAGCGGCCCGGCTTTGTGAAAAGCCGCGATCAGCTGATGGATGTCGCCTATGATGATCAGGTCTATGTCGATGACCGCACCATCGACAGCCACATCAAGCGCCTGCGCAAGAAGATGCGCATGGTCGATGACGATTTCAGCGCGATTGAAACGCTCTATGGCATCGGTTATCGCTACAACGAAGAATAACCCTGTTTTCGGGGACGACAGTGAGCGGTAAATCGACTGACAGGGCAGATGTCGTTCTGGGTGAAGACTGGATTTCCCCCGACGGTATTGTCGATTTCGAACTGAAGGCCGGGCGCGAGCGCCACGGCATCATTTCGCTTAACCGCTCGCCGCTCGCCCGCAAGATCATCACCTTCAACCTTCTGGCGATGATCGTGCTCGTTGCCGGGGTGCTTTATCTCAATCCTTTCCGCAACAGTCTGGTGCTGCAACGGGAAGGTGGTCTGGTGGCGGAAGCCCAGCTTATCGCCGATGTGTTCGAGGCCCGCCTGACCAGTGCTGATGCACCCGCCCAGGCGGAAGCGGTATTTGCCGAAACCGCCCAGGGGATCGAGCTGCCCGAAGGCGTCGAACTACTGCTCTATGACACTGCCGGCCAGATCGTCACATCGAGTGTTGGCAAGCCACGCGCGCCTGCCGAGGTCGTCCAGGGGCTTCAGCGGGATGAGCGATCCACCATGCTGACCGACCTGCTCAACACCGTCTGGGAAGGGATCGCAGCACTCCTGGCCCCGGCGGACACCAGCAGCAGCACCGCTGGCCCCGAAGAACTGGCGGGCACCCTGGTTGCAGACGCCATGAAAGGCGAAACCCAGGTCAAGACCGGATACGACGGACACGGCGAAGCCACCTTCACGGTCGCCACACCCATTCACAAAAATGGCAAGATCGTAGGCGTTGCTGCCGTCACCTCCTACGCGGGAGAGATCAACCAGCTGGTGCGGGTAGAACGCGAACAAGTGTTGCAGATGTTCGTGGTGGCGATCATCGTCTCGATCGGTCTCAGCCTGGTGCTGGCCTCGACCATCGCGAACCCACTGTCCGACCTTGCCGCCGCCGCTGAACTGGGCCGCGACAAGAATGCCCGCAAGATGTCGCCGTCGCGCGTGCGCATCCCCGACCTGACCGCGCGACCCGACGAAATCGGCCGCCTGTCTGGGGCCATGCGCGGCATGGTCGCAGCACTTTATGAGCGGATCGAATCCAACGAACAGTTTGCCGCCGATGTGGCACACGAGATCAAGAACCCGCTTGCCAGCCTGCGGTCCGCCGTGGGGACATTGCGCGTGGCCAAACGCGACGATCAGCGCGAAAAACTTCTCGATGTCATCGACCATGACGTCCGTCGCCTTGACCGGCTCGTCAGCGACATTTCTAATGCTTCGCGTCTGGACAGCGAACTGGTGAAGGAAGAAGCGGAAAGTTTCAACCTGCTCAAGACACTGGGTAATCTGGCGGAATACCTTGGTCAGGATGCGCGCACCAAAGGTATTGACTTCATCACCGACCTGCCGCCGGACCCAATCACCATCATCGGGCTTGAAGCGCGGCTGGCGCAGGTGTTCGTCAATCTGATCACCAACGCGATTTCCTTCTGTGCCGAAGGCGATGCGGTGCGCGTCTGGGCAAGGCAGCGCGATGGCCGGGTGCTTGTGGTGGTCGAGGATACCGGGCCGGGCATCCCCGATCAGGCCCTGACCAAAGTCTTCAAACGCTTCTATTCCGAACGCCCGCCGGGCCAGTTCGGCGAACATTCCGGTCTTGGGCTGGCGATTTCCAAACAGATCGTCGAGGCGCATGGCGGCGTGATCTGGGCCGAAAATATCCGCCCGACCGACGCGGACATCACCTCGGACCCGCTGGGCGCGCGGTTCGTTGTGGGCCTTCCGGTGTGACCACAACCGACCCGGTCGAAGAAATAGCACATGCAACAAGCGTTGCTGTCGGCACGGCGGGTCTTTTGGTCATCGGGCCATCCGGGTCAGGAAAATCCTCGCTCGCACTGGCGCTGATGTCACTCGGGGCACGGCTGATTGCCGATGACCGGACCGTCCTCAGGCGAAAGGACGACATGCTGTGGGCCAGCGCCCCTGATAGGATCCGCGGGCGCATTGAAGCGCGCGGCGTCGGCATTCTGGCCGCCGAACCCTGCCTGTCCGCGCCCTTGCGCCTGATCGTGGATATGGGTCAGACAGAGACCCTGCGCCTGCCACCCGAACGATGGCGGCAAATTGCAGGCATTACCCTGCCCTGTCTTCACAAATGCGAAGGCCCCCATTTTCATATGGCGATCTGGCAATATATGAAAGCCGGACGCATCCTATGACAAAGGCCCCGCCTGCCCGCATGACCCCTGCCGCAGAACCTCTTGCCCCGCAGCACCGGATCGTGCTTGTCACCGGCCCATCGGGCGCTGGCCGGGCAACCGCCATTCGGGCGCTTGAGGATCTGGGCTATGAACCGATCGACAATCTGCCGCTCAGCCTTGTGCCGCGGCTTTTCGATGGTCCGCCGCTTGGCCGGCCGGTCGCACTTGGCATCGATGTGCGCAACCGTGACTTTTCCGTCGCGAGCCTCATCTGGCTGATCGACGACCTCACCCGGCGACCGGAAATCTCCGCCGATCTGCTGTTTCTCGACTGCCAGCCGGCGGAACTTCTACGCCGCTACGGTGAAACCCGCCGCCGTCATCCGTTTCTCAGCGCCCCCACACCGGAAGAAGCCGTGGAAAGCGAGATCGGCCTGCTGGCCCCAATCCGGGACCGCGCCGATATCCTGATCGACACGACCGAACTGTCACCTCATGACCTGAAGGCCGAAATCGCCCGCTGGCTTGATCCGGGCACGACCGAACGTCTGGCCGTATCGGTCCATTCCTTTTCCTACAAACGCGGCGTGCCGCGCGGGCTTGATCTGATGTTCGACTGCCGGTTCCTGCGCAACCCGCACTGGGATCCTGCGCTCAGGGCGCTGGACGGGCGTGACCCTTCCGTCGCCGCGCATGTCGAAAATGATCCGCTTTACCCCACGTTCTTCGAAAAGACGCGCGACCTCCTGCTTTTTCTGTTGCCAGCGCAGGTGGATGAAGGCAAGAGCCACGTCGCCATCGGATTCGGCTGCACCGGGGGGCAACATCGGTCGGTGATGATGGCAGAAAACATGGCCAAAACGCTTGCGGCGGCTGGCTGGCAGGTGTCTATAAGACATCGAGAACTGGAAAGACGGATGTCTGGGGCGGCCAAAAACGTGCAGGGTGGCGAGGCTTGATCGGTATCGTGATTGTCGCGCATGGCGGGCTGGCGAAAGAGTATCTTTCGGCGGTAGAACATGTCGTGGGTCCGCAAAAAGGCATTCGTGCCATCGCCATTGAAGAAGACCATGATCGGGCGGCCAAACAGACCGAGATCATGGCAGCGGCCGATGCGGTCGACGAAGGCGCAGGCGTGGTCGTCGTCACCGACATGTTCGGTGGCTCGCCCTCGAATCTTTCGCTCAAGGCCTGTGTGGCGGGTGACCGGCAGATCGTCTACGGGGCCAACCTGCCCATGCTGATCAAGCTGGCCAAGTCGCGCAGCCTGCCGGTGCCCGAGGCCGTCGCCTCGGCCCTTGAGGCGGGCCGCAAGTATATCAACAGTTATGTCGGATCGGGGCAGGGCAGCCAATGACCGCAGTGGTTCTGGATATCGTGAATGAAAAGGGCCTGCATGCGCGGGCCTCTGCCAGGTTCGTCGAAGTGGTGGAGGCGCATGATGCCTCCGCCACCGTCGAAAAGGACGGGATGAGCGTATCGGGCGATTCGATCATGGGCCTCCTGATGCTTGCCGCTTCGAAAGGCACGCAGATCGCGGTGACGACGGGCGGCACCCAGGCGACAGAACTGATGGCCGCGCTTCGCGCGCTGGTCAGCAATCGGTTTGGCGAAGAGTGCTGACCAAAGATGACATACGACAGACCGACCGTGCGCCGCTCGCACCTTCCACCCAGGGTGCGCCCAAACTGCCGGTGGAGCGCACTTACGAGATGCGGCGGCTGTCTTATGCCGGGACCTTCACCAACCCGTTCAAGGCCGGAACCATCCGCGCGATCGAGTGGATGACGGGCAAGCTGACGCTTCTGCGCCTGATCCGTTCTTTCGAACGTTCCGGCGCACCGGTGGGGGCACCCTTCTGGCCCAAAGCGATCCGCCATATGGGCATCGACATTCGTACACCCGACGACGAGATCGCCCGCATTCCTGCGCATGGCCCGCTGGTCGTCGTGGCCAACCATCCACACGGACTTGTCGACGGCATGGTGATGGCAGAGATCGTCTGCCGGGTACGCTCCGATTTCAAGATCCTCACCCGGTCCCTGCTGACTGGCATCCCCGAGGTCGAGGAGTTCATGATCCCCGTGCCCTTCCCGCACGAGGAAAACTCGCGCGAGCTGGGGCTGGAGATGCGCGAACTGACCATGGCGCACCTGGCGAACGGCGGCGCGATTATCCTGTTTCCGGCCGGCAAGGTCGCCTGTGCCGAAAGTTGGTTTGGCCCCGCGATCGAGGCGGAATGGAACCTCTTCACCCATAAGATGATCCACAGAAGCGGTGCGACGATCGTACCCATGCATTTCACCGGGCAGAATTCCCGCACCTATCAGATCGCCAACAAACTGTCGGCGACGCTCAGGCAGAGCCTCTTGCTGCACGAGATCAAACGGTCGCTCTTCAAGCCCCAGCGCCCGTATATCGGCCAACCGATCCCCGCCACGCTGCTGAAGGACTGGGAGGGCAATCCACGTGGTTTTCTGGCCTGGCTGCGGGAGCATACGCTAGATCTTGGCAAAAGCTGATCGACCTCTGCCCAATCCGGTCAACCGGCCAGCAGGGCAGCTCGCCGCCCGTGAGCGTCAGCCCAAGCAATCTTTCGCAGCCGAACGGTTTTACCATCCCGGCTTCAATCTTGTCAGGGTTGTCGCCGCCCTTGCCGTCGTCTTTTCACACTCATTCGCTGTCTACACCGGAACGGAAGATCAGGAACCGTTCCAGCAAGCGACGGGAGAAATCCTTGGCATCTATGCCGTTCTGGTCTTCTTCCTGCTGAGCGGTATCCTCATCACCGACAGCGCCCTGAACACACCGTCACCATGGCACTTCGCGATCAAACGCGCGCGCCGCATCCTGCCAGCTTTCGTTGCATCGAATCTGCTGGTTGTTCTGGCCATATGTCCGTTCTTTGCCAAAGACGGCGCACAGGATTTCCTGACCGATCCCCAGACCTGGAAAACCCTGTTGCGGGTCCTGACCTTTCAGGACGCCGCACTGCGGTTCAATAGCGTTGAGTTCGCCCATGAAACAGGCGCGGGATATCCGGGGCTCTGGAACCTTGCCAACGGAGTTTTGTGGACCATTCGCATTGAACTGGTGTGTTACGTTCTGGTCGGGGTGATGGCTGCGCTGAGGTTGCTGCGACCGATACCCGTTCTGGTGCTTTTTGCGCTGAGCTACATCGCCTTGATGAAATCAGCCCTACCGGCGACACCCTTTTTCGGCACCCTTGTGTTTCTGCTGCCGTCTTTCGCAGTCGGAATGTACCTGCGCATCAATGTTTGTGGCCATGTTGCACAGGGATACCTTGCACTTAGCAGCCTTGTGACCCTCGTTCTTTCGATGTTTCTGATGCACGGTTGGGTAAGGCTGGAGGGCGTGCTGTTTCCGCTCTTCTTTGCCTATCCGTTGCTGTGGCTCGGCCAACAGGGGCGAACCGGTACATTGATGGGGAGCGACTGGAATGACCCGTCATATGGCATCTACATCTGGGGATGGCCCGTGCAGCAGGTTCTGGCCTCAGCCATCGGTCCCGGCTTGTCGCCCTATGTGTTTGCCGCACTCTGCCTGCTGGTCGTCGGCTTTGTTGGCTATGTCTCTTGGTTTGTGATCGAGCGCCCCTTCCTGCGCCGCAAGACGAGGCTCCCCATCGCAGAATCTGGCTCTTAGCGCGTCGGCACCGGAACTTCGCCGCGATAGTCGTAGAACCCCCGCTGAGTCTTGCGGCCCAGCCAGCCAGCCTCGACATATTTGGTCAGCAAGGGACAAGGCCGGTATTTGGTATCCGCCAGCCCCTCGTGCAGCACGTTCATGATCGCAAGGCAGGTGTCCAGCCCGATGAAGTCCGCCAGCTCCAGCGGCCCCATCGGGTGATTGGCGCCAAGCTTCAGGCTTTCGTCGATCGACTTGACCGACCCTACGCCTTCATAGAGCGTATAGACCGCCTCATTGATCATCGGCATCAGGATGCGGTTGACGATGAAGGCCGGGAAGTCTTCGGCGCTGGCTGCGGTCTTGCCCAGCTTGGCCACGACATCAAGCATGGTCTGATAGGTTGCCTCATCCGTGGCAATGCCGCGGATCAGCTCCACCAGCTGCATCACCGGCACCGGGTTCATGAAATGGAATCCCATGAACTTTTCCGGCCGGTCGGTGCGGCTGGCGAGGCGCGTGATCGAGATCGACGAGGTGTTGGACGTCAGGATCGTCGTCGGTTTCAGATGCGGCAGGAGGTCTTCGAAGATCGCCTGCTTGACGGTTTCACGTTCGGTTGCGGCCTCGATCACCAGATCAGTCTGACCAAGGTCGGCAAGCTTCAATGTCGTGCGAATCCGCGCCAAAGCTGCGTCGCGGTCAGCCGAGGCGATCTTGCCCCTGGTCACTTGCCGGTCAAGATTGCGCCCGATCAGCGCGACCGCCTTGTCGAGCGCCTCTTGCGAAATGTCGGTCATCAGCACGTCGAAGCCCGCCATGGCAAAGACATGGGCAATCCCGTTGCCCATCTGGCCCGCGCCCACAATGCCCACTGACTGGATCGCCATTTTCCGTCCTTTCGCAAACTCTCCGCGACCTTATGCGCCAGCGTCCCTCAGGCGCAAGCCCACAGGGCGCCGCGTTGGTCACCCATTAGGCATTTGGCAATGTGTGGCATGCAAGTCTGACCTTGGGTGAGTCTAACGTATGAAGGTGGGATCATGGCTTACGAACATCCCGGCGACGGGTCGCTGGACTATTTGCCGTGTCGGTATGGCACGTCGAAACTTCTGTTCCGGGGGCCGCGGCGGCGGCTGGAGGGAACGTTTTGCGCGCTCTTGGGCGGGTCGGAAACTTATGGGAAATATGTGCGCACGCCCTATCCGGCATTGCTGGAGGCGCGGCTGGGCACAACGATGGTGAACTTCGGCTATATGAATGCCGGCGCAGATGTATTTCTGAACGAACCGGTGATTGTGGACGCCTGCAACAAGGCGCGGGTCACGGTGGTGCAGCTTCTGGGTGCGCATAACATGTCGAACCGTTTCTATGCTGTTCATCCGCGCCGCAATGACCGGTTCCTGAGGGCCTCGACCCTGATGAAGACGATCTTTCGCGAGGTCGATTTCACCGAATTTCACTTCACCCGGCACATGCTTCTGTCGCTCAAGCGGCGCGCGCCAGAAAAATATGCGCTCGTGGAAAGTGAGTTGAAGGCCGCCTGGGTGGCAAGGATGCGGCTCTTGCTGCAAAAGATCGTCGGCCGCAGCGTGCTGTTGTGGGTGGGGGACCATCATCCGGGTGGGGCGTCGCGCGATGAGCTTGGCCCTGATCCCCTGTTGATCGACAGCGACATGGGCGATGCGATCCGCCCCTTTGCCACCGACTTCGTGCGGGTCAGCCCAAGCATGGCCGCTTGCATGGCGGGCACGGCCGGTATGGAATTCACTGCGCTCGACGCCCTCGCCGCCGCCCAGATGCCCGGCCCCGCCGTGCATGAGGAGGTGGCCAATGCCCTGGCCCCAGTGCTGCAACGGCATCTCTAAAACAAAAAGGCCCGCCGGAAGGGCGGGCCTTTCGCGAAAGTTCGCAGTGGCCTCAGAGCTTTTCGATCAGTTCCGGCACGGCGGTGAACAGATCGGCCACCAGACCATAGTCGGCCACCTGGAAGATCGGGGCCTCTTCGTCCTTGTTGATCGCGACGATGACCTTCGAATCCTTCATCCCTGCCAGATGCTGGATCGCGCCAGAGATGCCGACAGCCACGTAAAGCTGCGGCGCCACCACCTTGCCGGTCTGGCCGACCTGCCAGTCGTTCGGGGCATAACCGCTGTCAACCGCCGCGCGGCTGGCACCGACTGCGGCACCGAGCTTGTCGGCAAGCTTTTCGATCAGCGCGAAATCGCTTTGTGAGCCGACGCCACGGCCGCCCGAAACCACGATCCCGGCCGAGGTCAGTTCCGGCCGGTCGGAGGTGGCAACCCGGTCCTCGACCCAGTCTGACAAGCCCGGATTGGACGCTGCCGCGATCTTTTCGACCGCAGCCGAACCGCCCTTGCCCGCCGCTTCGAACGAAGCCGTCCGCACGGTGGCGACCTTGACCTTGTCCAACGATTTCACCGTCTGGATGGCGTTGCCCGCATAGATCGGGCGTTCGAACGTATCGGCATCGACCACCGCGGTCACATCCGACAGGACCATCACATCCAGAAGCGCCGCCACGCGGGGCAGCACGTTCTTGTTGAAGGCAGTGGAAGCGCCAACGATGTGGCTGTAGCCACCGGCCAGCCCCACAATCAGCGCGGCGGTCGGTTCGGCCATGCCATGGCAATAGGAATGGTCGTCGGCAAACAGCACCTTCGACACGCCCGCCAGCGTCGCAGCTTCGGCGGCGGCGGCATCGCCACCCGTGCCCGCGACCAGCACATGCACATCGCCCAAGGCTTTGACGGCGGTCAGGGTCTTGGCCACCGCATCGGTCGCCAGGTGCCCCTCATTCACGTCGGCAATCAGAAGAACGGCCATCTCAGATCACCCCCGCTTCGTCTTTGAGTTTGGCGATCAGCTCGTCGACCGAGCCGACCTTGACGCCCGCCTTGCGGCCCGCCGGTTCGGTCGTCTTCATCACCGCCAGGCGCGGGGTGACATCGACACCGAAATCGGCTGGCGTTTTGAGAGCCAAGGGCTTGGCCTTGGCCTTCATGATGTTCGGCAGCGACGCATAGCGCGGTTCGTTCAGCCGCAGGTCGACAGTGACGATCGTGGGCATCTTGACCGAAATCGACTGAAGGCCGCCATCCACTTCGCGCGTCACGACAGCCTTGTCGCCGTCAATCTTCAGGTCAGAGATGAACGTGGCCTGCGACCAGCCCAGAAGGGCGGACAGCATCTGCCCTGTGGCATTCATGTCATTGTCGATGGCCTGCTTGCCGCACAGCACCAGACCGGGATTTTCTTCCTTGACCACGGCCGCCAACAGCTTGGCCACGGCAAGGGGTTCGATGTCGGTCTGAACGTCGGCCGCCGCTTCGATCAGGATCGCGCGGTCTGCGCCCATCGCCAGCGCCGTGCGCAGCGTTTCTTGCGCCTGCTTCACGCCGATCGACACGACGACGATCTCGGTCGCCACGCCCTTTTCCTTCAGGCGGATCGCCTCTTCGACGGCAATCTCGTCAAAGGGGTTCATCGACATCTTCACGTTCGCCAGATCGACGCCCGTGCCGTCCGCCTTCACGCGGACCTTCACGTTATAGTCGATCACGCGCTTCACAGGCACAAGCACCTTCATCAGCGTGGTTCTCCTCAAGACATAGGCCGCCCGTCCGGGCGGCAGCGAAAGCTCCCGCCGCTTCCTAGCGATTCCCTCCGCCCTAGGACAGAGCAAAATCGACAGGCAGTGTCGCGCGGACGCCACGTTTCGACCTGTTAGCGACAGACAGCCGCCGAAGGAGCCGCCGTAACGGCACTTGACCGGGCGGGGGCGGCAGGTTCACTCTGCCGTCATGGAAAAAGTTCTGGGTTTCGGCGGTTTCTTCTTTCGTGCATCCGATCCGGCTGCGCTGGCCGCTTGGTATGAGAAAACGCTGGGCATAAACCCGGCTCCTCAAGATGCCATGAGCCAGCCCTGGCACCAGGAAGCGGGCGACACCGTCTTTGCCCCATTCGATACGGCGACCGACTATTTCGGCGATCCATCCCGCCCGTTCATGCTGAATTTCCGGGTGGCCAATTTGGACCGGATGCTGACGCAACTGCGCGCGGCGGGTATCGAGATCAGCCATGACATGACCATGGACGGCGTAGGCCAGTTCGCTCGCATTCACGACCCTGAGGGCAATCCGATAGAGCTCTGGCAACCCGCCTGAGACTTGGTCAGCGGTTCGCGCCCGGCACCCACAGCACGTCGCGCCCTTCATTGGCCGCACGCGCGGCCACGAAGAACCAGTCAGACAAGCGGTTGAGGTATCTGACGGCCGCTTCGTTGACATCTTCGACCGTCGAAAGTTCGACCGTCAACCGTTCGGCGCGACGTGACACTGTGCGGCACAGGTGCAGATGCGCCGCCAGTGCCGTGCCGCCGGGCAAAATGAAGCTGCGCAGGGGCGCAAGGGGCGCATTCATCGCGTCAATCTCGCCCTCCAGCCGGTCAACCTGCGACGGCACGATTCGCAAGACCGGATAGCCGGCCTCGTTGTCTCTGGCCATTTCCGGCCGGCAGAGATCGGCGCCCAGATCAAAGAGATCGTTCTGGATGCGCGCCAGTGCCGCATCCATTTCCCCCGACGCATGCAGTCGCGCCAGACCGACCGTGGCGTTCGTCTCGTCCACGGTGCCATAGGCCGTCACACGCGGCGAAAATTTTGCCACCCGCGCGCCGTTGCCAAGCGCCGTATCGCCCTTGTCGCCCGTCCGCGTGTAGATCTTGTTCAAGACGACCATCAGTTACCCGCCCCCCCGCGCAGCGCCACGAACAGAAGGATCAGCCCGATCGCCACCGCCTGCGCGATGATCCGGTAGCGCATGATCCGGTTGGCATGCTTGCGGTTGAAATCGCCCCCCTTGGCGAAGCCACCTATGCCGGTCATCAAGACGACCAGCACCACAAGGCAGGCAAGCGCCGCGATCAGGAAAAGCGGATCTCTGGTCATTCTGGCCCCCTTTGGCGTTCGCCTCTCTCTAGGCCTTTCCGCGTCAAAAGCCTAGCGCCCGCGCAGTAGATCGGTGAAGCGCAATGCCTCCCCCGCCTTGCCCAGCCGCGCGCGATAG
>DAORUY010000069.1:0-12888 GCA_035433445.1 Paracoccaceae bacterium
CGCACAGCCTTTTGCCCTCTGACCCCGCGCTGAGGGTCAAGGCGTTGGAGACGATCCTGGTCCGGAAGGGCCTTGTCGATCCTGCCGCTATCGAGGCCATTCTTGAGACTTACGAGAAGAAGGTCGGCCCGCATCTGGGGGCGGCGGTTGTGGCGCGGGCCTGGGCGGATCCAGACTTCCACGCGCTTCTGCTCCGCGATGCCAATGCGGCGATGGCCGAGATGGGCATTACCGGGCGGCAGGGCGAACATGTGGTGGCGGTCGCAAACACGCCCCAGACGCATAACATGGTCGTCTGCACGCTCTGTTCCTGTTACCCGTGGCCGCTGTTGGGTATCCCCCCCGCCTGGTACAAATCCGATGCCTATCGCGCGCGCTCGGTGCGCGAGCCGCGCAAGGTGCTGGCCGATTTCGGCGTGACCTTGCCGGAAGGACAGGCGGTGCGGGTGTGGGATTCGACGGCGGAAGTTCGCTATCTGGTGGTGCCGATACGCCCGGACGGCACGGAGGGCTGGAGCACGGAGCGCCTTCAGCCGCTCGTGACCCGCGACAGCATGATCGGCACTGGCCTGCCCCGGTCCCCCGCATGAGCCGCCCGCATGACATGGGCGGGCGGTTTGGCGACGGGCCGGTGGTGCCGACGGCTGACGGGTTTTCCCCTTATGACGCGGGCTGGCACCGCACGGCGCTGGGCCTGACGCTGGCGGCGGGCGGGCTGGGCGCCTGGACGATCGATGCGAGCCGCGCGGCACGGGAACGGCTGCCGGACTATGGGTCGCTTGGCTATTACGAAAAATGGATCGCGGCGCTGGCCGATCTTCTGGCGGAACGTGATCTGGTCAGCCGGGACGAATTGCGGGCGGGTGATGCAGAGCCCGCACCCCTGTCGCCCCGCGCCCTGACGGCAGACCGGGTTCCGGGCGTTCTGGCGCGCGGTACGCCCTATGCGCGGCCCGGCGACACGCCGGTCTTTGCGCCGGGCGACCAGGTACGCACCCGCGCCCTGCCGCAAAATGCCTTCGTGGCAGAGGGCCATATCCGGCTGCCCGCCTATGCGGCGGGCAAGACGGGCCGGGTGATCCTGTCGCACGGTCCCCATGTCTTTCCCGACCGCAACGCCCATGGGTTGGGCGAGGGGCCGGAGCCGCTTTACACCGTGGCCTTCCGCGCCGCCGACCTGTGGGCAGAGCCCGAACATCCCGGCGACGAGGTGACGCTTGATCTGTGGGAAAGTTACCTGAGCGCCGCATGACCGACATTCCCCGCGCCTTCGATGACCCTTGGCAGGCGCAGATTTTCGCGTTGACCGTGGCCCTGTCGGATGCCGGTCATTTCCGCTGGGCGGATTGGACGCATGCTTTCGGCGCAACGCTGAAGCGCCATGGCGCGGAGCGCGCACTCGACGGGGGCAGCGACTATTTCAACGCCTGGCTGGAGACGTTAGAAAGCCTTCTTGATCAGAGCGGTCTAGCGGCAGGCGCCGATGTGGCGCGGCTCAGGGACGCCTGGGAGGCGGCTTACCTGTCCACCCCGCATGGCCAGCCGGTCAGGCTGAAGGACTAAGCGCGGCAGCGGACTGGTGGACGGCCAGGACTTCGGCACGGATGATGCGGGCGATCAGGGCCACGTCATCGGTGTCGAAGGTCAGCGGCAGGCGGATGTCGATCAGCCCCGCCAGTACCCGGTCGGTCTGTGGCAGGCTCTGGGCGGGCGCATAACGCCAACTGTCATGCCGAGAGGTGAAGGCCACCGGCTCTGCCGCGCCGAACCATTTCAGCTCCACCCCACGCGCCAGACATCGGGCGACGACCGCCTGAACGGCCTCGGCATCCCAGGTGGGCAGAAGGAACTGGAAGGACGACCCCACGATGCTTTCCGCCGCAGGCCGCCGCACCAGCCCAAGCCCCGGAGTGTCGGCAAGCCCGGCTTCCATCGTCCGGTAGAGCGCGTTCCAGCGGTCGATCTGCCGGGGCAGGTCGGCCAGTTGCGGGCGCAGGATCGCGGCGCGCAGATTGTCCATCCGGCCCGAGACATTGGGCGTAACCCAGCGCGCTGCTTCGAACGCCTCAGGCGGTGGGGCGGCGCGGTGGCGGGTGTAAAGCATGTAGCTGCCTGATAGGAGGATCGCCCGCGCCATCAGGGCCGGATCGTCGGAGACGATGAGCCCGCCTTCGCCGGAATTCAGATGTTTGTAGGTCTGGGTCGAATAACAGCCTATTGCCCCGTGACGGCCCGAAGGCACGCCGTGCCAGGCCCCGCCCATCGTATGGGCACAATCCTCAACGACCGGCAGGCTGGCGGCGTTGCAGATCGCCATCAGCCGGTCCATGTCGCACAGATGGCCGCGCATATGGCTGAGCAACAGCGCCTTTGCCCCCTGCCCGGTCTTCGCCGCCAGATCGTCAAGGTCGATCACCAGATCGTCTGTCACCTCGACAAAGATCGGCACCGCGCCAAGGGCCGCGATGGCGCCGGGCACGGGGGCGAGCGTGAAGGCATTGGTCAGCACCCGGTCGCCGGGACCGACCCCAAGCGCCCTGAGCGCGCAGCCGAGCGCATAGCCACCCGACGCCACAGCCAGGCAATAGCGCGCACCTGTAAAAGCGGCGAAGTCCTCCTCCAGCGCGGCCGTCTCTGACAGCTCGTCGCCCAGCGTGTTGTAGCGGTGCAGCCGGCCGTGGCGCAGGACCGCCATTGCCGCCTCGATCGCGGCTTCGGGCAGCGGTTCTTGCTGGGTGAAAGGTTTGGTGAAACGTTCCAGCATCAGGTCTTGCCCCCATCATGGCCGACGACCCACAAAAACAGGCCAAGCGTCAGCAACAGCCCGCCGCCTGCCATGAAATAGGCCATGTCCGGCGTCGCCATCGGCCCGGCCAGAAAAAAACCGAACACTTGCGAGAAAAAAACCGTGCCGATCAGCATCGCGATATTGGTGATCGCCGAGATACCGCCCTGCAGTTCGCCCTGGGCATTTTCGGGCACCCGCTGGGACATGAGCGCGGTCAGCATCGGATGAATGAAGCCTTCCGGCCCGTGGATGATCATCAGGACCACGATCGCCGACAGACCGCCCACCAGCCCATAGCCGGTCGCGGCGATGGTCGCGCAGACAAGTCCGATCAGGACGGTGCGGAACTCGCCGAAACGCTTGACCGCGGGACCGGAAAGCGCGCCCTGAAACACCGCCATGATCACACCGAAGACCGCCAGCGTCACGCCGATCATCGATTCCGACCAGCCAAACTTGGCCTTGGCCCAGAAAGGCCAGATCGCGGGATAGACGGAGGTGCAGAAGAAGAAGGCGGCCATCACCGCGCACATCGGCAAGACGCCGGAATACGTGCGGAAGACCTTGAATGCACCGAAGGGGTTGGCGCGGCGCCATTCGAAGGGACGGCGGTTTTCGGGGGTGAGCGTCTCGGGCAGGACAAAACAGCCAAAGACGAAATTCAGAAGCGACACCGCCGCCGCCGCATAGAAGGGCACGCGCGGCCCGTATTCGCCTAAGATACCGCCGATTGCCGGCCCGATGACGAAGCCCAGCCCGAAAGCTGCCCCCAAGAGGCCGAAGGCCTTGCCGCGTTCTTCAGGCGCGGTGATGTCGGCAATGAAGGCGTTGGCGATCACCCAGGATGCGCCACACAATCCAGCAAAGACCCGTCCAACGAAAAGCCAGGTGATCGACGGGGCAAGCGCGTGGGCCAGAAAATCGGCGCCCAGACCGAAAACCGCGATCAGCATCAGAGGCCTTCGCCCGAAACGGTCCGACAGATTGCCCATCAAGGGGCCGGACAAGAACTGGGTCAGCGAATAGGCTGCCGCCATCCAGCCGCCGATCCGGGCGGCGGTCGCGAGATCCACCTCGCCCACCGTGCCGATCAGCGACGGCAGGACCGGAATGATGATCCCGAAGCCGACCATATCCAGAAAGACCGTGATCAGGACAAAGGCCCGCGCCCGGCCAAGCGCAGCGCCGCTGGTCATATCGGACATGTCGCACCTCCGCTGGCGGTTGTTTCAGGCCAGAAGCCGGTTGGCAAGCGTCGGCAGATCGTCGAAATGGTCAAGTAGCGCGTCGGGCGCGAAGCGTGCAACATGCGCCCCTTCCGGCCCGAACGTCACGAGAGCGACCGGAACCCCCGCCGCCCGAGCGGTCCGGTAATCCGTTTCCGTATCGCCCACGAGAAGCGAGCGCGCCACCTGCCCGCCCGCCTGTTCGACCGACAGAAGGTAGGGCGCGGGATCGGGCTTGCGCACCGGCAAGGTGTCGGCGCCCACGAGCGAGGCAAAAAGCCCGCGCACACCCAGACGGGTCAGCAAGATGTCGGCCAGTCGCGTGGGCTTGTTGGTGCAGACGCCGGTGCAGAACCCCGCCGCGCGCAAGGCCTCCACCGCCTTGACCGCGCCGGGATAGAGATAGGTTTCGCGGTCGATGGCCCCTTCGTAAGCGTCCAGCAGCACAGGATACTGCGCATTCACCATGGCTTCGTCCGGTTGTCCCATCCGTTCCAGACCCAGACGCAGCATCGCCCGCCCGCCCAGAAAGGCCGTGCCCGCGTCCAGCGTCGGATCAAGCAGATCACCCGCTCCCATGGCGCGAAAACAATGGTTTGCCGCAGCGATCAGGTCAGCCGACGTGTTGGCAAGCGTTCCGTCCAGATCGAAGATGACCGTGCGCACAATTCCCTCGCCCGGGGCGGATTGGCCCCACTGTAACCTGCCGAAAAGCTTCGTGATCCCATTTCACTTGCGGCAATCCGGGCCATCGGTAAAACGGGCGCGACCAGAAGGAAAGGCCGTTCATGCCCGTTGCATTCCTCATTCTTGCCGCCGGACAGGGCACGCGGATGAATTCCGACCTGCCGAAAGTGCTGCACAAGGTGGCCGGTGCGCCGCTTCTGGTGCATGCGATGCGCGCAGGCGCGGGGCTGGAACCGGAACGGATCGTGGTCGTGGCGGGCCACGGGGCGGAACAGGTCACGAAGGCCGCCCGCGACTGGGATGAGGCGGCCGAGGTCGTGCTTCAGGCCGAGCAGAAGGGCACGGGCCATGCGGTCGCTATGGCCCTGCCCGCGCTCAAGGGTTTTGAAGGCAAGGTGATCGTGCTTTACGGTGATACGCCTTTCATCCGACCCGAGACGCTTGAGGCGATGCTGGACAATCCGGCCGATGTGGTGATCCTTGGCTTCACCTCGCGGCCCGACATGCGTTATGGTCGGCTTGTGGTGCGGGAAGGTGATCATCTCGACCGGATCGTGGAGTTCAAGGATGCAAGCGCCGAGGAGCGCGCGATCACCTTGATGAACTCGGGCGTGCTCTGCGCCGACGCGGGCCTTGTGGCCGAACTGGTCGCGGGTCTGACCAACGACAATGCAGCGGGCGAATATTACCTGACCGATGTGGTGGGCGCCGCCGTGGCGCGGGGCCTGAGTGCGCGGGTCGTGACCTGCCCCGAGGCCGAGACGCTGGGTGTGAACTCCCGCGCCGACCTGGCCGCCGCCGAGGCTGCCTTTCAGGCCGCCGCCCGCGCCGAGGCCATGGAAAACGGTGTGACGATGACCGCGCCCGAAACCGTCTTCTTCGGTTTCGACACCGTGGTCGGCCGCGACAGCATCATCGGGCCGAACGTGATTTTCGGCCCCGGCGTGACCGTAGAATCGGAAGCCGAGATCAAGGGCTTTTGCCATCTGGAAGGCTGCCATATCTCGCGCGGCGCCTCGGTCGGCCCCTTCGCGCGGCTCCGCCCCGGTGCGGAACTGGCCGAGGATGTGCATGTCGGCAATTTCGTCGAGATCAAGAATGCGATCCTCGACGAAGGGGTGAAGGTCGGGCACCTGACCTATCTGGGTGACGCGCATGTGGGCGAACATACCAACATCGGCGCAGGCACCGTGACCTGCAATTATGACGGGGTGAACAAGCACCGCACCGAGATTGGCGCGCGGGCCTTCATCGGGTCGGACACGATGCTGGTGGCGCCGGTGCGCGTGGGCGACGGCGCCATGACGGCTTCTGGTTCGGTTATCACCGAAGATGTGCCCGCCGAGGCGCTGGCAGTGGGCCGCGCGCGCCAAGTCGTCAAGCCGGGGCTGGCAAAGAGATTGTTCGAAAAGTTCAAGGCGCAAAAGGAAAAGCGCCGGAAAGAGGTTGAGTAATGTGCGGAATTGTCGGTGTCCTTGGAAACCATGAAGTCGCGCCCCTGCTGGTCGAGGCGCTGAAACGGCTTGAATATCGCGGCTATGACAGCGCCGGGATCGCGACGATCCAGAACGGCAAGCTCGACCGCCGCCGGGCCGTCGGCAAGCTGGTGAACCTCTCTGACCTCTTGGTGCATGAGCCGCTCGCCGGCAAGGCGGGCATCGGCCACACCCGCTGGGCCACCCATGGTGCGGCCACCGTCGGCAATGCCCATCCCCACCGCTCCGGCCCTGTTGCGGTCGTCCACAACGGCATCATCGAGAACTTCCGCGAACTGCGCGAGGAACTGGCCGCACATGGTTTGAGGCCCGAAACGGAGACAGACACCGAAACCGTCGTCCTTCTGACGCGTCACCACATGGATCAGGGCATGGCCCCGCGCGATGCCGCCCGCGCCACGCTGGCACGGCTGGAGGGGGCCTTCGCGCTCTGCTTCTTGTTTGATGGCGAGGAAGATCTGATGATCGCCGCCCGTAAGGGGTCCCCCCTTGCCGTGGGCTACGGCGACGGCGAGATGTTCATCGGCTCCGACGCCATCGCGCTGGCGCCGATGACCGACCGGATCTGCTATCTGGAGGAAGGCGACCACGCCATCGTCACCCGCGCCGGCGCGGAAATCTTCGACAGCGAAGGCCGCCCCGCGAACCGCGAAATCGCCCGCATCAATATCGACCAGACCCGGATCGAAAAGGGCGGCTACAAACATTTCATGGCCAAGGAAATCGCCCAGCAGCCCGCCGTTCTTGGCGACGCGCTGGCGCACTACCTGAAGGACGGCAAGCTGAACCTGCCCGAGGGGCTGAACTTCGCCCATCTCGACCGGCTGACACTTGTCGCCTGTGGCACCGCCTCTTACGCCTGCCTTACGGCGAAATACTGGTTCGAACAGCTTGCGGGCCTGTCGTGCGAGGTCGATATCGCCTCCGAATTCCGCTACCGCGAACCGCCCTTGCCCGCGAAATCCTATGCGCTGTTCGTCAGCCAGTCGGGCGAAACCGCCGATACGCTGGCAGCACTGCGTTATTGTCAGGGCAAGGTCGAAAAGATCGTCGCGGTGGTCAATGTCCCCACCTCCTCCATCGCGCGGGAAAGCGATGTGGCGCTGCCGATCCTTGCGGGCGTCGAGGTTGGCGTGGCGTCAACCAAAGCTTTCACCTGCCAGCTTCTCGTCCTTCTCCTCCTTGCGCTCAAGGCGGCCGAGGATCGCGGGCGACTGACTGCGGCGGAAGTGAAGGCCCATCTTGCCGACCTTGCCACGCTGCCCGGCCTGATGAACCAGGCGCTGGCCCGCGAAGGCGAGGTTGCGGCCTTGGCCGAAGCTATCGCCGAGGCGCAGGATGTCCTGTTCCTGGGCCGGGGCGCGATGTTCCCCCTGGCCATGGAGGGCGCTCTTAAACTGAAAGAAATCAGCTATATACATGCCGAAGGTTATGCATCGGGTGAACTGAAGCACGGCCCTATTGCGCTGATCGACAAGAATGTGCCGGTGGTGGTGATGGCCCCCCGTGACAGTCTTTTCGACAAGACCGTCTCGAACATGCAAGAGGTCATGGCCCGCCATGGCAAGGTGCTTCTCATCACCGACGCGAAGGGGGAAAATCAGGCTGGTGACGGCGCCTGGAAGGTACTGACCCTGCCCACCGTGCCACCCCTGCTGGCGCCGATCCTTTATGCGGTACCCGCGCAGCTTCTGGCCTATCACACGGCCTGCGCCAAGGGCACCGATGTCGACCAGCCGCGCAATCTGGCCAAATCGGTCACGGTGGAATGACGCCCAGCGAAGCGCTCGCCGCCCTGCACGAGCTGGCCGATCCCGTCCGCGCCGAAGGGATGGCGGCCTATCACAAGGTCCTGCGCCCCTATCTGGGCATCCCGGTGCCGGTCCTGACCGATCTGGCGAAAGGCTGGCGTGAGGGTCTTTCGACCGAGGCGCGGGTGGCGCTGGCCGATGGCCTTTGGCAATCGAACATCCACGAGGCGCGCGTCGCCGCCGCCAAGCTCCTGACCCAGGCGCGCATCCCCGGGGACGAACCGGTGTGGCAGCTCATCGCCAGCTGGGTGCCCGGCTTCGACGCCTGGGCGATCGCTGATCACGCCTGCGACGCGGGCGGACGGCGCCTTGTGGCCGACCCTTCGCGCCTCGATCAGGTTGAAGGCTGGGTCACGCATGACAGCCTATGGGTGCGCCGCGCGGCGCTGGTCATCACGCTCCCTTGGACCAAGCAGAATTTCCCCAAACCCGAAGATCTGGCGATCCGCGACCGGGTGCTGGGCTGGGCCGCCACCCTCGCCGATGACCGGGACTGGTTCATCCAGAAATCCATCGCCTGGTGGCTGCGCGACCTTTCAAAGCATGACGCCCCCCGCGCCGGCGCTTTTCTGACCGCGCATGGCGACCGGCTGAAACCCTTCGCCCGCAAAGAGGCCAGCAAATACCTCTGATCTTCATTCTGGTCTAAATATCCCCGCCGGAGGCCCCTGAGGGGCGCGGCAGAAGGCCGCGCCGCGAAGCACATCAGTGCCGCGCCCAAGGGCGCGGCTCCGCTTGATCATCTGCGACCATGGTGCGACCAGCCGCCCGCTTGCCGCCCCCCGCAAGCGAGCCTAGACTACCACCATGGACAAGCTCATCGACCCATTCGCCCGTCCCATCAGCTATCTGCGCGTGTCAGTGACCGACCGCTGCGATTTCCGCTGCACCTACTGCATGGCCGAACATATGCAGTTCCTGCCGAAGAAAGACCTTCTGTCGCTTGAGGAACTGGACCGGCTCTGCTCCACCTTCATCGGGCTTGGGGTCGAAAAACTCCGTATCACTGGCGGCGAGCCCTTGGTGCGGCGTGATATAATGACCTTTTTCCGCGCCATGTCGCGGCATCTCACATCTGGCGCGCTGAAGGAACTGACGCTGACCACCAACGGCTCGCAGCTCGCGCGTTTTGCGGGCGAACTGGCCGATGCCGGTGTGCGCCGCGTCAATGTCTCGCTCGATACGCTCGTCCCCGAAAAATTCGCCGAGATTACCCGCTGGGGGCGGCTCGATCAGGTGCAAGACGGGATCCGCGCTGCCACCGCGGCGGGGCTGAAGGTCAAGATCAACGCCGTCGCGCTGAAAGGCTTCAACGAGGCCGAACTCTTCCCACTTCTCGACTGGTGCGGAGCGCAGGGCCACGACCTGACCTTCATCGAGGTCATGCCGATGGGCGAGATGGGCGAGGAAATGCGGCTCGATCAATATTGGCCGCTGAAGGATCTGCGCGCCCGGCTGGCCGAACGGTTCAGCCTGACCGATCTGACCGAGCGTACCGGCGGCCCGGCGCGCTATGTGCGCATCGAAGAAACCGGCCAGAAGGTCGGCTTCATCACGCCGCTGACCCATAATTTCTGCGAAAGCTGCAACCGGGTGCGTGTCACCTGCACCGGCGAGTTGTTCATGTGCCTGGGGCAAGAGGACAAGGCCGACCTGCGCGCGCCGCTGCGGGCCAGCCCTGACGACGCCCCCCTGACGGACGCGATCCGCGCCGCCATCGCCCGCAAGCCCAAGGGCCACGACTTCGACTATTCCCGCCAGAAGGTCGCGGGCCAGATGAGCCGCCACATGAGCCACACGGGCGGCTGAAATGCGTTTGCCCGCCCGCGTGACGGTAGGGCGACGAAGCGGGCCGGACCATGTTATACTGGTGTGGCACGCAGCGCCGTAGGCAAATCGCAATGGAGGGATCCATGTACAAACACATCCTCGTGCCCGTCGCCTTCGATCAGGATCATCCGCCGGACCAAGCCATCGCGCTTGCCCGCAGGCTGGTCACCCCCACGGGCCGTATCTCGCTTCTGCATGTGATGCCGGAGGTTCCGCCCTTCGCCATCAACTACATGCCCATCGGGTATGGCGACAATCTCGGACGTGCGGTGCAGGCCGAACTAGACAGTCTTGCCGCCCCACTACCCCACGGCAGCGCCCATGTGGAGGCGGGCGAGGCAGGCCGCTCCATCCTAGCCTTTGCCGAAGAAAATGAGGTCGACTGCATTGTCATCGCCTCGCACCGTCCAGGCCTTGGCGACTATCTGATCGGCAGCACCACCGCGCGGGTGGTGCGCCATGCGGCCTGTTCGGTCCATGTCTTCCGCTAGACAGCCCCCACTGCCCAGCCCTGCCAGTGCGGGCTTTGAAATGTCAGAACCGCGCGCGCCCAGAAATATCAATCTCCACCGAGCCGGTCTTGCCTGCGGGCTTCGCGCCGGTTGAACGGCAGGTCGCTTCGACCTTTCCGAGATCTTGCGACTTCGGATATTTGGCGAAATAGGTCAAATCCTTCAGGATGACCTTACCATCAAGCAACACCCTTGCCTTGCGCAGAAGATCAATCGTCGCCGACCGCGTGGTCGCGTCCAAGAATTGCCCTGCACCGCACAACGCGACCTCGCCATCGATGAGTCTCGCATCCCAGCGGAACAGATAGGCCTTGCCCAAACCGCCATCCCATTCGACCCAGTCTTCGTGGAACTGACTGTCAACCGGCAGCTTGTAGTCCTTCGCGGCGGCAGGCACACCCGCAACACAAATCCCCAAAACCAAGCCGCAATACCAATTTTTCCGCATGTTATACCTTGATGAAAATTAAGTCTAAAACCAATCTACAGAAGATCGGCCAGAGAGCAAGATCAGGCGCGGTGACAAGCGCCTCGCCCCGCGGCCATCCACGCTGCTTGATCCGGGCTAGTCGCGCAGAAATCCGGCGGGATAGGTGACGCTGACCGAGATTTCTCCCTTGGGCACGGCCATATTGGAAACCCGGCATGTCGCCTTACCGGCCTTTAGGTCGGCCCCAGGTTTGACCTTGGTGAAGAAGGTCAGATCGCGCAGCGCGGGCTTTCCGTTCAGCTCAAGCACGGCCCCACGGAGTTTTTGTCGCAGCGCGGACTGATAGCTGACATCGACATAACGACCGGCCCCGCATACGGCGACTTTCCCATCAAAGTTCCGCAGATCCCACACGAACTCATAGGCCGGACCGACTCCGTTTACCGTAATCGTCTCCTCGGTGAAGTCTTTGTCGATTGGCACACTGAAGTTTTCGGCAGAGGCGGCGCCAATCGTCGATGCAGCAATAGCTGCAGCCGCGATAATACCTTTGTTCATCAATGTTTTCCTTAAAAATATGCAACCTATACGCGCAATCTGAAAAGGTTCGTCGCTATCTGTCCAGCCTGCCTGTCACATCGACGCTCACCCCGCAGGCATCCGCGCCTCGACCATGCCGGCATACCAGCTTGACCCGAAGGGGATCACGTCATCGTCAAAATTATAGGCCGGATGATGGACCATCGCCGTGTCGCCGTTGCCCACGAAAATATAGGCGCCGGGGCGTTCGTTCAGCATGAAGCTGAAATCCTCTGCCCCCATCAGGGGCGCGGTGTCGGTGTCGACCTTGCCCGACACGGCCTTGGCCACCTCGGCCGCGAATTCGGTGTTTTCCGGGGTGTTCATCGTCACCGGATAGCCGCGGGCATAGGCGACTTCGGCCCTGGCACCCAGCGCCAGTGCCGTGCCTTCGGCAATCTCGCTCACGCGGCGCTCGACATAATCCTGCACGGCGGGATCCATCGTGCGGACTGTGCCTTTGAGCTTCACGACCTGGGGGATGACATTGTGCGCGGTTGAATCGGTCTGGACCGTGCAGATCGACACGACGACCTGTTTCAGGGGATCGACATTGCGGCTGGCAATCGTCTGCATGGCGACGATGATATGAGCAGCCACCACGGTCGTGTCGATACAATCATGCGGTTTGGCGGCATGACCACCCTTGCCAGTGACGGTAATGTCGAACTGGTCGGCCGCCGCCATCATCGCGCCGGGGCGGATGGCGAAATGGCCGAGCGGAATCCCCGGCATATTGTGCATCCCGTAGACTTCCTGAATGCCGAACCGTTCCATCATGCCTTCGTTGCACATCTCGCGCCCGCCGCCGCCACCCTCTTCGGCAGGCTGGAAGATCACCACGGCGGTGCCGTCGAAATTGCGCGTCTCGGCCAGATATTTAGCCGCGCCGAGAAGCATGGCGGTGTGGCCGTCATGGCCGCAGGCATGCATCTTGCCGGGCACCTTGGAGGCATAGGCGACTCCGGTCTGTTCGATGATCGGCAGCGCGTCCATGTCGGCGCGCAGCCCGATGACCCGGCCCGCACCGTCGGACTTGCCGCGGATCACACCGACGACGCCGGTGCGTCCGATCCCTTCGACCACCTCGTCACAGCCGAACTCTTTCAAAAGGCCCGCGACCTTCGCAGCCGTCCGATGCACATCGAACAGAAGTTCAGGGTTCTCATGAATATCGCGGCGCCAGGCGGTGATTTCGGGCAGAAGTTCGGCGAAACGGTTCTTGACGGGCATGGGGGTTCTCCTTGTCGCCTCCGACGTTCTGCCGTTTTCACGCCGCCTTCAAGACTCAGAGTGACGGGCCGATGATCATTTCTGACCCGTCGGTAAAACGCGACAGTCGGAAGCGCGAAAGATCATGGCCGGGGTCGCGCCCCATCACCAGATCGGCGGTGACGCGGCCCACGGCAGGGCCGATCCCGAACCCGTGCCCCGAAAGGCCGGTGGCGATCGTCAATCCCGGCAGGGCCGCCACATGGTCGATGACCGGCACCACATCGGGCATCGTGTCGATCATTCCCGCCCAGGCG
>DAORUY010000070.1:0-12682 GCA_035433445.1 Paracoccaceae bacterium
CCACAGCGAACTGCTGGCGCTGGGCGGCCTCTACAGCCATCTCTACAGGCTGCAGTTTGAGGCTGCTGCCTGACACACAGGCAGACCCATCTTAAACCCCCATCAAGACAGGGCTTCGTTCGCCTGCTGCCCCTGGCGATACACCTCATACACCAGCTCCGGCACTCCCAACCCGCCGAGATGCTGCTGGATCAGCGGCTCTGCCAGACGACGGCGCGCCACGGGGGTTTCCACATGCGCCTCGACCGCATCGATGCCGGTCGCGACGACTGAAACGCGCATCATGCCGTTCATGTTCTCGTCAAGGGTCGAACCGACGATGATGTTGGCATCGGGATCCACTTCCTCGCGGATGCGGTTTGCCGCTTCATCAAGCTCAAAGAGCGTCAGGTCGGCGCCGCCGGTGATGTTGATCAAAACGCCCTTGGCGCCACGCAGACTGATCTCATCCAGAAGCGGATTGGCGATGGCCTTCTCTGCGGCCTGAACCGCGCGGTCTTCGCCACTGGCTTCGCCGGTGCCCATCATCGCCTTGCCCATCTCGTCCATCACCGCGCGCACATCGGCGAAGTCGAGGTTGATCAGGCCGGGGCGCACCATCAGGTCGGTTACACCCTTGACGCCCTGATAAAGCACGTCGTCAGCCAGCGCGAAGGCTTCGGTGAAGGTGGTCTTTTCATTGGCCAGACGGAACAGGTTCTGGTTCGGAATGATGATCAGCGTATCGACGACCTTTTGCAGGGCTTCGATCCCTTCGTTCGCCTGACGCATCCGCTTGGCGCCTTCGAACTGGAAGGGTTTGGTGACAACGCCGACGGTCAGAACACCGAGCTCACGCGCGGCTTGCGCGATGATCGGGGCAGCGCCGGTGCCGGTGCCGCCGCCCATGCCTGCGGTGATGAAGCACATATGCGCGCCAGCCAGATGATCGACGATCTCCTCGATCGTCTCTTCGGCGGCGGCCGCCCCGACCGACGGACGCGCACCTGCGCCCAGACCTTCGGTGACTTTCACGCCCATCTGGATGCGCGCCTTGGCATTGTTCTGGGCAAGCGCTTGCGCGTCGGTATTCGCCACGACGAACTCCACGCCCTCAAGCTGTTGCGCAATCATGTTGTTGACCGCGTTGCCGCCGGCACCGCCTACGCCAAAAACCGTGATCCTCGGCCTCAGATCGTCATGCTCGCTCATCGTCAGATTCAATGCCATTGGTATCCGCCTGTCTATAATTGGGCCTCGAAGGGCCAATTCCCCCGCATTAGGCCAAATTTACTGACAGAATCGCTTAAGGTCACGCGAAAAAAGGCCATACCCCCACAAAATATAGGGGGGCATGGCATCTTTTTCGGCGGCATTTCGCCTAACTGTCAGGATTTTGTGGTTACCAGTTGTCTCTGAACCATTTGACGGCTCGCCGGAGGGAGCGGGCCGGATAACGTTCTGCGGGAATCTCGAAATCCCACCACTCATCCTGGGGGTGAGCAGCAAAGAGACTCAGCCCCACGATCGAGGCAAAAGCCGGCCCCGTGGCGGCTTGCGGCAGCCCCTGAACGCGCAGCGGACGACCCAGTCGCACGTTCTGGCCCAGGATGCGCGTTGCCAGCCCGTCGAGGCCCGGCAATTGGCTCGCCCCCCCGGTCAGCACGATCTGCTGGCTCGGCAACTGGTCGAACCCGGCAGCATCCAGCATGGCGCGGACTTCCTCGAAGATCTCCTCGACACGCGGACGGATGATCCCGATCAGTTCGGTCCGGCTGACGGTGCGACGGTCCTTGTCCCAGTCGCCGCAGTCCGATCCGATCTCGATCATCTCGCGGTCATCCATGCCGGTTGCAAAAACCCCGCCATGGTAGGTCTTGATCCGCTCGGCCACCGTCATGGGCACGTGCAGGCCCTTGGAGATGTCATTGGTGACGTGATCGCCCCCCAGCCGCACAGAGTCGGTGAAGATCATGTGCTTCTTGATGAAGATCGAAATGCCGGTCGCGCCGCCGCCCATGTCGATGCAGGCGGCGCCCAGTTCCTGTTCATCTTCGACCAGCGCCGCGATACCCGACACATAGGCCGACGACGCCAGACCAGCGAGTTCCAGATCACAGCGCTTGATGCAGTAAACCAGGTTCTGCACCAGTTGCGTGTCGATCGTCACGAGATGCATGTCCGCCGCCAGCCGGTTGCCGACATGGCCACGGGGATCGGCCATGCCCGTGCGGTGGTCGATGGCAAAATTCACCGGATGGGCATGCAGCACTTCGCGGTTTTCGCCAAAGTCCGGCACGTCGCAGGCCGCCAGCACGCGCCCCACGTCCTGTTCGCTGACCTGACCGGCGGCAAGCGTGATTTCCCCCGCCAACCCATAGCTGCGCGGACGTGCGCCCGAAAAACTTGCGATCACATGGTCGACCCGCACATTGGCCATCTTCTGCGCGGCCTGCACGGCGGTGCGGATCGCACGCTCGGTTTCCGGAATCGCGTCGATCTCACCGAAACGCACGCCGCGCGAACGGGTGGTGGCGGCTCCTATCACCCGAAATTGCGACTGACCGGCCAACGACCCCAGCCCATCTTCCCGCACCGGGCTTTCCCCGTCGAATTTCAGGACCAGACAGGCAATCTTTGAGGTGCCGACATCAAGGATCGCCACCACGCCACGCTGCATCGCCGCCCGGCGCATGTTCCGCATTGCCCGTTGCATCTGGTATAGATCCGTCATTCGCCTGCCACTTTCGTCACGGTTTCTGTTATTGCTTTTGACACCTCGACCGCCCGCGCCGTCATTCTCAGTGTCGGGCGTTCGGGGTTGCGCAGATCGACCACCGCAAGGTCGCGCGCCAGCATTTCTTCGGCCATGTCGATGGCCATCGCCCGTTCGACCGCCTGCACGGGGTCAATCTCGGGCAGCATGATCCGCTGATCGCGGTCCAGAACCAGATCCCAACGCCGGTCGCCCATACGGACAAGGCCGCGCACGCGCGGCAAGATCGGCTGGGCGGCGGTCAGGATGGCCAGCGCTTCGGGCACATGATCCTGCGCGCCCACCCCGGTCATCAGCGGCAGATCGGGGCGCGCTTCGCGATCTATAAGCGTGGCCACGCGATGCCCGGTTTTGTCCAGCATCTCGACCGAGGTTTCGGTCCGCCACAGGATCGCGGGCTTGCGTTCGGTGATTTCCACCGCCAGCACTCCGCCGTTCCGAACCATCAGGCGGGCGCTTTCCACTGCATCGATCTGCTCGATGGCGGCGCGCATAGCCTCCAGATCAAGTTGGAAGGAAGACGCGGGCAAAGGCACCGTCACCATGCCGCGCACCGCATCCGCAACCGGCTGGGAAGCCCCGTCAATCGCCATCAGCGACACCATGAATTCTGGTCGGTTCTCGATCTGGGCGCGCAGGTCGGCGAACTTGCCTGTCAAAGCGGCGCGACGGTCCTGATCACTCAGATAAAGCCCGATCGCCCCCGCGATCAGCAAGACCGGCAGGCCCATCCGCATGAAGACGCGGAAGAACGGCGTCAGCCAGAGGCGCTCCATCCGGTAGGCCAGACGCGATGGCGCAGGATCACGCCGGTCCGCAACCTGCCGCGGCTCGGCCCGGCTGACCGACGGCTCCGCCCGCATCGGAAGCGCCGCCACTGGCTGTTTCAACAGATTCGCGGCGCGCGCCAATGCGCCTTCGCGCGCCTCTTCGACGGGTTCGTCGTCCTGCTCCACCGCATCACGGTCTGACCGGCGCAGCGAAAATCGTAGCCCCGGCGTGGCCTGCGTCCGCGCGCCGCGATAGTGGGAAACCGGACGCTCAGTGGCTCTCAGCGATTGCATGAGGCATCCTCCACCAGCCAGGCACAGAGCTGCGGGAACGACATCCCCACTAGCGCTGCATGTTCCGGTGCAAGCGAAGTGGGGGTCATACCCGGTTGGGTATTGGTTTCCAGGATGAACAGCCCCGAAAGTCCCCTGCCCTCATCCCAGCGGAAATCGGACCGCGACAGGCCCCGGCAGCCCAGCGCCTGATGCGCCTTCAAGGCGTGATCGAGGCAAGCTTTTGTGATGTCTTGCGGAATGTCTGCCGGGCACACATGGCGCGATCCCCCCGGCGCATATTTGGCATGATAGTCATACCATTTGTCTGTGATGATCTCGGTCACACCCAACGCCCGGTCACCCAGAACCGAGACGGTCAGCTCGCGCCCCGGCACATATTGTTCGACCATAACCGTCGCGGGCATATCCGGCGACAAGACCGGCGGGCCATTCGCGGCCTCCTGCACGATATAGACTCCGACGGACGAACCTTCGCTGTTGGGCTTGACCACATAGGGCGGCGCCATCACATGCCGGGCCTGCACTTCGGCGGTCGCGGCGATGACACTTGCCGCGACAGGAATTCCATGGGCGCGGTAGACATCCTTCGCGCGCGTCTTGTCCATAGCCAGAGCCGAAGCCAGCACGCCAGAATGGGTATAGGGAATGGCCATCCATTCCAGGATGCCCTGCACGCAGCCATCCTCGCCCCAGCGGCCATGAAGGGCATTGAAACAGACATCGGGGCGCAGGTCAGCCATACGTGCGGCAAGGTCGCGGCCCGCATCGACCTCGACAGCCTCATATCCCGCCTCCCGCAGGGCCTGGGCGCATTCGCGCCCTGAACTGAGAGAGACCTCCCGCTCTGCGGAAAGCCCACCCATCAGTACCGCCACTTTGGAGGCTTGCCTGCTCGACTTGCCCGCCATCTGCCTGTTTCCGGGGCTTTGCGCCCCTGTTGTCCGGGGATTTTATCCCCAGGATTAGTCTTTGGTTTTGTTTATTTATCCGCCGCCGGTTCACCGACGCGCATGATTTCCCACTCTAACGTTATTCCGCTGGTTTGGAAAACCCTTTTTCGCACCTCTTCGCCCAAACCTTCCAGGTCGGCGGCTGTCGCCCCCCCGGCGTTCAGAAGGAAGTTCGCGTGCATCTCGCTCATCTGCGCACCGCCGCGCCGCGCGCCGCGCATTCCGGCATCGGCAATCAGCTTCCAAGCCTTCAAATCATGGACATCATCCGCCCGCCCGGTCGAAGAGAACCCGGCCGGGTTGCGGAAGGTTGATCCGGCAGAGCGTTCTTTGGTGGGCTGGGACGCATCACGCTTGGCAAGCTGATCCTCCATTCGCGCCACAAGATCCGCAGGATCGCCAGGAGCGGCCTCGAACGTCGCTCCGATCAGGACAGCCCCTTCCGGCAGGGCGGAGCCACGATAGACAAACTTCAGATCATCCCTTGAAAGCAGCGCCTTATCACCATTGCGCAAGACCACCTCAGCCGCGATCAGGTGATCGGCGACATAGCTGCCGTAACAGCCCGCATTCATCCTGACCGCGCCGCCGATGGAACCGGGGATGGTGCGCAGGAAGGTCAGGTCAAGCCCGGCTTCAGCCGCGCGCCGCGCCACATGCGCATCGAGCGCCGCCGCCCCAGCCGTGATCCGATTGCCATCGACCGCTATGGAATTGAACCCGCGCCCCAGACGCACCACCACGGCCCGCAAACCGCCATCGCGCACGATCAGGTTGGACCCCACACCCATCGGAAAGACCGGAAGGTCAGGTCGCAACCCCGCCAGGAAGGCCGCAAGATCGTCGACATCGGCTGGCTGGAAAAGCCAGTCGGCCGGCCCGCCAACCCGCAGCCAGGTCAGATCGGAAAGCGGCCGGTCGGCCGTGAGCGTGCCGCGCACGGCAGGAAGTTCGGAAAGGTCGGTCAAGGTCATTCCGCCTCTCTGCCAAAGGGACGAAGGCCGCGCAAGGGGTGTCGACCCGGCAGCCAAATACCACGCCGCCCAGTACCGACAGAGGCGCCCATCACGTCAGGCGCTATTTCATCGGCTGCTTCACATTTTCGGATACCAGTCTGTCTTTCCGCGGCGCGCCTTGTGCCGAAGAAGGCACAGCGCAAATCCATTCAAAATCAAATTATTATGCAACTGGCGGCGCCCTAAGACAAATGCGAACTCGTCTCAGATTCCTCCAAAAGGAAAGCGAACATACGCCTGCAACGCCAGGCGGATGACCTCGGGGCGGATGCGGAAGCAGCGAAAAGGGGCGGCCGTGGACCGCCCCCCCAGACCGCGCCCGGCAATCCACCCTGCATAAGGGCGGTCTTGTTCGATATTGCCCTTAAGGGGGCAGCGCTCGGTCGTCCCCTCGGGCTATGCGACCGCCTCACTCGCTTCGGCATCCGTGCTCTGACAGAGCCTTTCAGCGGCTCTGCGGTGTGCTTGCTGTCGTTCGCAGCACCTTTCCCGGATTGAGCAGACCTGCTGGATCAAGGGTGTCTTTCAAACGCCGCATAAGCTGCATCTTCACTGGGTCAGCGGTATCGATCAGGGCCGACACGCGCTTTGTGCCAACCCCGTGTTCGGCGGAAAACGATCCGCCGATTGCGTTCAGGTCGGCATAAAGCGCGTTTTCGACGGATTGACTGACATCGTCCGACAGGGGTCCCGCCCGATCGAGCACGATATGCAGGTTGCCATCTGCGAGGTGGCCAAAGACGTAGGGGGCCATTCCCCCATCCAACGATGCCAGCCGGGCCAGTACCGTTTCAAGATAAGTTCCGATCTCCGACAGCGGGACTGAAACATCGTAAGAGGGTGCGGCGGCGTGCATGCGATAGAGTTGGTCGGTATCCTCTCTCAGCAGCCACAACTCCTCTTCCTGTCGCTTCGAGCTTGCCAGGATGCCTGTCGTTGCGGCAAATCGGTCTGTCAAAAGGCCAAACATCCGTTCGGCTTCCTCATGCAGCGCGGCTTCCTCGGCACCGGCAAGCATCAAAAGCAAATAGATCGGCTTATCCAACGGGAAGTCAGGTTCGGCCCAGCCCTGACCCTTTGCGGTCAGCCGAATGTAGGATTGCCACAACCCCTCAGCCGCCCGCAACGAGCTGGTCGACGAGTGCAGAGCCAGGGCGATGGCCTCCAGCGCCTCATCTGCGGAGTGCAGGCCCAAAAGCAGCGTCACGCTGGCGGGACGAACCGGCTCCAGCCGCAAGACCACCCGGGTCACGATGCCCAACGTCCCTTCGGCGCCGATGAAAAGGTGTTTCAGATCATATCCGGCAGTATTTTTTATTACCCGTGTCATTTCGGAATAGACGCTGCCATCGGCCAGAACCGCTTCCAGCCCCAGAATACGATGGCGCATTACCCCGTGACGAAATGCCATGATCCCGCCGGCGTTGGTCGACACCATGCCTCCAATCGTCGCCGATCCACGCGCCGCCAGATCGATGCCGGGTTCCAAGCCATGCGCCAGCGCGGCGTTTTGCAGCGCTTCCAGCGCAACTCCAGCCTCGACCACAGCGACCCTTTCGGAAGGATTGATGGTTTCGATGCGCGTCATGCGGGACAGCGACAGCACCACCTGCCCGGGTTGCGACTGGCAGCCCCCGACCAACCCAGTGTGCCCCCCCTGCGGCACGATGCTGGCCCCATGCGACTGGCAGACCTTGACGACAGCGCTGACCTCGGCCGTTGAACCCGGCAGTACGATGAGGGTCGCGCCGTGATCCGGGCCGGGGTCTTCGCGCACATGGCGGGCGCCGACCGCCTGGATCAGGGCGGCCCGTAGGGCATGCATTTCAGGCGCAAAAGCGGGGCGCGCGGTCATGGACGCACAATTTTCGCCACGGCGGCGATCAGCCGGTCATTTTCGACCACCGTACCGATCGTGCTGCGCAGCCAGGTCTCATATCCCGGTTCGCGCCAAGGCTTGATGATCAGCCCTTCCCGCAGCAGCGCGTTCGCCATCTCGGCACTGTCCCTGCCGGTATCGAAAAACAGGAAGTTGGTCTGCGATGCCGCCACCCGCACCCCCAGCGCCGCCAGGGCTACCGCAACTCGCGCCCGTTCGGCACGAATGCCGGCGACCGACGTCGTCATCCAACCCTGATCTGCCAGCGCGGCCACTGCCGCCAATTGCGCCGCTCCGTTGACGTTGAACGGGGTTTTCGCCGCAGCAATGACGCGAGCGATTTCGGGATCGGAACACACCGCGTATCCCACGCGCAAGCCGGCCAGTCCGTAAGCCTTGGAAAAGGTGCGCAAGACTACGAAGGCAATGCCGCTGTTGCGCAGGGCTTCAAGGCCATCTGGCGCACCGGGATCGGCGAACTCGAAATAGGCCTCGTCCAGCACGAACAAGGTGCCGGGCCGCACCGCCGCAATCAAGCGCTGCAGATTGGCACGGCTCAGCCCCGGCCCGACCGGGTTCCAGGGCGAGGACAGAAATACCACACGCGGTCCCGCCGCAATCGCGGCCTCAAGCGCGGGCAGGTCGAAATCGGCACCAAGTGTCATCGGCACCTTGATCACGGTGGCCCCTGCCGCCAAAGGCTCGATCTCGTGTAGGCCAAAGCTCGGAATTACCGTCACGACCTGCGTATCCGCAACAAGAATGCCCCGTGAAATCGCCGCAATCAGTTCTTCCGAACCATTGCCCGCAACGATCGCGCCCGCTTCAACGCCAAGCCGCGCGGCAAGGGCCGCCCGCAGTGCCGAACATGTCGGATCGGCATAACGCCAGGGTTCGAAATCAGGCGAACGCAGTGCCTGCATGACCGCTGGCGAGCAGCCGTCAGGATTTTCGTTGCTGGCCAGACGCGCCAAGTCCTCCCGACCCGAGATTTCGCGGGCGCGCGCCAGCGGCATTCCGGCGTTGTATGGCGGCAGCGCCGCGACATTCGGGTTGACGGGTTGGCTCATTGGCTCGCTCACAAGTCCAGGATGATTTCGGTTGTCGGTTTGGCGCAGCACAGCAGCACCTCGTTATCCGCCAGTTCGTCCAGCGGGTCTTCAAAATACGCCACGCTACCCTCGACAAGATGGGCTTTGCAGCTGCCGCAAACCCCGGCGCGGCAACTGAATTCGGGGGTCAGGCCAAGTTCTTCGGCGAAGGCCAGCAAGGATTGCGCCTTCGGGTTCCAGGCTGCCGAAATGCCTGACTTGCGGAAGGTGACATTTGGCGCAGTGCTGTCCCCTGTTGCCGGGGGCGCCGGTTTTGGGGTCGGCTGGGCTAGGGCAGCCCCCGGCTCCAGCACCGTCGCAGGGCCGAAGAATTCGTATGCGATCCGTGATTTCTCGACGCCAAGGCTGCGTAGCGCCGGATAGAGCGCCTGCATGAACGGCGGCGGACCGCAGAGATAGAACTCATAGTCATCCAGACAAAGAAGACTTTGCAGGACGTCGCGCGTAACGAAACCTTCGCTGTCGAAACAGCCCTTGGCGCGGTCGGCATCACTGGGCTGGCGATAGCAGAAATGCGCGGAAAGACCAGGGCGCTGCGCAATCAGCTGTAGAACCTCATCGCGCAGCGCATGCACGTCGCCGTTATCACAGGCATGCAAGAACAGGACCCGCCGGGTCGAATGGCTGGCAAGCCGGTGCAGCATGGCGACCATCGGGGTCAGCCCGACCCCGCCGCTCAACAAAACAACAGGCCGGTTGCTCGTCTCGTCCAGCACGAAATCACCGCGCGGACCATCGACCGTCAACACATCGCCGACGCCGATGCTGTCATGCAGGTAATTTGAGCTCAACCCGACTGGCAGACCCGGTCTGGCTGACGGCTCGCGCTTGACCGAGATGCGGTAGAGGGTGGCATCGTCGGGCGCGCCGGACAGGCTGTAGTTGCGCAGAACGTAGCCCTTCGCATCGCCCGACGGGATCTTGAACACCAGAAACTGGCCCGGACGGAATGCGGGCAGGACCGAACCATTCGCCGCTTCCAGATGGAACGACGTGATCAGGCTGCTTTCGGGAGTTTTCGCGACAACCTTCAGGCCGCGAAAACCACCCTTGCCGTTCGCAGGCTGGTCGATGTCGGGCCTCATTCCGCCGCGACTTTCTGAGCCTGCTCGGCCTCGATCAGCTTTGCCAGATTGCGGCGGAACCGCAGCGGCCCCACATCGATCTTCAGATCAAGGTTCGGCGTGCGCTTGTTGGCCATGCCCTTGTGGACGGCCGTCAGAACGGCGCGATCCTCATCAAAGGCGCCCCGCACCGAGGTGGCGAATTCAGCCGAGATTTTCGCGTCGTTGGGCGCGAAATTGCGCATCTGGAACCAATAGTACTTGGTCGTGTTCTCGTCGATCGGGGTCATGAAATTGTAGCTGTCCATGAGGAACACATCTTCATGCAGTGGTCGGCCTTCCCCGCCGGTGCCCGCGGGCGCAAAGATCGCCTTGATGATGGCGTGGCTGGGGTAATGCACCTCGTAGTGCTGCTTGCGGTCGCAATTGCCCTTGAACTTGAGGTAGGGCGCATAAAAGGGTGCCGGTTCCACATCCAGCATCCAGCGCCAGACCGTGACGCCTTTTTCGCCGATCGTGGTTTCGAGCGGCGCTTCTTCGGTAGCAGCATTTCCGAATGATGTCTGATGAACCCAAGCCACATGCGACGGGTCCAGGAGGTTATCGGTCATGTAGAGATAGTTGCAGTTGATCGCCATCGAGTCGCCGCGGTTCAGCCCCCAGGCCGGATCGCCCCAGTGGTCGACCTCAAAGATCAGCGATGGATCGGCCTTTTCGGCATCGCCCATCCAGACCCACAGGAGGCCATAGCGCTCTTGGATCGGATAGGAACGTACGCAGGCGACATGCGGAATCTTCTCGACACCGGGGACGCGGGTGCAGGTGCCGGTGCCGTCAAACGTCAGGCCATGATAGCCGCATTCGACAGTGTCACCCTTGATGCGCCCCATCGACAGCGGCAGCTTGCGATGCGGGCAGGCATCCTCAAGCGCCGCAACTTCGCCGTTGGTCTTGCGGTAAAGCACGATCTCTTCGCCCAGCATCTTGACCGGAAAAAGCCCATCGCCAACCTCGTGATCCCACGCGGCGACGTACCAACTGTTTTGCAAATACATGATGTGCTCCTGAGTTCACGAAGGATGATGGCTGGCCTGTTGTGCCCGTACGAGATAGCGCTTGCACCTGCGTTTCATTTTAGAAAAACTAAACCAAAGGATGCAGGAGGATGACATGCAGCGGCTCCCTTCTCTTCGGTCTCTTCAAGCGCTTGAAGCATTCGGGCGGTTGGGAAGTGCGAGTGCGGCAGCCGCCGAACTGGGGGTGACGGTCGGGGCGATCAGTCAGCAGCTGCGACTTGCCGAAGAAGCGGCGGGGCAACGCTTGATCGAACGTCGTGGCAAGGCGATTGCGCTGACCGCCCGTGGACAGCGCTACCATGCCGACATCAGGGCGGGCTTTGACAAGCTGCGCGAGGCTCAGGCCAAGATTGAACAGGCGCGCGCAGAGACGACCCTTACCCTGTCCTGCCCGGGCTCGCTCGCCTCGAAATGGATCGGGGCGCAGTTGGTCGATTGGCAGACCGGCCGTCCGGCCGCGCAGGTCCGGCTGATAGGCGCGGATGCCGAACCTGACTTTGGTGCCGAGGGCGTGGATTTCCGGCTGTCTTATGGCGATGCGATCAAGCATTATGACCATTGGGCCGAACTTTTCACCGATTGGGTTGTTCCCGCCTGCGCACCTTCCATTCAGGGGCTGCACGACCTGCGAAAGCCCGCCGACATCCTTGACCTGCCGCTGCTGGGCATAGAATGGAGCCAGGAATACGGCTCGCGCCCGGGCTGGGCGGACTGGGCGGCACATATTGGCGCGCCGCACCGCAAGGCTTTGGGCGAGGTGGCGTTCTTCATGTCCAGCGCTGCGATCGATGCGGCGATCAACGGGCGAGGGTTTGTTCTGGCGCAAATGTCCATGGCGGCCGACGACATCAAGTCCGGCCGTCTGGTGGTGCCCTTCGACATTCGTCTGCAATTGCCACAACCCTATTCGCTGGCCTGGGATCCGGCGGCGCTGGACAAGCCTTTCGGCGTTGAACTGCGCCGCTGGATCCGTTCGATTTCACGCCGACAGCACACGCATTCAGCGCCGCAAGCGGAATGACCGCTTGCGGCTGTTACGTGGTCGGTCAGGTCCGGTGTTGGACAGTCCAGGTCGCGATGTAATCCATCAGCGCCGGGTTCAGGCAGTCCGATGGCTCCAGTCCCACTGTCCGCAACTGGCTGCGGATGCCATCCATCTGCGCGGGGTCAATCCCGGCCTCGATCACCGACGAGACAAAGGCGGCAAAGCCGGGCTGCGCCCACCCCTTTTCCTCGAACCGCTCGGGGTGGATGAAATCCAGCCCCTGGAATGGATGAACCTTGGTGACGGGGCCATACATATGCACGCCGCACTCCTTGCAGGCGTGACGCTGGATCAGCGCGTTCGGATCAACCACGGCCAGCTTGTCGCCATTTTCCAACACCGTAACCTTGTCATGCGGCGCGACGGCCACAATCGAGAACGTCGCGCCGTCAGGCTTCCAGCACTTGGTGCAGCCGCAGGCGTGGTTATGGGCGATCTGGCCCTCGACCCGCACGCGCACCGGCTTGTTCTTGCAGGCGCAAACCAGCGTGCCGCCTTTAAAATCATCCGAAGTGGGGGCAATGCCGTTATCCAGCGCCGGATGCAGTTTCGGTTTGGTCATGTTTTAGATCCTTCTGTTGGCCGACGCCGTCGCCGGTCCGATTGCATGTCCTTGGGTCGCGAATTGCCAATCAATAGACGACGACGGCGCGGATGGATTTGCCTGCGTGCATGAGATCGAAGCCTTCGTTGATCTTCTCCAACGGCAGGATGTGGG
>DAORUY010000071.1:0-12503 GCA_035433445.1 Paracoccaceae bacterium
AACCTCCAATATCGGAAGCTTCGACGCCCCCCGCGCTATCTCTATGTCCGTCTTGAAGCTCATGGCGGTCTCCGTTCAAGGGTGATCTGCCGGCAGAAGGCCGGGCAGTTTCCCCGCTTCTAACTGCGGTATCCCGTCGGATACGGACGATTTCCGACATGTTCCGCGCTGGAAGCGCCAGAGCCTGTTTCCCATCGGAAACAGGCGGCGTGACGCGGTGGATCAGGCTTGCGGCGTAGCGGAAAAGGCCCATGGGCGTTGATCGGGAATATGCAGGCGAACCCGTTCGCCCAGGCGAAACATGCCTTCACGCTCGACCCAGGCGGTCACCCCGCGCCGCCCCTCGGCGGAAGGTTTGAAAAGCTTGCCCTTGCCCGAGTGGGCGGCCTCGATTTCCTTGGCCGGCAGAACGCAGGGGCGGTTCTGCATGTCGATAACCAGGGTCGCACCGCCCTCGCCCTGAAGCCGTGCGGAGGGAGGAAGATGGCTGAAATCCGGGATGCCGGACAGGACCATGCTTGCCCCCACCAGCGCAGGATCGAGCGCATCGAGGCCCATCGCGGCCGCGATATCGGCCAGCTCCTCTGCCGACAGGATCGCGAACTGGCGGGTGTTGCGGATTTCGGTGTTGCGCGGATATTGCCCAAGCACCCTTGAGCAAGAAAGGCGCGTCAGCCCGCCATGCGCCTCGCCTTCAGGTCCCGCAAAGGTCGCCCGCAGATGGTCGAGCGGGCGGGAAGCAAGTGCAGCCTCGCGGTTCTCGACCCGGCCCAGCCAGGTGATTGTGGCGATGTGGTCGGTTGGGATCAGGGCAGGCATGAGATCCTATCGGGTCAGGGCGAAAAACAGGCGCCGGAACGGAAACAGCACCGTGCCATCGGCTTCGGCCGGATAGGCGATGGTCAGGGCCGCCTCATAGCGCTGCACGAAGTCCCGCGCCTCGTTCGCGGTCAGGCGATCAAGATAAGGGCGCATTGCGGTGGCTTCTGTGAAATGCCGCACCGGATGGCCAGCCGGTCCCGGCGGCAGTTTCTGCACATAGTCGGTCTGCCAGACATTCACCTGCCCAAGCGGGGCGAGCAGGCGGTAATAATCGGAAGCGGTGGCAACCGGGGGGCGCCAGTCGGCCAGATCGAACCTGTCGGGAAACATGTCGGCGGCAAAATCGCGCAAGAAACGATGCGAGGGCGCGCCATACTGGCGGGGCATCTGCACGGCAAGAACGCCCCCGGACGCAAGTGATGCCGCCAGCCGCGGCAGAAGGCGGTCATGATCGGGCAGCCATTGCAGGGCGGCGTTGGAAAAGATCAGGGCGGGCGGATGTTCGGGGCGCCAGTTGGCTATGTCGGCCTCGGCCAGCCGATCGTAAAGACCGGTTGCCTCCGCGCGTTCAAGCATGGCGGGCGAGCCGTCGATCCCCTCTATTCGGCGTCCCGGAAACTGGCTGCGAAGCGCAGGCGCCGCCGCGCCGCCGCCACAGCCCAGATCAACCACGTTGCCCGCGGGCAGATCAGGCACCTGCGCCAGCAAATCCAAAGCCGGTCGCAGGCGCAGGTCGCGAAAGCGGGCATATAGATCCGGCTTCCAGTCCGTCATGCCCCACCCTTTGTTCAGGCCGAAGGTTCGGGCTCCAACCCGGCCTTCGGTGCCTTGGGCTTGCCCGCCTTGGGCACAAGCGAGGTGACAGCCGAACCGCCGCCGCTGTCATCGTCCGCGTCGCCTTTTCCAAGCTGTTCACCCGCCGTGACTTTGCGGATCTCGTCGCCGGTCAGGGTTTCATACTCCAGAAGTCCCTTGGCCAGCCGCTCGAACTCGACCGCCTTCTCCAGCAAGATCTTGCGCGCCACATCGTAGCCTTCCTCGATCAGGCGCTTCACTTCGCTCTCGATCAGCTCCTTGGTCTTGGCCGACAGGGAGAAGCCGCCGGTCGAGCCATTGTAGCCTTCATGCGCCTCTGCATAGTCGATATTGCCGACCTTGTCGGACATGCCCCAGCGCATCACCATTGCCCTGGCAATGGCCGACGCCTGCTGGATATCGCCCGCCGGGCCGTTGGACACGCGATCAGCCCCGAACTTGATGATCTCGGCCGCTTTGCCCGCCATGGTCATGGCGATCTTCTCTTTCGCCTCGTCCTTGTGATAGTTCAGCCGGTCCATTTCTGGCAGGCTGACCACCATGCCCAACGCATTACCGCGCGGGATGATTGTGGCCTTGTAGACCGGATCGCACAGCGGCAGCGCCATGCCAACGATCGCGTGACCGGCTTCGTGCCAGGCGGTCATTTCCTTTTGCTCGGGCGTCAGCACCATGCTGCGGCGCTCCACCCCCATCATCACCTTGTCTTTGGCGTTTTCGAAATCTTCCATGGTGACGAAGCGGCGACCGTAACGCGCGGCCATCAGTGCGGCTTCGTTAACCAGATTCGCGAGATCGGCCCCCGAAAAGCCGGGGCTGCCGCGCGCGATCAGGCGCAGGTCGACATCGGGGCCAAGCGGCACCTTGCGGGCGTGAACCGTCAGGATCTTTTCGCGTCCCTTGATATCGGGGTTCGGCACGTGGATCTGGCGGTCAAAACGGCCGGGGCGCAGAAGCGCCGGGTCCAGCACGTCCTTGCGGTTGGTGGCCGCGACGATGATGATCCCCTCGTTCGCCTCAAACCCGTCCATTTCGACCAGAAGCTGGTTCAGCGTCTGTTCGCGTTCGTCATTGCCGCCACCGAAGCCCACGCCCCGCGACCGGCCCACGGCGTCAATCTCGTCGATGAAGACGATGCAGGGGGCGTTCTTCTTGGCCTGTTCGAACATGTCGCGGACGCGTGACGCGCCCACACCCACGAACATCTCCACGAAGTCCGAGCCGGAGATGGTGAAGAAGGGCACGCCCGCCTCGCCCGCGATGGCGCGGGCCAGCAGGGTCTTACCGGTACCGGGCGGGCCGACGAGCAGCGCGCCTTTCGGAATCTTGCCACCAAGGCGCGAGAATTTCTGCGGGTTGCGCAAGAATTCCACGATCTCCTCAAGCTCTTCCTTGGCCTCATCAATGCCGGCCACATCGTCAAAGGTCACGCGGCCATGCTTTTCGGTCAGCAGTTTGGCGCGCGATTTGCCAAAGCCCATCGCCCCGCCTTTGCCCCCACCTTGCATCCGGTTCATGAAGAACACCCAGACGCCGATCAGGATGATGAACGGCAGCCACACCCCCAGCAGCGAAAAGAAGCCCGACTGCGATTGTTTTTCGGCAGTAACGGTCACGTTCTTGGCAATCAGCTTGTCGACAAGCTGGGTGTTCAACTCTTCGCCCTCAGGGCGGATCGTCACCCACTGGCTGCCATCTGCGGTCTTGACGATGACCTGTTCACCATCAAGCGTCACCCCCGACACTTCGCCCGCATCCACCTTCTGGATGAAGTCCGAATATGACAGGGTTCGCGCGTTCAGGGTCGCCTGATTGCCACTGAACAGATTGAACAGTGCCAGAACCAGGAGGAACAGAACGACCCAGAAGGCGATATTTCTCGCGTTGCCCAAAAGAAGCCTCCAAAAATGCCGCACACGCCCCGAAGGGCGCGGCCTTCCTGACTAAAATAGAGATAAGTCGGGCAGGTTCAATGCAGGATTAAAGATGTGAAGAAATCCTCTTCGTCTTGCGCCAGTTCCGCTCGCCAGCCATTGCCCCATCCGGCCAGCGGTGCGGCGACCAATTGCTCCCCCCGCCAAATCGCGGGTTGGGCCAGAAAACTGGCTTGCGGCCGGGTACGATCAGGCGGGACGGGCATCTGCGCCAACCCGGTCTTTCCCAGCGCGCGAACGGAAATTCCGGGCTCCAAGGGCCCCGATACACACCAGCGACCATCCCAGAGCCTATCCGGCGCCCCGTCGCCGGGCGTGGCCGCCGCTTCGCGCGTGATGTGATAGCCGCCCCTGCGTGGCATGATCAGGCAGCCGTGCAGGGTTGCGCGCTTTCCGGCGGCAATCTGACGCATCACCTCGCCAAGGGCCGCAAATCGCGGGCGGTATTCCGCCGAGGCGATCCAGCACAGTGCATGCGCCATCAGCCGGGCCTGTGTTTCAAGGGGCGCCGCATCGAAAGGATCACGGCGCACGATCACGTCGCCCGCCTCGACACGCGCCGCCGCGCGGGCAAGATCGTGGGCGGCTTGATTCAACGCCGTGCGCGCCATGTCCAGCCGGTGCGCAGTGGCGACAAGGCTTTCGGCGGTGATCCCCAGTGGCGCCAGAACCGCAAGCGCCTGGCGCGCCTGCACGCGCTCGTAGGCGGTATCCTCATTGGTCGGATCATCGACCCACGCGGCCGTCATGGCGCGCAGATAGGTCCGCAACTCCTCGCGCCGCGCCCAGAGGAGCGGGCGAAGAAACAAGATGCCATGTGCCTTTCGCCGGTGGGCCATCGCGGCCAGACCATCGACGCCCGACCCGCGCGCAAGCCGCATCACGAAGTTTTCCGCCTGATCATCCATTGTATGACCCAGCGCCACTTGTGCGAACCCCCGTTGCCGTGCCCAGTCCGCGATCAGCCCGTAGCGCGCGCGCCGGGCCTGATCGGGCAGATTACCCTTGCCGTCCCAGCCCTGCCAGACCAGCGTCGCATGTGGCACCGAAAGCGCCGCACAGACACCGGCCACGAAAGCGGCCTCCGCCGCTCCTTCGGGCCTGATCCGGTGATCAACCGTCACGGCTGCAATCTCTGGCCCACCCTCGACCCGCCAGCGCGCCAGCAGATGCAGAAGCGCCATCGAGTCGCCCCCGCCGGAAACGGCAACGCCCAGCCCCTTTGGGGGGCCGGGCGTGAATGTCGCCTTCAGAAGCGCCAGAAGGCTGTCCGCCCCTGCCGTCACTGGCAGCCAAGACCCTGCATGGCGGTCGTTGCCTCCCCCGCCTCTGGCGCCTGCGGGAAGCGCGCGGGCACTTCACCGAGCGTCACACAGGCATCTTGCGTCTGGCCAAGCAAACCCAGCGCCGCGCCAAGCTTCAGTAGCGACGACGCCGCGCGTGGCCCTTCGGGCGCACCGGAAAAGGCCGCAAGATAGGCCCGTGCCGCGCCCGATGTATCGCCGGATTTGGACAGAGCCTCGCCTTGCAGATACTGCGCCTCGCCGGTCAGCGGGCCGCCGGGATAATTCTGCACGAAGCTCGCGAAGCCCGCAGCGGCACCGGCATGATCGCCCGCATCGAACTTGGCCTTGGCGCGGTCGAAATCGGCCTGCTCGTTCACGGCAAGCTCGACCCCGGGCTGGGCGGGCGTGGTCCCGCCTGCGGCCGGCGCTGTTTCACCGCTCGTCGCGGGCACGCCACCTGTTGCAGGCCCGCCCAGGCTCGCGGCGACCGGCAGGTTGGCCGGATCGCAGCCTTCCTCCAGCTCGCAAATGCGGAACTCCAGATCGCCGACCCGGTTGGTGCCGTCGGCCACCACCTTTTCAACGCGGATCTGGACCTGCTCGGTCGCCGCCGTCAGCCGCGCCAGCTCCGCCTCCATCGCGTTCATCCGGTCAAGCGCACTGGTGCCGCCCGCCGCCTGAATCGCTGCCTGCCCACCGGACATCAGCTCGGACTTCAGCGCCTGCAACTGGCCTGCCAGCGCCTGCAATTCGGCCCGCATCTGCGCGAGCGTTTCAGCCTTGTCCTGGGCAAATGCGCCACTGGCGGCGGCAAGCACCACCGCCAGCGTCAGAACCTTTGCAAAAGGTCGGATCATCCTGAATGGTCCTTACACGCCCGCGCCTGCGCCGATCGCCGTGACCGAACGGCGGTTCTGCGCAAAGCAGCTTTCCTCTGAACAGACCGCAAGCGGACGTTCCTTGCCGTAGGACACCGTCTTCAGCCGTGCGGCCGAGACGCCCTGCGCGATCAGATATTGCTGAACGGCGGTGGCACGGCGCGCGCCAAGCGCGAGGTTATATTCCCGCGTTCCCTGTTCGTCGGCATGGCCTTCGATGATCGCGGTATAGCCGGGGTTCTGGTTCAGCCACTGGGCCTGTGCGGTCAGCGTTGCCTGTGCCTCGGGTGTCAGCGTGTGCTGATCGACCGAGAAACGCACGGTATCGCCGATACGCTGCTGGAAATAGGCCGGGCTGGCCGGGTTATTCGGATCACCCAGACCACCGACGCCGATGCCACCGGCACCGCCCGCCCCGCCTGCGCCGCCAGCACCCGCGCCGAAGCGGTCGGGGTTGTTACAGGCCGACAACGCCAGCGCGCCGACCAGTAGGAAAATCGAGGAAATCTTCTGCATGTTGTCCGCCCTTTTGTTCTTGGCCCGATAGCTTGGTTTCATCGTGCCTACCATATCATCCGTTCCCGTGCTTGGAAACGCCACATCTGGCCCCTCAGGGCAGCAAGGGCGACCAGGCCGGGTCAGAGGCCGCGCCTTCGGTCGGCACCTGTTTCAGCGCCCGACCCGAAATATCGACCGAGAAAAGCTGCGCCGATCCGCGTTCACCTGCACTTTCACGGGTGAACATGATCACCCGCCCGTTCGGCGCCCAGGTCGGCCCTTCATCGAGGTAGGAGGCGGTCAGAAGCCGCTCTTCGCTGCCATCGGTGCGCATCACGCCAATGTGGAACCGCCCGCCGTTTTGTTTGGTGAAGGCCACCAGATCGCCGCGCGGCGACCAGACCGGGGTGGAATAGCGCCCCTCGCCCGATGATACCCGCGCCGGCTCGCCTCCGCCGACCGACATGATGTAGATCTGCTGGCTGCCCGAACGGTCGCTTTCAAAGGCGATCTGGCTGCCATCGGGGCTGAACGAAGGCGCGGTTTCGATCGAAGGTGTGTTGGTCAGCTGCGTGACCTGGCCCGACGAAAGGCTCATCAGGTAGATGTCGGTATTGCCGCCGTTTTCAAGCGAGAAGGCCACAGTATCGCCATCGGGCGAAAAACGCGGCGCGAAGGTCATGTTGCCCTGAAGATCGGCGATGGAGCGGGCGGACGCGGTGGCGAGATCCATCAGCATGATCCGCGGAAACCCTGTCTCGAACGACGTGTAAAGGATCCGGTCGCCCGCCGCCGAAAAGCGCGGCGCCAGCACGATGGAGGACGCATCGGTCAGATAGCTGACATTCGCCCCGTCATAATCCATGATCGCCAGCTGCTTTTGCCGCGCATCTTTCGGCCCGCTTTCGGAAACATAGACAACGCGGCTGTCGAAATAGGGGCCTTCGCCGGTGATGCGGCTGTAGATCTGATCGGCGACCTTGTGCGCGATCCTTCGCCAGTCCCCCTGCCCGCCGGAAAATTGCAGACCTTCGCCCAAGGCCGTGTCGGAAAAGACATCGTAAAGGTTGAACTTCACGCTGATATTGCCGCCGTTGTTCGACACGGCGCCCACGATCAGCGCCTGCGCATTGATCGCCTTCCAGTCGGCATAGGATACCGGCGCATCGAAGCTGGAAACCTGGCTGATGTAGGCCGCCGGGTCGATCTGGGTGAAAAGCCCGGTGCCTTGCAGGTCAGCGGCAATCACCTGGGTCATCGCCTGGGCGATATCACCCGCGCCGCCTTCGTCGATGAACGTCGGTGCCGCGAAGGGCAACGGTTCGATATTGCCGTCCGTGATGGTGATCTTCAGCGGTTCGGCCGAAACCGCGCCGGGCATGGCTATGCTGGCCAGTCCCGCCAACGCCAAAGCAAAAATCCGGTTGATGCGCGCACTACCCTTCATCTGTCTCTCGCCTCTCTCCTGCCGGTTCGCCCGGCCTTGTCCGTTCCCTGCCACAGCTACAGGCACATCTACAGGGGAAAAGTGCCCCGTTTCACACTTCATCTGAGCGCCATCTTCGACGGATCGAAGGTGATCTCGATCTCTTTCCATTGCTCATACTTCTCAGCCGGCAGCGGATAGCCGGTCTTGGCGCAACGCAGGATCGCGCGGCGACCCGCCTCGAACGCCTGCGCGGCCGAGGCGTCACTTCCGCCTTCGGAACTCACCAGCCTCAGGTTGGCGGGTTTTCCATCGGGGCTCATGCTCATGCTGATCGTCACGATCGTATGCAGGGCATCGGTCGACAGGGCACCGACGTTCCAACAATCCTTCACCGCCACGCGGAACGCATCCTTGTCGCCATCCGTCATCGGCGGCCCCTGATCGGCGGTGCCGGTTCCCGGCGCGGGTTCGTCGGACGCCTCGCCCGCCAGCTCAGCCGCCAGCGCTTCGGCCACGGCATCGTCGGCCTGCACCTCGGGCGTTTCCTCAACCGCCGGTTCGGCGGGGGCCTCAGCCGTTTCGGCCGGGGCCGCGGGCTCCGGCTCGGCCGGTTTTTCCGGCTTCTTCCGCGGCAGGGGCGACTTCGCCGGGGCGGATGTCGCCACCTCCTGATCCTTGTTTTCCTCGGTTTCCAGAACTTCGCCGGTTTCCTTGGGCGCGGTTTCCTCGGTCACCTCCTCAGGCACCGGCTGGTCAGACGGCGCTTCGGTCGTCTGTTCCTGGGTCACGTCCGCCGTATCGGCCTCGGGGTTGGCTTCTTCAGTCGGAACAGGCGCAACCGACGGCGCGGGCTTGGGCTTGGGCTTCGTCGAGGTCACATCGGGGATCTGCGACAGGCTGTCGGGCGTGGGCGTCTGCGTTTCCTCAGGGGGCGCATCGGTCACGTCGGTTTCGACCGGCGACAATTCGGTCACGTCAGGGGCGGCGTCAGGCTCGGCCTGCGTTTCCGGTTCCACCTGCGGATCCGGTTCGGGCTGGGTCTCGGCCTCCGGCGTTGCCGGGGGTTCGGTCGCGGCTTCGGGCACCGAAGGCTGCGCAGGGCTTTCGGTCGGCGCCTTCGGCGCACGCGCCTGAAGGGCCGCAAATTCCTCCGACGACATCAGCGACACTTCCGCCGTGGCCACGGGTGGCGTCGGATCTGGCGTGAAGAAAATACCGCCCAGCAGCGCCCACAGGATCAGCGCCCCATGCGACGCGCCTGAGACGATCAACCCGATGCGTTCTGCCCGGTCCTGCGGAAGCCAGCCGCCACCCATCTTATCCGCCGTTGCCGTCCGCGCCGTTGAAGGCCGGACCGCCGCCATCCGTTACCAGCGTGATGTTGGAAAAGCCGCCGTTGTTCAGCGCGCCCATCACCTGCACCACCCGCTCATAGGGGATCGAACCGTCGGCCCGCAGGAAAAGCTTGTCATCCTGACGCTCAGCCGCAATCGCGGTCAGCTTGGCGATCAGTTCTCCTTCCGCCACCGGCGTGTTCTGGATGGAGATCGTGCCATCCGCCTGCACCGAAACCGTCAGCGGCTCTTCCTGCTCGGTCGGCACGGCCTTGGCCGCTGTCTTCGGCAGTTCGAGCGGCACACCCACCGTCATCAGGGGGGCCGCCACCATGAAGATGATCAGCAAAACCAGCATCACGTCGACGAACGGCGTGACGTTGATTTCAGACATCACCGCCGCCTTGCCGCGCGAACCGCGGCGGCGGCGCCCGCCACCCCCGCCCGACTTCATGACCCCGGCGCCCATCGCTCAGGCGTCCAGCTGGCGCGACAGGATGGTCGCGAATTCGTCGGCAAAGGCCTCATAGCCGCCGATGATCCGGTCACTGTCGGTCGAAAGCTTGTTGTAGAAGATCACGGCGGGGATCGCGGCCAGAAGGCCAAGCGCGGTCGCCACCAGCGCTTCGGCAATGCCCGGCGCCACGACGGCAAGCGAGGTGTTCTGGCTGATCGCAATTTCCTCGAACGCGACCTTGATCCCCCAGACCGTGCCGAAAAGGCCGATGAAGGGTGCGGTCGAACCCACGGTCGCCAGGAACGGCAGGCCGCGGGTCAGATCTTCGGTTTCCTTCATGATCGCCACATCCATCGAACGGTCGATCCGTGCCTGCGCGCCCGCGATCAGCCCGCCGTCCTGACGGTGGCTGCGCCGCCATTCGGTCATGCCGCTGGCAAAGATGCTTTCGCTCGCGCCCGCAGGCTGGCTGCCGATCTTCTCAAAAAGCTCGTCCAGCGGCTCGCCCGACCAGAAGGCCCGGTCGAATAGCCCCGCCTCCTCGCGCGCCTTGCGGTAGGTGATGAACTTCTGGATGATGATTGCCCAGGACCAGACCGAAGCCACGGTCAGCATCAGCATTACCAGTTTCACTACAAAGGATGCGCGCGCGAAAAGCGCAAGCAAGGAGAAATCAATCTCTGCCGCCTGTTGGGCAAGTGTCGCCGTTTCCATATGTCTGCTCGCCGGTTGGGCCGCTCTTGCGGCTCTGATTGGACGTGATTCTACAGGGCTTTCTTGGCGAAGAAAACCACGCGCCGGTCAAATTCCCGCCAGCACCGGGGAAAAAACCCGAAAAGCGGCGGTTTTCAGTGCAGGGCGGGCAGCAGACGCTGGCGGATTTCAGCCGGAATGCGTGCAAGCGCTCCTGCATCGGTCAGGCAGACCAGCGTGACGAATGCCGCAAATAGCCGCTCGCCGTCACGTATGACGTCCTGCTCAAGCACGATGCGCGCGCCTGTCGCAGTGGCCGGGCGGGTGATCACCGTCAGCATGTCATCGAACTTTGCAGGTTTGAGGTAATCTGCTTCGATCCGCCGCACGGCGAAAACGATCCCTTCCTCGCGCCGCAATCGCACCTGATCGACGCCCAGCGCCCGCACCCATTCGGTGCGCGCCCGCTCGATGAAACGCAGATAGTTGGCGTAATAGACGATCCCGGCCAGATCGGTATCTTCATAGTAGACGCGGATAGGGTGTGAATGGGTCACGGGGGGAAGCCACCTCTTCTTTACCCCAACCAAGCCGAAAAAGACCGCCTCGGCAAGTCAGCGATCAGCCCTGACTCGCAACAAAAGGTCAAGCTCGCGACCGATGGCCGCGACACGGCCTGCCCGTTTGTTGGTCTCATCGGCCAGTCGGCCGATCTCGGCGGCTATCACCGCGAACCCCGCCCCCGCCTGACCGGCCCGCGCGCCCTCGATCCGGGCATTGATGGCAAGGATACGCAAGAGTTTCAGCACATCCATCACTGGCCCGGTTTGTTGCAAAAGCGCCCTGCATTTCTCTGCAAGTTCTGCCTGTAGGGCTTCAGCCGCCAGCGCCTCGGCCTTGGCGAGCCCATGATCGAGCACCACTCCTTCGAGATAGAGGAGCGCCCCATTTGCCGCGAACACCCCACCGCCGGTTTCCCAAACCCATTGGTCAGTGCCATCCGGCCGACGCAACCGATAGTCGATGGTCCAGCCGATGTGATCGGCCAAGCCGGTATCGACCGCCGCGATCACCCCTGCCTGATCGTCGGGATGGATCGCTGCAGCATAGGAGCAAGCCTCGCCCAGAAAGGCTTCGGGCGTATGGCCGGTCAGCACAGCGACTGCGCCCTCCATGTAAATCATCGAATAGTTCGCGTCGTTGCGGCAGCGGTAGAGAAACCCGTTCGTTCGGCGCAAGATGCTTGCCGCCGCTGTTTCAGCCTGCTCCAATCTCGCGCCGTCCATGACCCTCTCGCAGGTTCGCCCGGGTCGAACAGTGTGCGGAAAAGATCAAGAATTGCCTAACGCGTGTGCAATGGTCCGCGCCGAAAGCCTGAGCGCATGGCTTTGGTCGCGCGCGACGGCGGGCAGCGCCGGATCATAGGCCGCGCGCAACAGGGCCGCGATGTCTGACCGCAGCACCGCGCCCTCCGCCGTCGCGACCAACGCCGGACGGTCGCGGAAGGCCTGATCGGACCACAAAAGCAAGCTTTGTGCCGCAAGGGCCAAGGTCAGATCGGCGGCAGGCAGATCGGCCAGCGGGCCACCCATGCGCACGAAAGCAATGCAGGCCCGGATCGCACCGTCTGCCTCAAACCGGAAATGGCGATATTGATCGGCGCCCGCCGCCTCCAGCCGCGGAACCTGTGCCATGATCCCCGGCACCAGGCCTTCCATTTCAGGAATGCCGCCGATTTCCGACCAGTCGCGCAGGAAGAACAGGAAGAGGTTTGCCCCCTGCTCGGGGTCGGTTTCGGCCAACCGGTGCCCGACCGTGGCCACCATCGCCTCGATCGCGCCCTTGATCACGGCAAGCGTCGCCTCCTCTACCCCAAAGACGACCGGCACGATGGGTCTGACCCAACGCGCGAAGCGGTATGACCCGTCGGCATGGGTGAAGTGGTGCTGGACTTCCTGCGGTGTCATCGGCTGATCTTTCAGGTCTGGTGCTGTCTGCCATAGGCTTTCGGCGCTGTCGGCTCAAGCCGATCTGCCCCGGTTTGCAGTGCCCCGGCGGTTTGCTCGAGAGGGCCGAAAGTTAATTTTTGGTTAAATCCATGCTGCAAGGTATTGATTTTGCTTGTGTCAACAAACGTCCCACGGTGGGACGCCTATTTCCCGAACAGATCGCCCAAGCCCGGCTGGCCCGGCGCGGTCAGGCCCAGATGCGTCCAGGCCTTTGCCGCCAGCATCCGGCCCCGCGGGGTCCGCTGGATCAGACCCTGTTGCAGAAGGAAGGGTTCGATCACTTCTTCGATGGCATCGCGGCTTTCCGACAGGGCGGCGGACAGCGTTTCCACCCCCACCGGCCCGCC
>DAORUY010000072.1:0-12271 GCA_035433445.1 Paracoccaceae bacterium
CTTCTGGCGGCGATCGTCGCAGGTCGCGTGCCCAGTGGGCGCCTACCGTCATCGCGTGCGGCAGCGGTAGCCCTCGGCCTGTCACGGAACACGGTCAATACCGCCTATGACCTTCTCAGGGCGGATGGGGCGGTGGCAATTTCACCTGGTGCCGCGCCAAAGGTACTGGTCGCTCCGGCGCAGCCTGCGCATCCGGCCAAACGGTCGGCTGATCTGCAATTGTCGCAAAGGGGCCAGCTTTGGGCCGAAAGCAGCCGGGATCGCGACCGGATCGCCCTCATGACGCCCGGCCAGCCGGACGAGGCACTGTTCCCGCGAGACGAATGGGCGCGGCTATTGCGGCGCGCGGCGCGGCAGCCTTTGGGCACAGCGTTCGGCTATCCCGACTATGCCGGATTGCCACGCCTACGGACCGTTCTGGCCAGAAGACTTTCTGCCGACCGGGGCATGGTCCTGACCCCCGAACAGATCCTGATCACGCCCGGCACGCAAGCCTCGCTGACATTGATCGCGCTGGCTCTTGCAAGTCCGGGCGACCGGGCACTGATCGAAGACCCCGGATACGGGGGCGCGCGTGCGGCGTTCGTGGGTGCCGGACTGACCCTAGCGCCTCTACCCGTCGACCGGGAAGGGGCCAATCCGACAGGCACCCCGCCTGCGCGGCTGATCTATCTGACCCCGGCCAACCAATATCCGCTGGGCCATCGCCTTTCCCTGTCCCGCAGGCAGGCCGTTATCGCCCAGGCGGACCGACATAATTCGGTGCTGATCGAAGATGAATATGACAGCGAATTCCTGTGGCATGGCCGCGAAACTGCCGCGCTGCAAGGGCAGGCGCCGGAGCGCACCGTTGCGCTGGGCACCTTGTCGAAAGCCCTGATGCCTGGCCTGCGGCTGGGATGGATGGTGGCCCCGCCCGCATTGGCGGCGCCATTGGCCGCCGCGCACCGGGCGTTGGGGCTGGCCGCCAATGTCCACGCGCAGGCAGCGCTGGCGGACCTGATCGACAGTGGCCGCTACCGCGCCCACCTGATGCGCATCGCAGCGCGATACGGTGAACGGGGCCGCATGTTGGCCGCCGCCGCCCGCGCACTGCCGGGCGTTAGCGCCGACGACCCCGAAGGTGGTGTCCAACTGGCCATTCACCTGCCCGAAGGGGCAGAGGCCGGCTGTCTGGCGGCACTTCACCGCGCCGGGTTCGGCACCGCAGCCCTTTCCAGCTATTGCCTTCAAGCGCGGCTTTCGGGGTTGGTCAGCGGATTTGCCGATGCAACATCCGAGCGGGTTGCGCGGTTCGCAGGTATTCTGCGCGACCAATTGGGCTGATCGCGACGCTGGCTACTGAAACAGTCCCTTGAACTGGTCCCGCAGCAGGTTCTTTTGCACCTTGCCCATCGTATTGCGCGGCAAATCCCCGACGATCGCGATATGTTTGGGTTGCTTGAACTTTGCCAGATCCCGCGACAGGCTTTCGCGCAGTGCCGCCGGGTCCAGCGCCGCGCCCCGCGCGGCCACCACCACCGCCACCACCGCCTCACCGAAATCGGGGTGGGGCACGCCGATCACGGCGCTTTCCAGAACGCCGGGCAGCGCATCAAGATGATCCTCGACTTCCTTGGGATAGATGTTGAAGCCACCGGAAATCACCAGATCCTTTGCCCGCCCAACGATGGTGACATAGCCGTCCGCCCCCATCACCCCCAGGTCGCCGGTGATGAAAAAGCCGTTCGGACGCAGTTCCTCGCGGGTCTTTTCGGGCATCTGCCAATAGCCTTGAAACACGTTCGGGCCACGCACTTCGATCACGCCAATCTCGCCGCGCGGCAATTCCGCGCCGGACGGATCGCAGACCTTTACCTCGATCCCCGGCAGGGGAAGACCCACCGTGCCCGCGCGCCGCGCGCCCAGATAGGGGTTCGACGTGTTCATGTTGGTTTCGGTCATCCCGTAACGCTCAAGGATCGTATGGCCGGTCCTGTCCTGCCACTGGCGGTGTGTCTCGGCCAGAAGCGGGGCAGAGCCGGAGACGAAAAGCCGGATGCCTTTGGTGAGTGTCCGGTCAAGCCGCGGGTCGGCCAGAAGCCGGGTGTAAAAGGTCGGAACCCCCATCATCGTCGTGGCGCGCGGCAAGAGGCCGATCACCTGATCCGCTTCGAACTTTGGCAAGAAGATCATCGGGCAACCCGCCAGAAGCGCCACGTTCGTCGCCACGAATAGGCCGTGCGTGTGAAAGATCGGCAGGGCATGCAGCAAGACATCGTCGGCGGTGAATTGCCACGCCTTCACAAGCACTTCGGCATTCGACAACAGATTGTCGTGGCTGAGCATGGCTCCCTTGGAGCGGCCCGTGGTGCCCGATGTGTAAAGAAACGCTGCCAGATCGCCCGGCGCGCGCGCGACAGGCTGGAAATCTTCGGGCATGGGGCGGGCCAGATCGGCAAAGCTGCCAGTGCCATCGGCATTCAAAGTCAGAAGGCGCGCGCCGGCCTTCCCCGCAACCGGCTCCAGCGCCTCCCGCCGGGATGCGTCGGCCAACAGAACCCGCGCGCCTGCATCCGTGACAAAATAGGACAGTTCCGCCGGCGTGTAGGCGGTGTTGAGCGGCAAGAACACCACCCCCGCCGCAATGGCCGCCGCGATGACGGCGAGCATCTGCGGGCTTTTTTCGAGCTGCAATGCGATCCGGTCACCGGGTTTCAGGCCCAGTTCCTGTAAGGCACCCGCATATTGCGCGGTCATGCGCAGAAAAGCGTCATAGGACAATTCGGTCCTGTCTTGCAGGATCAAGAAGGGTCGCGCACTGGCCCTATGCGGCTGGAAAAGTGCGTCATACAGGTGATTGCCCATCTCTTGCCTCCTGCGGTTTGCGCCGGAAATAGCCGGTGCCCGATCCGAAATCTAGCGTCGTGCGGTGCGGATCAAGGACAGAAGAAAAAGGGCGAAAGCCGCGACCACGATCGACGGACCGGCGGGCGTGTCATAGCGCAGCGATCCCCCAAGCCCCGCCGCGACCGAGATAGCCCCAACCAGAACCGCCCAAGCCGCCATCGCTTCGGGCGTGCGCGACAGACTGCGCGCGGCGGCTGGCGGTATGATCAGAAGCGCCGCGATCAATAGCGCGCCCACGATCTTGATCGACAAGGCCACCGTCAGCGCCAGTGCCAGCGTCAGCACCAGCCGTTCATGCCGTGGATTGATGCCGGAGGCCTGCGCCAATTCCTCGTTCACCGTCGCGGTGACAAGGCCCGACCAGCGCCAGAGGATCAGGGCAAGCACAAAGACGGATCCCGCCCAGACCCAGGCGACATCCATCCAACCGACGGAAAGAATGTCGCCGAATAGGTAGCTTTGCAGATCAACCCGCACATCGGGCAGGAAGCTAACCGCAACAAGACCAAGCGCCAGCGCCGAATGCGCCATCACGCCCAAGGCCGTGTCGATCTGGTGCCCACGTCCGGCAAGCGACGAGATGATCAGCGCTATTGCAATCGCGACCAGAAGGATACCGGCGTAAAGCGGCAAGTTGAAGGCAAAGGATAGCGCCACGCCCAGAATGGCTGCGTGCGCAGTCGCATCGCCGAAATAGGCCATGCGCCGCCAGACGACAAACGAACCAAGCGGGCCGGTTGCCAGCGTCAGCCCTACGCCAGCCAAAAGCGCACGTAACAGGAATTCGTCAAACATGCGGGGCCTCGGCGTGGTGGTGTTCAGTGCCATGGGCGTCACCTTGGCCATTGTCATGCCCGTGCCCGTGCCCGTGATCATGGTCATGGTCATGGTCATGGTCATGGTCATGGTGGTGGCGGTAAAGCGCAAGCGCCCCGCCATCGCCAAACCCGAAAAGCGCCCGGTATTCGGGCGCGGCAGAGACATGTTCCGGCGCGCCCTCGCAACAGATATGACCATTCAGGCACAGCACGCGATCAGACGCGCTCATCACCACATGCAGGTCGTGACTGACCAGCAGAACCGCCACACCGGTTTCGGCCCGCAGTTCGGCCAAAAGCCGGTAAAAGGCCGCGACGCCGGGTTGATCCAGCCCCTGAGTGGGTTCGTCAAGGATCAGAAGATCGGGCGCGGACAACAGCGCACGCGCCACCAGCACCCGCTGAAACTGTCCGCCCGACAGGCGCGAAAGCTGGCGCCCCTCGATCCCCGGCACGCCCACCCGGGACACGGCATGGGCGGCGGCTTCGTCGCCCACATGCTGGGGCAAAGACAAGAAGCGGCGGACCGTCATCGGCAGGCCCGCTTCTACCTTCAGGCGCTGAGGGACATAGCCAATGCGCAACCCCTCGGTCCGCCGCACCGCCCCTTCGCTGGCCGGTTCCAGCCCGATCAGCGCCCGCACGAGCGTGGATTTACCCGATCCGTTCGGGCCGACCACTGTCACGATCTCGCCCTTGCGGATGGCGAAATTCACGCCATGCAAGATCACATGATCGCCGTGGCGCACGCCCAGGCCCATCGCCTCCAGCAAGGTCACGCCGCGCTCCGCTGACAGGCGGGGCACTGGCCCAGAATTTCAATCGCCGTACTTTCCACGACGAACCCGGCATCGGCGGAGGCACTTTCGATAGCGGTATGAATCTTTGTGCCGGGCGCCTCTGCGACCGTCTGGCAGGACCGGCAGATCAGCACGGCAGGGCTGTGCGACTGGCCGGGGTGGGTGCAGGCCATGAAGGCATTGAGCCGCGCCACCCGATGCGCCAACCCCTGCTCCACCAGAAAGTCGAGCGCGCGATAGGCGACCGGGGGTTTGTTGCCGAAACCGTCCTGCGCCAGACGGTCCAGAACCTCATAGGCGCCCAGCGCACGGTGCTGTTCCAGCAAGATTTCCAACACCCGCCGCCGGACTGGCGTCAGCCGCGCCCCGCGTGCGGCGGCTATATCCTCGGCTTGCCGGATCAGTTCGCCCGAACAATGGCTGTGATCATGGGCCTGAAAGGCCAGGGCAGCGTCTTCAGCGGCATCATTCATGATATATTATATCATCTATATTGACTGTTATAACATAATGTATTCTACGCTGATCCGAACCGCAATGCCCCTTGGAGAAGCCGATGCCCCGCCCGTACTTCCGCACCTACGTCACTGCCGCCTGCCTGATCGCCACGCCTGCCGTGGCAGAGGTTCCCGCCGTTGTGACAGACTTCGCGCCGGTGCAGTCGCTGGCGGCAAAGGTCATGGGCGAGCTCGGCCAACCCGACACATTGGTCGAACAGGGGGCCGATCCTCATTCCTACCAGCTTCGTCCTTCGCAGGCGCGGGCGCTTGCGGGGGCTGATCTGGTCATCTGGGTCGGGCCGGAACTGACCCCCTGGATGGAGCGTGTGCTGGACAGCGCGGCCAGTGCGCAGATCATCGGACTGCTGGCCGACCCATCGACAATGCGCCGCGATTATGCAGATGAGGACGCGCATCACGACGAAGCGGCGGACGCCGAGGCTGACGAAGGGCACGACCACCACGGCATCGACCCGCATGCCTGGCTTGATCCCAGGAATGCCAAGGCTTGGATCGTGCTGATCCGCGATGCGCTGGCCAAGGCCGACCCGCAGAATGCCGACATCTATGACCGCAACGCCGATCTGGCTCTGGCCGACATTGATGTGCTGGAGGCCGAGGTGACCGCAACGCTTGCCCCTGCGTCCGATGTGCCCCTGGTGATGGGTCATGATGCCTATGGCTATTTCGCCGACCGTTTCGCCCTGACCATCGCCGCCACAGTCGAGGCCGGCGATGCCGCCAGCGCCGGTGCCGCGCATCTGAGCGAACTGCGTGCGATTCTGGCGGAAAACCAGGTGCGTTGCCTCTTTCCGGAAGTTGGCCATGACGCACGGCAAGCCGCCGTCCTGATCGAGGGCACGACCGCGCAACTGGGCAACGCGCTGGATCCCGAAGGGCAGTTGCTGGATCGGGGGCCAAACCTATATGATACGCTGATCCGGGCGCTGGCGGCCGATATTTCCGCCTGTGCCCGGCGCAAGAGTTAGCGCTATACTACACCCCCAGCGGTCAGCAAAAAGCAGCAGAATCAGGGGGATCAGATGAGCAGGATTTATGATGACCGCCCATGCCAGCTGGGCGAAGGGCCGCTTTGGCACCCCGAACGCCAGGAACTGTTCTGGTTCGATATTCTGGGCCGGACTCTGATGAGCCGCGGCCAGACCGGACCGCGCATCTGGGCGTTCGACGAACTGACTTCTGCGGCGGGCTGGATCGACCGGGACAGACTTCTGGTCGCGTCCGAAAGCGCGCTTTGGGTCATGGATCTGGAAAGCGGCGCGCGCGACCGGGTGACGGCGCTGGAGGCCGACAATCCGATCACCCGCTCCAACGACGGGCGGGCCGATCCCTGGGGTGGATTCTGGATTGGCACGATGGGCAAAAGCGCCGAAAAGGAAGCGGGCGCGATCTGGCGGTATTACCGGGGCGAGATGCGCCGCCTGTTCCCTTCGATCACCATCAGCAACGCCATCTCCTTCAGCCCCGATCACCGCTTCGGTTTCTTCGCAGACACGGCGCGGCAAATCGTGTGGAAGGTGGCGCTTGACCCGCTGCATGGCTGGCCGAGGGGAGAGGTGGAGGTTTTCCTTGATCTTTCCAGCACGGGCCGCAACCCCGACGGCGCCGTCTTTGATGCCGACGGCACGCTGTGGCTTGCCGAATGGGGATCCTCGCGCGTGGCGGCCTACGGGCCGGACGGCGCATTCCAGCGCGCGGTGACGGTCGGGGGCAGGCATTCTTCATGCCCGGCCTTTGGCGGAGTGGACTTCGGCACCCTTTTCGTGACCACCGCGCGAGTGGACCTGAGTGCAGAAATACTGGCCACTGAGCCGCAAAACGGCTGCGTCTTCACGGCAGAGCCTGGCGTCAGGGGACTTCCCGAACACCGGGTCATTCTATAAGGACGCAGGCGCCCGCCAACAGCCCGCGCGAATGATCGCTTGCAGGCCCGCCATGGCGGCGACAGAGTTGAAACATGCGTCCTTCCGAACAACCCCTTCCCGATCTTTTCGCCGATGTCGCGCAGCTTTTTGGCCTGTCCCGCCCGGCAGGCCAGTGCTTCGCCGCGATTTGGCGTGCCGCAAGCGCGCCCTGTGCCGACGATCTGGTGGCGACGCTTGGCCTGTCACGTTCCAACGTCTCGACCGCGCTGAAGGAATTGCGCGGGTGGAATCTGATCGGCTTGGCCCGTGCGCCGGGCGACCGGAAGGATTATTTCACCGCGCCGATCGACCCGTGGGACATTTTTGGCAGGCTTCTGGCCGCGCGGCAACGGCAGGTGGTGGCCCCGATCCTTGACCGGATCGTCGCGGCCGAGGCGCAGACCGGCGATATACGTCTGGCGGCGCTGCATGAAGTTCTTGAAGCGATCGGATCGACCCTTTCCGACCTGGCGGCCAGTGATGGCGTCGAACTCGCCCGCCGTTTCAGCCAGCTGGCAGAAGCACCGCAAAAGCCGCGCAAGAAGAAAAAGAAGTAGCGCGGCAGGTCAGGCCTGATCACCCAGAACCAGTTCACGCGGCAGATGCGCCAGAAACTCGGTGCCGCCGTCATCCGACCGCACAAGCTCCAGCCGTCCGCCATGACCGCGCACCAGCTCGGCCGCAATCGTCAGGCCAAGGCCGGTGCCGCCCTTGCGGTTGCCGCCCTGAAAGGGCTGGAACAGATGGTCACGGGTGCGCTGCGGCAGGCCGGGGCCGGTATCGCCCACGCGCACCCACCAGCCACCCTCCTCCTCTCCTGCGCCGATCTCTACGGTGCCGGCCTTGCCGCTCGCCTCGATCGCCTGGCGGGCATTGCGGGCGAGATTCGACAAAACCCGGTAGATCTGTTCTCGATCGGCGCGGATGGTCAGGCTGGCGGGAATGTCGGTGACAAATTCGACCAGGCCATTCCCGGCCAAAACCTCGGCTTCGATCACTTCCTCGGCCAGGGTCAGGGCCTTGAATCGGGCCAGCGACGGGGGGGCTTCCTCGGCTTTGCCGAAGGCCAGCGTAGCCTCGCACAGCGCCACCGCACGACTGATCGAGGTCACAAGCTTTGGTGCCGCGCGGGCAACCGCAGGATCGTTACTTGTCTCGATCCGGTCGGTCAGAAGCTGCGCGGTGGTCAGGATGTTTCGCAGATCATGACTGACCCGCGCCACCGCTCCGCCAAGCTGGGCCAGCCGTTCCTTTTGACGCAGGGCGCTGGTCAATTGCGTTTGCAGGGCCAGAAGCGCCTCCTCGGCTTCGCGCAGTTCGATCACCGTGGATTGCGGCACGATGACGCTGCGCGCATCTTCGGGCGCGTCGGCATAGGCGGTCATATGGTTTACCACCCGTTTAATCGGCTGGACAAGGACACGGCCCACCGCAAAGAACAAGAGCCCGGCCGTCAGAACAGAAATGATCGCCGAAAGACCCAGGATACGGAAGCCGTAGTCGAACATCGCCATCCGCAAGGGCGCTGTGTCCATCGTGACTTCGATCAGCAACCCCGCCTGCTTGACCGGATCGCCGATTACCCGGATCACATGGTTTTCCCGCCAGAACAGGCATTCGATCGCATCGCGGATCAACTGCCACGCAGGTGCATCACGCAGGTCGTAAGTGGCGACAATATCGGACGGGATGGGCGAGGACAGAACCAGTTCGCGCATCTCGTCGCGCCTGAGGACGACGTTGTAAACCTCGGCATTGGCGAGAAGTTCCTGTTCGACCTTTTCGTCGATCATGTCCCCCGCCGCCAGAAGCGACAAAGATGCAATCTGCGCGCGTTCCAGACGCGACAGAATGTAATCCTCGCGAAAGCGCGCGACCGAGGGGACGAAGATCAACACCTCGGCCAGCATCACGAAGATGACAGTCAGCAAAAGAAAACGCCCGGAGAGCGTGTTGAGAAACATGAAAGCCTCATGCCGGGACACCCGGTCTGGCCACAGGATAGGGCAAAGACCGCGCCCCGCAAGGGGCCGCAGCCCGCCGGACCTGAGATCAGGCGCCCAAGCCCGACGCCTTTGCCTTCAGCCGGTAGGCATGCAACAGCGGCTCGGTATAGCCCGAAGGCTGCACCCGGCCCTTGAAGATCAGGTCGGATGCGGCCTGAAACGCGATCCCGTCAAACCCCGGCGCCATAGCCCGATAGGCCGGGTCGCCCGCATTCTGGCGGTCTACCACCACGGCCATCTTACGCAGGGCTGCCATCACCTGCTGGCCGTCGACAATACCGTGATGCAGCCAGTTGGCGATGTGCTGGGCGGAGATCCTGCAGGTTGCGCGATCTTCCATCAGGCCTATGTCGTTGATATCCGGTACTTTCGAGCAGCCGATACCCTGATCTATCCAGCGCACCACATAGCCAAGAATCCCTTGGGCGTTGTTTTCCACCTCGCGCAGCACCTGCGCCTCGCTCCATTTGCGGAACGTCGCCAACGGGATGTCCAGAAGCGCGTCCACATAGGCGCGCCGCCCCCCGGCGGCAAGCTTGCGCTGAACCGCGAACACATCGACCTTGTGGTAGTGCAGCGCGTGCAATGTTGCTGCCGTGGGCGATGGCACCCATGCCGTACTTGCGCCCGCCTTTGGATGGTCGATCTTCTGTTCCAGCATAGCGGCCATCAGGTCAGGCATCGCCCACATGCCCTTGCCGATCTGGGCGCGCCCCGACAGGCCGCATTCCAGCCCGATATCGACATTCTGGTTTTCATAGGCCCCGATCCAGCCCTTGCGCTTGATGAAATCCTTGCGGCTGAAGGGGCCGGCCTCCATCGAGGTATGGATCTCGTCCCCGGTCCGGTCAAGAAAGCCGGTGTTGATGAAGGCAATCCGATGCTGCGCGGCGCGAATACATTCCTTGAGGTTCACAGACGTGCGCCGTTCTTCATCCATCACGCCCAATTTCACCGTGTAGCGCGGCAGACCTAGGACCGCTTCGACCCGAGCGAAGATTTCATCGGCAAAGGCCACCTCGTCCGGCCCGTGCATCTTGGGTTTGACCACATAGACCGACCCCAAAAGCGAATTGCGTGCGCCTTCGGTTTTTTTCAGGTCATGCAGGGCGATCAAGACGGTGATCATCGCATCCATCAGCCCTTCGGGCACCTCTGATCCGTCGGGCAGCAGGATCGCGGGATTGGTCATCAGATGGCCAACATTCCTGATCCACAGCAGCGCACGGCCCTTGATCGTCAGCACACTGCCATCGGGTGCGGTATAGGTCCGGTCGGGGTTCAGGCGGCGGGTCATCGTGCGCCCACCCTTGTCCATGACCGCTTCAAGATTGCCATGCATCAGGCCCAGCCAGTTGGCATAGGCCTGCACCTTGTCTTCGGCATCCACGCAGGCGACCGAATCTTCGCAATCCATGATCGCCGACAGGGCGCTTTCAATAACCACGTCGGCCAGACAGGCCTGATCGCGCGCCCCGATGAAATGCGCCCGATCAAAGACCAGCTCGACATGCAGCCCGTTGTTTTTCAGCAAGACCGCATCCGGTGCGCGCGGATTGCCGCGATAGCCCACGAACTTTTCGGGGCTGACCAGCGGCAGATCATCGATCAGCAGCGCGCCATCCTTCACGTGATAGCGCCGCACATCACCATGGCTGGCCCCCGCGATGGGGAAGGCTTCGTCCAGAAAGACCCGGACGCGGGTGATGACGCGCGCGCCCCGCCCGCGCTCATATCCGCCGGGCGGTGGGGCGGACCCCATCGCATCGGTGCCATAGTAGCAGTCATAAAGACTGCCCCAACGGGCGTTTGCGGCATTCAGCGCATAGCGCGCGTTGGTGATCGGCACCACAAGTTGCGGTCCGGCAACCTTTGCGATTTCCGGGTCGACATTGGCGGTGTCGATCTGGAAATCCGGCCCTTCGGGCAGAAGATAGCCGATGTCTTCCAGAAAGGCGCGATAGGCATAATGGTCATGCGGCTGGTCACGATGGGTGCGGTGCCAGCCGTCGATCTTTTCTTGCAGTGCCTCGCGCCGGGCCAGAAGGGCGCGGTTTTTCGGGGCAAGGTCGCGGACGAGGTCCGCGAAGCCCTGCCAGAAGTGGTCGGGTGTCATTCCCGTTCCGGGCAGGGCCTGCGCTTCGATGAAGATCGCCAGACGTTCATCCACATCAAGCCCTGAAAGCTTCCGCCGGATCATCATCGCCCCCCTTGGCTGTATGCCACTGCACACAATTAGGCTGCGACGCCACGACAGGCAACAGTAGCAGCACTCAGACTTTCGCAATCTACCAAATTCACCTTTCGTAAACTCCACACAATACCACCCCCTTCCCTTTTCCCGCCAATCGCGCCTAACTCGCCCGCGACGATCGGAGGACATGATGACCGAAGCACAACCCGCACCGACCCTCTTGAAGGACTACCAGCCTTTCGCCTTCACCATCGCCGAGGTCGGCCTGACGTTTCGACTGAAGCCCAAGGCGACGCGGGTTCTGGCCAGCATCCGTTATGCGCCCAACCCGGCGCGACCCGGCCGTCACGATCTGTTCTTGCATGGCGAAAAGCTGCGGCTGGTTTCAGCCGCGATCGACGGTAAACCCCTGCCCGCCGAGGCCCTTCACCTCGGCGATGAGGGGCTGACCGTCGCCAAAGCTCATATCCCCAATCATCCCTTCGTTTGGGAAGCGGAGGTGGAGATCGACCCCGAAGGCAATACAGCGCTTGAAGGGCTTTACATGTCGGGCGGCATCTACTGCACCCAGTGCGAGGCGGAGGGTTTTCGCAAGATCACCTACTACCCCGACCGGCCCGATGTGATGGCCCCCTTCCGGGTCAGGATCGAAAGCGACATGCCGGTGCTTCTGTCCAACGGCAATCCTGTGGCCAGCGGTGATGGCTGGGCGGAATGGTCCGATCCCTGGCCCAAGCCCGCCTATCTTTTCGCGCTGATCGCGGGAAAGCTGGTGAACTTGCCCGATACATTCACCACCCGTTCAGGCCGCAAGGTCGAACTGAACATCTGGGTGCGCGAAGGCGATCTTGACCGTTGCGGCTATGCGATGGGAGCTTTGAAACGGTCAATGAAGTGGGATGAGGATGTCTATGGCCGAGAGTATGACCTGGACATTTTCAACATCGTCGCGGTCGACGATTTCAATATGGGGGCCATGGAAAACAAGGGCTTGAACATCTTCAACTCCAAGCTCGTTCTGGCCAGCCAGGACACTGCGACCGACCAGGATTACGAACGGATCGAAGGCGTGATCGCCCACGAATATTTCCACAACTGGACCGGCAACCGCATCACCTGCCGCGACTGGTTCCAGCTCT
>DAORUY010000073.1:0-12249 GCA_035433445.1 Paracoccaceae bacterium
CAGGTAATCGTCCCAGTCCCGCACCTTGGGAATGGCGCCGATCATCTGCCCGTCGCGGAAAAAGATGTAGGATGGCGTTTTCAGGACGCCATTGCCTTCGCGAACCTGCGCCTCGATCGGATCATCAACCACTGCGCAATCGAAGGCACGCTGAAAGGTCATGTAAAGCTCGGGCAGGATCACGGCCGCATCTGCGGTTTCCAGATTGCGCACCGGATCGCCTGGGACGAACAGGCAATGCACGCCCGGCCGGTTCAGATATTCCGCCAGATCGGACTGATTGGAAAGGCGCGGCCAGCCCAGTTCCACTTCCATCCGGCGGATCAGCGGATGATTGAGCGCGCCCGCCCCGGGAGCGCCGTGGTCGTGATCGTCGTCATGGGCATGATCATGCATCGTCTTATCCCTGGCTGTGACCGGCATTCAGCGCGGCCTGAAGGTGGGGGGGAAGTTCGGGCGTACGACTCTCCAGATCGGCGAAAGCATCGCCCAGATCGCCGCCCGCCATCAAAGCGCGCAACCCGTCCAGCGCGGCCCCGATCTTGGCGGCTTGTTCGGCGCCGATCACCTCGCGCGCGGTGCCAAGGAACGTCAGAACCCAGCTGCCCGGCAGCACATCACCCAAAAGGCTCAGATCAATCTGCGCAACCTCGCGCCCGTCGGTTGCCGTCGCGGCAATTCCGTCGACCGACAGAATGCGCATGGGAATGCCCAGACACATCAGACCTGCTCCGGGAAGAAGCGGACATCGCCGGTGCGACAGGCCTCGTCCTCGGTCGGACGCCCGGCTTCGTAGGCAGCGCGCCTGATTGCCGGGTCCGCCAGAAAACTGTCGTCTGCCCGCCCTTCCGTAGCCGGGATGCTCCATGCGGCCAGCTGCGCCAGCGCGATCTCGATAGCCGGGTCGATCCGGGCGGCGGTGATGGCCCGCAGGCCGCCGCCGTAATCTTCCAGTTCCTCTGGCTGGCAGCCAATCAGAACCAGCCGTTCCGGGCAGTAACCCATGAGCTTTGCCGTGGCGATCACGTCCTGGAAGCCGGTCTGATGCAGGCTCATCTTCTTTGCGCCCATGAAGGCCGGAACCTCGTCGCCCTCGACAATCTTCATGGTGCCGGGGGGCAGGCCATAATCCACCGCATCGAAAACGATCAGCGCATCGGCCTCCTCCAGGAACGGCAGCAGGTAAAGCCCCTGCGTGCCACCGTCGAGCAGCCGGACATTCGCCGGAAAGCGATAACGTTCCGCCAGAACTTCGACGCAGCGCACGCCGAACCCTTCATCTGCCCACAGGACATTGCCAATACCAAGGATCAGGATTGAATCTGACGACCGCGCGTGCGGCACTGTAAGTTGGCTTTCCATCAAAAGGGCCTCCCCTGCCCCGATGCTGGATGGCGGACTTGCGCCCATCTGCTTTGCTGAAAGTATACCTTTCAGATACGCGCAGTCAGAAATTTTATGAGCGGAGAATACTTTGACGTAAGTATTTGATAAAAAATATTATAATTCAAGTTCGGTCAAAACGACGTTCATCAAAGTGAAAAGTTAATATCCACAATTATACCAATACGAACGACCAATGATCAGCAAAAAAGGCGGGCCATTGGCCCGCCTTCTACAGACGCGAGTCGGATGATCAGTCGGGCCGGTCATCCTTGAAGGTGCGGTGGCCCGAAATCATCGTCGACACGATCGACTGGCGGCTCATGATGTCCTCGCGGATCGCCACATAGATGTGGATGATCATGAAGATCAGGATCCACCACATGCCCAGATGATGCAGCGTGTGCAGGCGTTGGCTGTTCTGAACCAGGTTGAGCACCCATCCGAACAGGATGTCAAAGATCGACCCTTGCCCCGCCCCTTCGGCATAAAGCGACATGCCGGTCAGGATCATGAAGCTCATGCCAATGGTGATGAAGAAGAACATGGCAAGCTGCGCCAGCGGGTTGTGCCCCACATACTTCTTCGGTTCCTTTGCCAAGAACAGATACCAGCGCACTTCATAAAATACCTCGCGCCAGTATTCGGCTTTCCAGAACGGCACGTAGAAGAGTTGCCGCGAATGGTGGTTGCCGAAAAAAGCCCAGTAGATCCGGCCGAAGAAGGCCACCGTCAGGATCATCCCTGCGGCGAAATGGGCAAAGCGGATGTAGCCGAAGATGAACTGGTCATAGGCCTCGCCCGTCCCCATCGTTGGCAGGGGCGAGCCGATCAGATAACCGGTGATCATCAGCGTGATGATCGCCAGCGCGTTGACCCAGTGCCAGATCCGCACAGGCGCCTCGTAGACATAAACCGAGGTCTGGCGGCTGGCGGTAGCCAGATCATGCGGGTCGGCATGAACGCCCTGAAGCAGGGCTGCATGGGTGGGGGAACGGCTCATGGTGCTTCTCCCCCTAGCCCGCGAACAGCCAAAGGCCGCCCAGCGTGACCGCTACGCCCGCCGAACGCTGGATGAGGCGCGCTACAGCCCCATGGGTGGTAAGGCGGACCATCCCGATGCCCACCAGATGCAGCATCGCCGTGGACAGCAGGAAACCGGCCGTGTAGGCCACGGCACCGCCCGAAACCTCGCTGGCGTGGGCGTAGCCGTGGGCGGCCGCAAAGAGGCCGATCACCGCAAGCGAAAGCAGGGTCAGCCCCCCCGCTTGCCCGCGCCGCGACAAGATTGTGAGCAGACCGAAGACCACCACCGACAGGGTGATCCAGGTTTCCACCATCGGCAGCGGCACACCGGTCCAGCTCACTGCGGCACCCGTGATCATGGCACCCATGAAGGTGGCGGCCCCAGCCCAGACCCGGCCAGGCAGGATGAACCCCGACCAAAGCCCGACCGCTACCATGGCCAGAACGTGATCAATCCCGCCCAGAGGATGTTCCAATCCCGGAAGGAAACCGTTCGTGAGATGACCCGTATGGGCCAGCGCGGGTGTCGCCATCAGCACGACCGCCGCCGCAAGTGCAGTTTTCTTCATCTTTTCCTCCCTCAGCGGACTTTGACGTTGGCCAATTCACGGCCATCGGGCGACATGACATGGGTGGAGCAAGCCAGACACGGATCGAAGGAATGGATCGTGCGCAGGATTTCCACCGGTTCTTCGGGGCGCTCCATCTTGGTGTCCATCAGGCTGGCTTCGAACGCACCGATATTGCCCGCCACATCGCGCGGGCTGCCGTTCCATGTGGTGGGCACCACGCACTGATAATTCTCGATCCGGCCATCCTTGATCTTGATCCAGTGCCCAAGCGCTCCGCGCGGTGCTTCGGTCGCACCAACACCCTTGGCCTCTTTCGGCCAGGTCTTCGGATCCCACTTCTCAACGTTCGCGGTCGACGAGTCGCCGTTCTTGATGTTGGTGACCAGTTTGTCGAAGAAGTGCTTTTGCAGCCGCGCGCAATATTCGCTTTCCAGTGCCCGCGCCGCCGTCCGCCCCAAGGTCGAGAAGATGGCATTGAACGGCAGATTCATGGTCCGAAGCAGGCCGTCGACCTGGTTCTTGATATCCTCGTGACCCTTGGCATAGCCCACCACATACCGGGCAAGCGGGCCGACCTCCATCGCGTGACCGCGCCAGCGCGGGGCCTTGATCCAGGAATATTTGGCCGCCTCATCCAGCTCGACAATATTGGTGCGCGTGCCTTTCGCGTTGGGCCCGAGCTCATACTTCGGCTCGGTCACGCCGTCCCACGGATGCAGGCCCTTGCCCGGCTCGCCGTAGGTGTACCAAGAGTGATCGACGAATTCCTGCACCTGTTCGGGGTCGCGCTGATCGACGTCATGAACCTCGTTCAGGTTGCCGTTGATAATCGCCCCGCGCGGCAGATACAGGTTCTCGGCACTGAAATCATTGGGGTTTTCCGGAATATCGCCATAGGCCATCACCGACTTGCCGGAGAGACCGCCACCATAGAGCCAGTTCTTATAAAACCCGCCGATCGCGATCACGTCAGGGATATACACATTACGGTTGAACTCGAGCGTCTTGTCGATGATCGACGACACCATGTTCAGCCGTTCCATGTTGATTGCGCCGACCGACCCGGTGCCATCCACATTGATCGGGCAGGGAACACCCCCGACCAGCCAGTTCGGATGCGGGTTCTTGCCACCAAATATCGTATGGACTTTCACGATCTCTTTTTGCAGGTCCAAGGCCTCAAGATAGTGTGTCGTGGCCATCAGATCGGCCTCGGGCGGCAGAAGATAGGCCGGATTGTCCCAATAGCCGTTCTTGAACAGGCCCAGTTGTCCGCTTTCGACGAACTGCTTCAGCCGGTTCTGTACATCCCGGAAGTAGCCGGGGCTGGACATCGGATGCGACGGGCTAACCATCTGCTGCAACTCGCTCGTCGCCTTCGGATCGGCCTTTAGCGCATTGATCGGGTTCACCCAGTCGAGCGCATGCAGGTGATAGAAATGCACGACGTGGTCGTGAATTTCGAGGTTCAGCTGCATGATGTTGCGGATCGAGTTGGCGTTATCGGGGATCTTGATTCCCAGCGCATCCTCGACCGCCCGCACCGAGGTCAGCGCGTGCGTGCCCGTGCAAACGCCACAGATCCGTTCGGTAAAGGCCCAAGCGTCCCGCGGGTCGCGGCCTTTGAGGATTACCTCAAGCCCGCGCCACATGGTTCCGGTCGAAACGGCATTGCGAATATACCCATCGGCATCGACATTCACTTCGCAACGCATATGGCCTTCGATACGGCAGACCGGATCGACGACGATCCGCTGGCCGGTATTGTCCAGGTTGAAACCGTTCGGTGTCGCCCCCATCGCTCAGCCCTCCACTTTCTCTTGGGTTTTCTTCTGGGCGCGCTTCAGGGCCGACACGGCCGCATGAACTGCGACCGCACCACCAACGACGCCCGCCGCAGTCAGGCCGACCTTGTCGGCATTCGCCTCGATCCCGAATTGCTTGATGTTGGTCAGCCGGTCGTAGAACGAACCCTGATCCCAGAACCCGTCCTCAGAACAGCCGATGCAGCCGTGGCCTGACTGGATCGGGAAGGACGTCCCTTCGTTCCAGCGCACGGTCGAACAGGCGTTGTAAGTGGTCGGCCCTTTGCAACCCATCTTGTAAAGGCAATAGCCCTTGCGCGCATTGTCGTCGTCCCAATGTTCGATGAACTGACCGGCGTCGAAATGCGGGCGGCGGTAGCATTTGTCATGGATACGCTGGCTGTAGAACATTTTGGGGCGGCCTTGACGGTCCAGCTCGGGCATCTTGTCGAAGGTCAGCATGTAGGTGATGACGCCCGTCATCACTTCGGCGATAGGCGGGCAGCCCGGCACCTTGATGATCGGCTTATCGAGGATGACCTTGTGGACCGGGGTGGCACGCGTCGGGTTTGGCGCCGCCGCCTGCACGCAACCGTAGCTGGCGCAAGCGCCCCAGCTGATCACGGCCTTGGCATGTTCTGCCGCCATCTTCAGCTGTTCGACAAAGGGCTTGCCGCCGACGATGCAATACATCCCGTCTTCGTTCAGCGGCGGGTTGCCTTCGACCGCAAGGATATAGTTGCCCTTATATTTCTCGATCGTGTCCATCAGCGCCGCTTCGGCATGGTGCCCGGCGGCAGCCATCAGCGTGTCGTCATAATCGAGCGAGATCATCGACAGCACGACATCCTTGGCGAGCGGATGGGCCGAGCGGATGAAGCTTTCCGAACAGCAGGTGCATTCCAGCCCGTGCACCCAGATAACAGGCGTGCGCGGCTTGGTTTCCATCGCATGCGCAATCTTCGGCACAAAGGCCGGGCCAAGGCCAAGCGCTGCGGCCGTCAACGAGCAATATTTCATGAAGCTGCGCCGGGTGATCCCCTGGCGACGCATCACTTCATAGAAGGTTTCGATCTGAGACAATGTTCCCTCCCCTGATCCATTGGCGTCAGGCGGGCATCGCCCGCGAGATGGCAACAGAATGGAAGGTCAGCCTTCGGCGGGCGCCGGTTTTCTGCATTTCTGCGGAAATGAAAATTAATGCATGACTAACATATGCTTAGGTTGGATTTTTTGCCGATTGCTCCTCGGAGCCACGGCAGGGGGCTAACCGTTCAGATCGGCAGCCGGACAACGGCTTTCCAGCCGCGATGCAGCAGGTCCGTACTGCGCCGCCGCGATCAGGACCTGTCCGAAGGCAAGGCCGCCATCGTTTGCCGGCACCGCGCGATGGATCAAAACCGGCAGACCCTCAAGATCCCGCATGACCAAATCCAGAAGGTGCAAATTCTGGAAACACCCGCCAGAAAGAGCAACCGCCCGCGCCGCGCCGCTTGTCACCAGCGCACGGGCGCGATGAGCAAAAACCCGCGCCAGGCCTGCATGAAACCGCGCAGCGATCCGGCCGGCGTCCACGCCCCCCAGATCCTGCGCAAGCGCCTGAAACATGGGAGCTGGATCAATCAACCCATCCCGTTCACCGAAGGGATAGGGCGTTTCCGCTGCGCCATCCGCTAGCGCCTCCAGCCGCATCGCGGCCTCGCCCTCATAAGATTGCACATCGCTGCAAAGCCCAAGACACGCGGCCACCGCATCAAAAAGCCGTCCCGCAGAGGAGGTCAGCGGTGCATTGAGGCCAGCGGCGACGGCAGCGCGAACGGCGGCGCGCGGCTTAAGGGCAAAAAGCCGGTCCGCTAGGTCGCCAAGCCCAGCCTGATCCAGCCGCACCAGCGCATTGCGCCAGGGTTCGCGGCTCGCCCTGTCGCCGCCCGCCAGCGGCGCGGGCAGAAGACCCGTTGCCCGATGAAATCCGCCATAGCCGCCGACCAGCAGCTCGCCCCCCCAGATTATGCCATCCGGGCCAAGCCCCAACCCGTCCAGCACGATCCCCGCGACAGGCCCGTCGTCGCCGGGCCAAAGGTTTTCACCCAGACAGGCGGCCAGATGGGCATGGTGGTGTTGAACACCAATCGCCGGAATTTTCTCGCGCGCGGCTCTGCCCAGCGCGTGTCGGGTGGCTTGCATGTCAGGGTGCAGATCGTGGGCGATAAGCGTCGGGCGATGATTGAACAGCGCAGCATAATCGGCGTCGGCCTTCAGGAACTCCTCAAAAGTCAGCGCCTCGTCCAGCTCTCCCAGATGATGCGACAACAGGGCCTGCCCGTTCTTCACAAGGCAGATCGCCGCTTTCATCTGCCCGCCATAGGCCACCACCTGCGGCGCCTCTTCGAACCCCGGCGGCAGCGGCAGGGTGCCGGGCACCCGCCCGCGAGCCCGACGCAAGATCATCGGCCCATGGGGCGTCAGCCGTTCAACGGAATCGTCAAGCCGGCGGGCAATATCGCGATCATGCATCAAGAAAGCATCGGCGAAGCCAGACAGCTTTTCCTGCGCCTCATCGTTGCCTACCACCTGTGGCTCGCCCGACAGATTTCCCGAAGTCATGACCAAAGGCCGCCCCACTGCCCGGATCAAAAGGTGATGCAGCGGCGTATAAGGCAACATGAAGCCCAGTGTCGTCATGCCCGGCGCCACCCCCTCAGGCAGGGTGCCGCGCGCAGGCAATAGCAGGATCGGCGCGGCGGGATTGGCCAGATGCGCCTCCTCCTCGGCCGTGGGAAGGGCATGGGCGCGGATCATCTCCACCGTTCCCATCAGGGCAAAGGGCTTGGCCGGTCGCCGTTTGCGTTGGCGCAGCCGGTCGATCGCCGCGGGATTGGTGGCATCGCAGGCCAGATGAAAGCCGCCAAGCCCTTTGACCGCCAGAATCTGGCCCGCTAGCAAAAGGCGCGCCGCCTCTGCGACCGGCTCGCCAGCAACTTCAACGCTGGCAACTTCCAGCCAAAGCCGCGGCCCGCACACCGGGCAGGCAACCGGCTGCGCGTGAAAGCGGCGATCGGAAGGGTTTTCATACTCCGCCCGGCAATCCGCACACATCGGGAAGCCCGCCATGGTGGTCTTTGCCCGGTCATAGGGAAGGCCGTTCAGTATGGTGAAGCGTGGCCCGCAGTGGGTGCAGTTGGTAAAAGCATAACCCTGCCGCCGACCGGGGGACAGAACCTCTTCCAGACAAGCCGGGCAAGTTGCCGCATCAGGCGTCACGCGCGTCTCGGCCCCGACACCACGCGACGGCGCTATCTGAAAATCAGCCGGTAAAAGATCGAAGGCGAATGCCTCTGCCTCCACTGCATCAACCCGGGCCAGTGGCGGCGCTTCCCGCCGCAAGGCCACAAGAAACGCCTCCATCGCGTCGCCGGCCGCCAGGATCAGCACCCCTTCGGGATCGTTCAGAACCTCGCCCCGGATGCCCAGCCGTTCCGCCAACTGCCAGACAAAGGGGCGGAACCCCACACCCTGCACCTGCCCCCGCACCCGGATACGGCGTCCCTGTGGCATTTGTCCTTTCATTCCGGCCCGAGTATCCCGAAGGCCCGAGGGCGGCGCCCCCGGTCTTTCCGCAAAAGAAGGGCCGCCTCCGCCATCAATGCACCGTGCAGACCATGCAGGGATCGAAACTGCGCACGATATGCTGAACCGTCAGCGGCGTCGCCTCGCCTTCACCAACCTCTGCCCCGACCAGCGCCGCCTCCAGCGCGCCCGGCACTCCACCCGCATCGCGCGGCGAAAAGTTCCAGGTTGTCGGCGCTATGATCTGATAGCGCGCAATGCGTCCTTTTTCGATCGTCAGCCAATGGCCAAGCGCACCGCGGGCCGCTTCGACCAGCCCCGCGCCCTGACCCTGCGCGGGGATCGACCCGCGCACCATGAACTTTTCACGCGGGTCGATCCGGGCCAGACAGTCTTCCATGAAAAGCTGGGTGCGCGCCAGCTCCAGCAACCGCCCGGCCACCCGGCCCAACACCCCGCTGCCGCCCGCCCTTGCAAAGGCCAGCGCAAGCGGATGGCCATCCGTAATCTGCCGGGCGAGCGCCCCTGTCTCCACGACCTGCCCACCATACCGCGGGGCCTTGCACCAGCTGTAGGCCGTGGTTCGCATATCCTCATCCGGCAATGTCGCGCCATCGTGAGGATGCGCCGTCGGCCCCAGCATCCAGGCATGGCTCAGGTCTTCAGTGATCCGCACGGGTTCAACCGGCCTGAGCAGATCTTTGTGCCAAACACCCCCGGCAAAGCCAAAGCTTCCATCCGGCAGCGGATAGGCGCCATAGGACAGATAGCGCCCCGGTCCGATCCCGGCATGGGACAGCCCCAGATCAGAGGCGATCTCGCAAAAGAGCCCGGCATCGCCCCGGTCCCATGCGCCAAAGGCCATCGGTGTGGCCAGCGCCGCGAAGTCTTCGACCGAGGCGCCGAACAGGACTTCCTCAAGATAGCGGCGGAAAGCCCGCAGGCTCGCCCCGATCCGCACCAGATCGCGGGGGGTTGGCGTCTTGGTCACGCCACCCGGCTGAATGGCCAGCGTATGCGGCCATTTCCCGGCCAGAAGCCCAAGGATATGCAAAAGCGCCGCCCGCGCCTCAAGCGCTTGGCGCGAGGCAGACCCTTCCATCGCGGTAAAGCGTGTCAAAGCGCGGTCGTGCCAGACCCGGTCCCGATAGGCGGGGCGGGCAAAATCGGGCATGAAGAACAGGTTGAAATGGGTCAGATGATCGGCGGCATTTTCGACCGCATGGATCAGCGCCGCCGTGAGTTCGCCCATCGGCGCAGGCGTCAGCCCCTGCGCAGCGGCCAGCGCCCGCGCCGCTGCCGCTGACTGGCTGATAGAGCAGATGCCGCAGATACGGGGCGTGATCGTCAACGCATCGCGGGGATCCTTGCCATCGAGCATCCGCTCGAACCCGCGATACAGCGGCGAATTCACGCGGGCCTCCGCCACACGGCCCTCACGCAGGGTCAGATGCACCTCCAGATCACCTTCGACACGGTTGAAGGGGCCGACGACCAGCTCGGTCATGGTTTGGGCCTTCTGAGCGTTGGCGGAACCTCGATCCGGTCAGAGGTGGCGTTCCGCCCGATCCGGTCGGGCGTCGCGGCTTTTGACAGGGACGCAAGCGCCATGAACCAGGCTTTTGGCATGTCCGTGGGCAGACCCACGGGAATGCCTGCGATCTTCGGCGTCTCGGTAAAGGAATGACGGGGTTCTTCGAATTCGGGCGCGGTGCAATTGATGCAGGGATAGCCGCCCCTTGTGCAGGATCCGCCGCCGTTCCATGGGCGAATGTTGCAATCGCCCACGGCCTGCGTGCCAACACAGCCCAGATGCTCCATCATGCAGCCGATTTCCGACAGGTTGCGCGCCGATGCCTTGTATTCATAGAATTCGTTCTTCGGGCAGGCGTGATGCACCAGGTGGTCGGCATAAAAGCGCGGGCGGGCGTAGCCATCCAGGTCGGCAGGGCCGAATGTGCCCGCGGCCAGCATCAGAAGGGTTTCGGTAACCCAATCGGGATGGGTCGGGCAACCCGCGATATTGATCACCGGCAAGCCACTGGCCGACCGAAACGTTGCAGGCAACGCGCCGCCCGGATGGGTGCCTTCATATTGAAGTCCCACCGCGTCCGAAGGGTTGCCCCCTGCTGATGTGACTCCGCCGAAGGCAGCGCAACTTCCTACGGCAACGACATGGCGCGCGCGCGCTGACAGCCGTGTGATCCAGTCGAGCATCGGAAGTCCGGTGCCCGACAGGATATGAAAACGCCCAGTGCCCTTCGGTCCCCGTGTCACCGACCCCTCGATGCACAGCACATCCAGCGGCTCCTCCCCGCTTGCCGCCCGCTCCAGGATCGCCCGTGCTTCGGCGCCGGTTTCGACGGACAGGGCCGGATGCCAGGCAAGCTCGATGCCCGCGCCCGAAAGCAGGTCGAGAACATTTGGATCTTCAGCACACAGAAGCGACATAGTGCATCCCCCGCACCCCGCCGCCTGAAGCCAGATCACCCGCATCAACCTTCCTCCGCCGGAAGGGTCAGCCGGAACACCGCCCCCGGTCTGTCCGCATGCTCGCTCGGGCGCAGCGCCCCCCCAGGTTCCTCGGCAATCTTGTGGCTGATCGACAGACCAAGGCCCGTGCCCTGCCCGACGGGTTTGGTGGTGAAAAACGGATCGAAGATTGCTGCTCGCGCATTTTCCGGCACCCCGGGGCCGTTGTCGGCAACCTCAAGCATGGCCAGATTGCCTTCGCGACTATGGGTCAGCGTAACAGTGGCGCCTTCGCGGCCCTTCAGCGCATCGACGGCATTTTGCACGAGGTTCATCACCACCTGCTGGATATGGCCGGGCCGCCCCCGCACCATCAGCCGCCCCACCCCCGCGGTCACGACAGACGGGGCGTCCTTGGCCCCGCGCAAGACCCATGTGGCAGCGATACGCGTGGTTTCCACCAGATCGAAAAGCACCATCTCGCCGGACCCGTCCGCAGACAGGCGCCGCAGATCCTCGACTATGTCGCGCACCCGTTCGGCCCCGTCGCGGGCACCCTGCACCGCATCCCTCAGATTGCGCAGTTCGCGGTCCAGGTTCAGTTCTTCTCTCAGGCTCACCAGTTCAGCGCGGCTTGCGCCTTGCTGGACCCTCGTAAAATAGGTCTCGAACTTCGCAGCATAACGGTCAAGCGCATGGGCATTGGCATAGACGAAGCTGATCGGATTGTTCAGCTCATGCGCCACCCCCGCCAGCAGCCGGCCAAGAGATGCGAGCTTTTCATTGCGCACAAGCTGGCTTTGCGTCTCCTGCAACGCGCGGTGGCTGTCACCCAGTTTCTGATAGGCCTGCCGCAACTCGCCAACCGGACGACCGATCAGCACCAGCCCCGCCCCACGGCCGCGGTCATCCAGCCGCGGGCTGATATTCAGTTCGATCGGCGTCGGCCCTTCGGCGGTCGACAGGCCCGCCTCGATCGTAAGGGGCTGCCTGCGGCTCAGAACTTCGGTTATCGCGTCGCTCAGGTGCCGACGGTCGGCTGGGTCGAACAATTCCGTCACGACCCGATCCGTCGCCTCCTCCCGCGTCAGTCCGGTTCGCGCCAGAAGCGAGGCATTGACCTCTTGCACGGTCCCTTCGCGCGAAGTGACAAGCATCACGTCGGACACCGACCCCAACACCGAAGCCAGAAACTGCCTAAGCTGTTCGAGTTCGGAATTCTGTTGTTCCAGCCGTTCCTGATAGTCGACCAGATCGGCATAGGTGCGGTCGACCGCGTTCAGCACATCGGCCCAAGCGGCTTCCGAGAAATCCGCCGGCCGTGTCACCGTCTCACTGATCGCGCGTGCCATCCGTCCTGTCCGCTCGCAGCCTGCCATAGGCCAGCGGCGCCTCCATGCTCTGTCGGTCAGTCTAGGGGCAAG
>DAORUY010000074.1:0-12206 GCA_035433445.1 Paracoccaceae bacterium
TATCATGCCTCTCCCGATCTGATGCAAAAGGCTCTGGCCAAGGCCACGGGCGACACGGTCATGATGCTTGGCCACAATCCCGGCATTGCCGAATTCGCGCATCTTCTGGTCGCTCACCCCCCCCGACATCCGGATTTCGGCCGCTACCCGACCGCCGCCACGCTGGTCGTCGACTTTCAGATCGGAAGCTGGAAGGATCTGAAGGCTGGTACCGGATCGGTTCTCGATTTCTTCGTGCCTTCGGGCCGGGACTGACGGGAAAACGCAACCTCCCCGAAAGCGCCGTAGGCTTTCATCTTGGCCCCAATACTCTCGGGGGGACGCGCTGAAAGCGCGAAGGGGGGCAGACAGCCCCCCTTCTTTTTCTGCAGCTCGCCTTGACCTTCAGTGTCCGAGAATCTGGCTCAGGAACAGTTTCGTGCGGTCCGACTGCGGGTTGTTGAAGAATTCCTTGGGCGAATTCTGTTCGACGATCTGGCCCTGATCCATGAAGATCACCCGGTTCGCGACCGCCTGGGCGAACCCCATCTCGTGCGTGACGCAAAGCATGGTCATCCCCTCTTCGGCGAGACTGACCATCGTATCCAGCACTTCCTTGATCATCTCAGGGTCAAGGGCCGAAGTCGGCTCGTCAAACAGCATGATACGCGGCTTCATGCACAAGGATCGCGCAATGGCCACACGCTGCTGCTGGCCGCCTGACAACTGGCCGGGATATTTGTGCGCCTGTTCAGGGATCTTCACCTTGGACAGGAAATGCATCGCGGTTTCTTCCGCTTCGCGCTTGGGAACCTTGCGCACCCAGATCGGTGCCAGCGTGCAGTTTTCAAGGATCGTGAGATGCGGAAAAAGGTTGAAGTGCTGGAACACCATTCCCACTTCGGACCGCACCTTGTCGATGTTCTTGAGGTCCGAGGTCAGCTCGGTCCCGTCGACGACGATCTTGCCCTGCTGATGCTCTTCCAGCCGGTTGATGCAGCGGATCAGCGTCGATTTGCCGGACCCGGACGGGCCGCAGATAACGATGCGCTCCCCCTTCATCACGGTCATGTTGATGTCGCGCAACACGTGGAAGGCGCCATACCACTTGTTCATGGCATTGATCTGGATCGCGACCTCGTCGCTGACCTTCATATGGCTGCGGTCAATCTTGCGTTCGATGGCTTCGGACATGAAGCGATACTCCTTAGCGATGGTCGCGTTTCAGCTTGCGCTCGAGATACATCGAGTAGCGCGACATGCTGAAGCAGACGATGAAGAAAATAGCGCCGACAAGCAGGAAGGGCTCCCAGTAGACGCCCTTCCAGTTGATGTCGGCCCGAACGATCCGGGTGATGCCCTGCAACGGGTCGGCCAGCCCCACCAGCGCCACCAGCGTGGTGTCCTTGAAGAGCCCGATGAAGGACGACACGATGCCCGGGATGGAGATTTTGAGCGCCTGCGGCATGATGATCAGCCGCTGCGCCTGCCAATAATCCAACCCCAGCGCATCCGCCGCCTCGTACTGGCCGCGCGGCAGCGCCGCGAGGCCCCCCCTGATCACTTCGGCGATATAGGCCGACGCAAAGAGCGTCACCAGGATGATAACCCTGAGGATCAGGTCGAAGTTGGTGTTGGGCGGCAGGAAATACTGCAAGAGCAGCGACGCGGTGAAAAGCATCGTGATCAGCGGCACGCCCCGGATGAATTCGATGAAGCCCACCGAAAGCGTCTTGACCAGAAGCATGTCCGACCGACGCCCAAGTGCCAGCAGGATGCCGATGGGCAGCGAGGCGGCAATGGCCGCAACGCCGATCACGAAGGCCAGAAGGAAGCCGCCGAACAGGTCGCTGTCCATCTGCTCAAGCCCGATCGGCATGGCACTGTGCAGCGCCGATGTGACCTGCCCCTGAACGACCAGCCACCACAGGGACGCCGCTACAAGACCGGCCCCGGCCGCCACCACGACACCCACCGCCTTTTGCAAGACATACCAGACCACGGCAAGGATGCCGAACCCGGCCAGCACGCCAACCGGCCCCCAGACCGACCCGCCCCACAACAGGTAAAACCCGATCAGGGGAAAGAGTAGCGTCAGCCAAGCAAGTTTTTCCGGCGCGACAGCGGCCACCGCAAACAGCCCCGCCATCAATGCCGCGGCCAGCAGAATATGTGTTGCATCGGTTTTCAGGCCGATCAGGGCCAGGATCAGAAGCACAGCCACGACCCCGACCATGATCATGTTGATCCGCCGCAGGCCGGAGTAGAGGACCGGCGCCAGCGCTACGATCATCAGCGCGAAGGCCAACACCGGACGCCAGTAGAGTTCAGGCGGGTAGAAGCCGAAGATAAACTGATGCCAACGCTCGCGGATCATCGCCCAGCAGGCGCCAGACGCGTCCGGCCCGGCATTCGCCGCGATGATTTCCCGGCACTCGCCCAGCGAACTCGCATACCAAACGCCGTTCAGGAACCAAGGCAGGGCGGCCTTGATGATCATGAACACGGCCAGCAGTCCCAGGACCGTCAAAATGGTATTGAGCGGCCCCGAGAACAGGTTTTCGCGCAGCCACTTTATCAGGCCGCGTTCGGAGACCGGCGGCTCTTGCGGGGCCAGCATCTGCGAACGGACGAAGGTTGTTGAAACATCGCTCATCTCAACGCTCCTTCAGTTTCATGGCGGAGTTAAAGAGGTTCATCAGCGAAGAGATGATGAGGCTGAGGATCAGATAGATCAGCATCATCAGCAGCATGCATTCCAGCTCTCGCCCGGTCTGGTTCAGGGTGATGCCACCCAGAGTACCTTTCAGGTCGAGATAGCTGATCGCCATGCCCAGCGTCGTGTTCTTGGTCAGGTTCAGATACTGGCTGATCAGCGGCGGGATGATCACCCGCAGGGCCTGTGGCAGGACCACGAGCCGCATGGTCCGCCCCGGACGCAGCCCAAGCGCGTAGGCCGCTTCGGTCTGCCCGCGCGAGATGGCCATGATACCACCACGCACCGCCTCGGCAATGAAGGCGCCGGTGTAGAGAGAGATCGCAACCAGAAGGGCGGTGAAGGAATGGGCGATATTCACGCCGCCCTGAAAGTTGAAACCTTTCAGCACCGGATATTCCAGATAGAACCCCCGCCAGGCCAGGAACAGGATGATTGGAACGAAAAGGATCAGAAGGCTTTTCCACCAGGTCTTGGGCCGGTCGCCGGTGTCCTCCTGAACACGGCGTGCATGCTGAAGGACCAGCCGGTTAGCATAGATGGAGGCCGCGATGATGATAAGAGCGGCGATCACCGCATAATTGAACGGTATGCCCCAGATCTCGAACCCGCCCATCGGCCGTTCAAGCAACGGAAGGGGAATGTTGGTGCCCCGGTTGGTGAATGCGACCGAAATCCCACAACATCATCGAGGCTTTGGGCGCCTCGCCTGCCGCGATCATCTCATCCGTAATCCTGAAGGCATTCGGCGCGGGTGGGACCTCGGAAAAGACGGTGAAGGCCAGAAGGATCCACAAAAGCAGGGGAATATTGCGGAACGTCTCGACATAAACGGTCATGATGCGGGCCACGAGCCAGTTTTTCGACAGGCGCAACACGCCCGCGAAGACGCCGATGAACGTCGCAAAGATGCAGCCGAAGAATGCCACGACCAGCGTATTGATCAGACCGACCAGCGCGGCGCGGCCATGAGAGCTGTCGTTGGTATAGGGAATCAACTGCTGGCCGATATCATAGCCCGCGCGGCTCCACAGGAAGCCAAAGTTGATGTCCTTGTCCTTGGCGGCCAGGTTCTTGATCGTATTGTCGGCCAGCCAACCGACGAACAGAAGCACGAGCAGCAGCACGATCACCTGAATGGTAATCGAGCGGTAGCGCGTATCATAGATGAGCTGACTTAACCGAAAGGACTCTTTCGGCACTTCGGCGACACTGGCCATGAAATCCCCCCGTATCGAAGCGTCTTCCGGCATGCGCCGGATAATCGGGGTCTAGCGCCCCTGACGGTTCGTCACTGATTCCGTATAAAATGGGGGCGCGCCATCGAGGCGCGCCCTTGTCAGGATCGGCTTATTAGCGCATCGGCGGCGCGTACTGCAGGCCACCCTTGCTCCACAGCTCGTTCAGACCACGGGCAAGGCCGATCGGCGTCGATTCACCGATGTTGGCGGCGAAGATTTCGCCATAGTTGCCAACCGCAAGGATCGCGTTCTTCGCCCAGGCGTTGTCCACACCCATCATCACGCCCATGTCGCCTTCGACGCCAAGCAGACGGCGCACTTCCGGGTCGGTCGAGGTCGCGGCCATTTCTTCGACGTTGGCTTTGGTGATGCCTTTCTCTTCGGCAATGATCAGCGCGAAGAGGGTCCAGCTCACCACGTCACCCCAGTTGTCGTCGCCATGACGGACCAGCGGGCCAAGCGGCTCTTTCGAGATGATTTCCGGCAGCAGCACATAGCTTTCCGGATCGGGAAGCGAGGCGCGAGTCGCCGCAAGGCCCGAATGGTCGGTGGTGAACGCGTCGCAAGCGCCAGCCATGAACTGCTTTTGCGCTTCCGCATCGTCCGCCACGGTGACGGGCGTGTAGGTGATGTTGTTGAACTTGAAGAAGTCCGCCAGGTTCAGTTCGGTCGTGGTGCCGGTCTGGATACAGATGGTCGCGCCATCCAGTTCCTTGGCCGACGAAACGCCCAGATCCTTCTTCACCATGAAACCCTGACCGTCATAGTAGTTCACGCCGGCCGCGTTGAGTTTCAGGTCGTTATCGCGCGAGAAGGTCCAGGTCGAGTTACGGACCAGGAGGTCAACTTCGCCCGACGCAAGCGCGGTGAAACGGGTTTCCGACGTCAGCGGCGAAAACTTGACTTTCGTACCGTCGCCCAGAACCGCCGCTGCAACCGCACGGCACAGGTCCACATCAAAGCCAGTCCAGTTGTTGCTTGCGTCCGGCGCACCGAAGCCCGTCAGACCCGTGTTGGAACCGCAGATCAGTTCGCCACGCGCCTTCACATCATCAAGCGTCCCGGCTGACGCGAAGCCAGCCGCAAGGGCCGAAGCTGCCAGCGTTCCGAGAAATACGGATTTTTTCATCTTTACCTCTTCCTGAGTTGCCGCCCCCCATAGGACGGTCTGTTATCGCCAGTTTTCCCGGCAAGCTTATTGGGGTTCCCCAGTGGACGCAGTTTCGACAGATGAAGCTTGTGCGTCAAGAAAACATTCCGCCATTTTGGCCGGAATGAAGTTTTTCCAGGTGGCGGGCAAGAAACCAGCCGCCGCGCAGGTCTGGCCGAAATTTTATTCCGGTTTCTGCGCCGAAAGTTTCCAAAAATGGCACGCCCGAAGAAAGTCTTCCCGCTTTTTCTCCGCTATCGCGGACGCTTCTTCGTCATGGCCCCATAATCTGACCTGCCAATCCTCATCGAATCGGGACAGAGTCCAAAGCGCTTCGGGTTCGAAATCGGGCACGGTCGCGGCCAGTCCAAGCACCAGAGAGCCGGTCAGGCTGACCAGATCGTGAAGGGCGGCCAATTGAAAAGGCGTGCAGGCAAAGACGGGCTTCGACAGGTTCCGCAAGCTTTCGTCCGGCTGGGGAACCGGGCTGATCCCATGGGTCACATGCAACGGCGCACCATGGGTCTCCGCGGCCCAAGCCAGCATGGGATCCCAGGCCTGCGCCTGCGCCGCGCTCAGCTCCGGCGGCCCATCCGCGCGGTAACACAAGAGATCCGAACCGCCATAGGCCGCGATCAGGCCTGCCACTTCCTCAAACTGCGTCGCGACCTTGTCCAGCGCGGCATTCGCCCCGCGCGTCACCGGCATCTTGCGCGGATCAACCACCTGGCCCACCGCGCGCCATTCCTCGGCGACCGCTTCGGCCAGCGCACGGGTGGGCAGGGCAAGCAGGGTCTTGGCGGGGGTGCGAACCGGCCGCGCATCCAGGAGAACCTGAAACCCGTCCTTGGCCTTCACGACCGTCACCTCTTTCCAGAAGCGTTTTGCCTTCCAGCCGCTCATCGCTGCCCCCACATCCTGTCCAGCGCGGGCAAAAGCGCATCATAGCTGCTCAAGACGTCGTGCGCGCCTGCCTGCAACAGATCCGCGACCGGGTGATAGCCCCAGGCCACGCCCAGTGCGTCCACCCCGGCCGCGCGGGCCATTGCCATGTCAAATGTCGTATCGCCCACGACGACGGCATCCGCCGCCGTCACGCCCGCCTCGCTCAGCGCCCTTTCCACCATGGAAGGATGCGGCTTGGACGGGTGGTCATCGGCCACCTGCGTGGTGACAAAAAGCCCGTCCAGATCATGCGCGGCCAAGAGATGGGTCAGCCCCCGCCGCGACTTGCCCGTCGCAATCCCCAAACAGACATCGTCCCGCGCCTGCAAGGCCAGAAGAGCCGCACGGGCACCGGGATAAAGCGGCGCACGCGTCTCGCCACGCAGGGGCGCAAAACTCGCCTTGTAGGCGGCCACGATCCTGTCCCGGCGGAGTTGCGACAGATCGGGGGCCAGCCGCAGTAGAGCTTCCGGCAGCGACAGCCCCACGATGGACAGGACCGCATCACGCGGCGGGCGGGGCAAATCTTCGGCGCCGAACGCGGCATTCATCGCCGTCAGGATGTGGTCTTGACTGTCTACCAGCGTGCCGTCGACATCAAAGATCACCAGCCGCAAACGCGACCGCCTCATGCCAGATCCTCGAACGGATCGACAGGCACATCGCCCTCCGACCAGCCCACCGTCTTCCAGGTGCGCTTCATATGCTCGGGCAGGGGCGCGGTCAGGGTAATGCGCTTCTTGGTGATCGGATGATCGAAGCTGATCGTGCGGGCATGCAGATGCAACTTGCGGCTGATCTCGCCGCCCAATTGCGCGCCCCAGCCCTCGCCGATGTTTTCCTGCCCCGAGCCGCCATACTTGCCATCACCGATGATCGGATGGCCCATCTCGGCCATATGGGCGCGCAGCTGGTGGGTGCGCCCAGTGATCGGCACCAGCGCCACCCAGGATGCGCGGCTACCCAACTGGTCAAGCACCGCATAATCGGTCGTGGCGCGCTTCGCGCCCTCGGTCTCGTCGACCTTGGCAGGATGGATGGCGATCATCTTTTCGCCCTCGCCGCCACCGCCCCGGCCCGGCGCCTTGACCAGACCATAACGCACCGTGCCCATCTTGGGGCTCGGCACACCCGCGACCGCCGCCCAGTAGATCTTGCGGGTCGTGCGTTCGCGAAACGCTTCGGACAGCGCGCGCGCAATCCGGTCCGTGCGCGCCAGCAGCAGGACGCCCGACGTGTCCTTGTCCAAGCGATGCACCAGCTTCGGCCGGTCCTTGTAGCCAAACATCAGCGCGGCCGTCAGCCCGTCAACATGGCGCACGCCCTGCCCCGACCCGCCTTGCGACGGCAGGCCCGGCGGCTTGTTCAACGCAATGATATGCTCGTCCTTCCACAGGACGGCCGCCTGGATCATGCGCGCATCCGCCTCGGTCATCTGCGCCGAAGGGCTCAGCCTTTCGGACTTGTCCGCGTCGCCCTTAGGCACCGGCGGCACGCGGATTTCCATTCCCGGCCCGATCCGGGTTGCGGCCTTTGCCCGCGCCCCGTCGACCCGCACCTGACCGGTACGGCACCATTTTTCAATCTGACCCTGCGTCACCTCGGGGACACGCTTCTTCAGCCAGCGGTCCAGCCGGCTTTCCCCCTCGATCTCGCCCACCGTCAAAAGCCGCACGCCGCTCATGCCACAAATCCCTTTGCCAAGGATGCCCCAAGCGCAACTGCCACCAGCGACAGGATCACGCTTGCGCCCACATAAAGCAGCGCCTGCCCACCCTGCCCCGCCTGCCAAAGCTTCAGCGCATCAAGCGAAAAGGCCGAAAAGGTGGTGAACCCGCCCAGAAGCCCGGTCATGAAAAGCGCCACGAGCGGGCCGCGCCCGCCAAGCGTGACAAACAGCACACCAATGGCAAAACTGCCCAGCAGATTGACGATAAACGTGCCCAAAGGCGCGCCGACCGCCAGCACCGCCAGATAGCGCAGGACGGAGCCCGCCGCGCCGCCAAGGGCCACAAGGGAAAGGGTCAGGATCATCCGGCCTTCCTCTGTCCTTCAGGGCGGGAAGTCAACTGGCGACCGCCCTTTGGGGAAGCTGCGGGAGCCTCCGGCGGGGGTATTTCCCGCAAAGAAGAAACCCATTTCGCTTCTTCTTTGCCCAAATACCCCAATCCATCTGAGGCAGCCGGATCAGCCGTTTCGCTTCTCGCGCAATTTCACAAACCAGTCGACGCGCTTTTTAAGGTCACGTTCGAACCCGCGCTCCACCGGCTGATAAAAGACTGGGCGTTTCATCCGTTCGGGGAAATAATCCTGCCCTGAGAAGCCGTCTTCGGCCTCATGGTCATAGGCATACCCCGCGCCATAGCCATGATCCTTCATCAACCGCGTCGGCGCGTTGAGGATATGTTTCGGCGGCGGTTCCGACCCGGTACGGCGCGCTTCGTTGCGCGCAGCCTTATAGGCGACATAGGCCGCATTCGACTTCGGCGCGAGCGCCAGATAGATCACCGCCTGCGCAAGGGCCAGTTCGCCTTCGGGCGAGCCGAGCCTTTCATAGACTTCCCAGGCATGCAGGCAGACGGTCTGGGCTTGCGGGTCGGCAAGACCGATATCCTCGACCGACATACGGGTGATCCGGCGGGCGAGGAAACGCGGATCTTCGCCCCCCTCGAGCATGCGCGACAGCCAGTAAAGCGCCGCGTCCGGGTCCGACCCACGCACCGATTTGTGCAAGGCGGAGATCAGGTTGTAATGCTCATCCCCCGACTTGTCGTACTTCGCGGCCCGCCGCATCAGCCGCTGGGCCAGCTGATCGGTGTCAAGCGGCCGCTCCAGCCGCCAGGCCGCCACCTGCTCGATCAGATTGAAGAGCGCACGCCCGTCGCCATCGGCCATTTCCAGAAGCGCCTCGCGCGCCGGTGCCGTCAGAGGAAGCGCGCGGTTCATCTCTCGCTCCGCCCGCTGGGTCAGCCGCTCCAGATCGGCCAGGGACAGCCGTTCCAGCACGATCACCTGGGCGCGCGACAGGACGGCGGCGTTGAGTTCGAACGACGGGTTTTCCGTTGTCGCCCCCACCAGAAGGATGGTGCCGTCCTCCATATGCGGCAGGAAACTGTCCTGCTGGGCCTTGTTGAAACGGTGAATCTCGTCCACGAACAGAAGTGTCCCCCGCCCCTGCCCCATACGCATTTTCGCCGTGTCGAACACTTTCCTGAGGTCGGGCACCCCCGTAAAGATCGCGCTGATCTGCACGAAGGCCCGGTCTGTCGCATCCGCCAGAAGCCGGGCGATGGTGGTCTTGCCCACGCCGGGCGGGCCCCAGAAGATCACCGACGACAGGCTGCCCGCCGCCAGCATCGCCCCCAACGGACCGTCCGGGCCAAGGATCTTTTCCTGCCCGATGACATCCGACAGCGACTTCGGGCGCAGCCGGTCGGCCAGCGGCCGCTGAGCGGTGGTTGCGGCAGCCCCTTCACCGGGGTTGGGTGTGTCGAAAAGATCGGCCATGGAAAGGTTTTACCGGGGAACGTCGGTGCCGGAAAGGCCGTTCCGCAAGGTCAGTGCAGCTTCACCGTCGCGTCGATCAGGACGCATTGGAAAAGACCGTCGTCGATCTTCATCATCGGTCCGATCGCCTTGGCGGAAAGGCCGCAGCGGCCATACCAGCGCTGCCAGTTCCCTGCCGTCAGCGCGATGATCTGCGTCGCGCCATTTTCGCGCGCCGCCCGGATCATTTCATCCACCATCATCGCGTGGATACGGCGGCGAATGGTCATTGGCGCATTGTGAGAGACAAAAACCCGCGTGCTTTCCCAGATATGGGGATCGATGGGCGCTTCCTCGTCCAGAAGATCGAACGGGATCGTATCAAGCAGCCCACGCTGCGCATCGCGGATCATGTAGGAATAGATGCCGCAGCGTGACGTCGTGGGCGTCAGCCGCATTCCCCCCAGAACCTCGCCATGATCGTGCACGGCAATCCAGCGGCTCGCCGGAGTGTCGTACTGGTCGTATTCCATACCCAGCGATTCAGGCAGGTTCCAGTTCTTCTGGACGATGAAAGACTGCCGCCGCGCCCGGAAGATGTTCGCGAAAAGCTCCCCATGCGCATGCATGTTTTCGAAGGACAGCGTCGTAGCTTCCAACTCATAGACGCGCCGCGCTGGCTCTGCCTGCGTTCCAACCAGAGGAAGTTTCGGCAAGGTGCTCACAGCAGCTTGTACTCCTTGGCACGTTGCAGCGCTTCGGCGGTGGTGCGCGCCAGCAGCTTCTGGCGCGCGGAATTCAGCCGCGCCTTGAACGCACTCTCCGAAATGCCAAGTTTGGCGGCGGCGGCGGTGTGGCGCATTCCGTTGGCAACGCAAGTCAAGGCTTCGATCTGCGAACGGCTAAGGCTTTCGGGCGGTTCAGTGATGTCATGCAGACGGCGCACAACGGCTTCGATCCGTTCCAGTTCGCTGTCTTCAAACTCGCGGTCGCCACGCGAAAAGCTGGCAATGGTGCGCGATGCAATCGGCCCGCAAGACACGGTCAAACCATAGATCAGTCCGTAAGAGCGGGCTTTTTCGAGGATCCCGAACGTATCCGGTATGGTGAAATCGCGCCAGCGGCAGGCGCCGGTCATGCTGAAGCCCCAGGCGATTGTCGGATCGCGCAGGGCGTATGCCTGTTGCGTATAGTGGTCGAGCCACGCCTGATCATAGCTCTGGAAAGAGATCAGCGGCGCTGCGAAACGAATATGAAGGCCAATAAAATAGCCCGCTGGCGCCATGAGCGCCAGTTTCCGCAGTTCATAGTCTAGACCTGTATTCACCAGCGGACGATCCAAGTGGGTTTCTGCCTCAACAACACAACTGGTAATTGCACAAGCACTACTGAGTTGCAGCAACTCATACAACTGGTTACGGCCAACTTATTGCAATAAGCAAGGTATTTTGATGGCTTACCCTGCGCGCGGCTCATTTTCGCCACACAGATTATGGCCAACGCTGTGGCACCGGCGCAACTATTCGATGTGAGCAGATCGTCGGATTTCCTGGATCAAAACGGCTAAACGATTCGTGTTGGTGGACATTTCCAGCCTTCCCGCAAAGAAAAAGCCCGCCTGAGGCGGGCTTTTCAAAAATCGCTTTTGCACCGGTCGGATCAGCTTTCGGCGGCTTCTTCTGCAGCCAGACGGGCTTTGTCAGCGGCACCTTTAGCGGATGTGTCACGGTCCACGAGCTCGATGATCGCCATCGGCGCCATGTCGCCGTAACGGAAACCAGCTTTCAGAATACGGACATAACCACCCTGACGGTCCTTGTAGCGCGGTCCAAGGATTTCAAACAGGCGGGCGGTGTGCTTGTCCTGCTTCAGCTGGGCGTCAGCCTGACGGCGGGCATGCAGATCGCCGCGCTTGGCCAGCGTGATCAGCTTTTCAACGATCGGACGCAGTTCCTTGGCTTTCGGAAGCGTGGTCTTGATCTGTTCGTGTTCAATCAACGAACCGGCCATGTTCGCGAACAGCGCCTTGCGGTGTTCGTGGGTCCGGTTCAGGCGGCGGTAGCCAGCACCATGATTCATGTCAGTCTCCTAAACGTTCGTTTTGCTTTGTCCGGCAGTGCCTTAACGCTGACACTGCTCACCTTGGGGCTTTCGCCCGGTCTTTCCCCGGCAGGTCCGGGCATTTACGTAGGGTGCGCAGTCATGCGCACCCCAATTTCTCAGAACTGGTCTTCGAAGCGCTTGGCCAGATCTTCGATATTCTCCGGCGGCCAATCTTCGACATCCATGCCCAGGTGCAGACCCATGCCCGACAGCACTTCCTTGATCTCGTTCAGGGACTTGCGGCCGAAGTTCGGGGTGCGCAGCATCTCGGCTTCGGTTTTCTGGATCAGATCGCCGATATAGACGATATTGTCGTTCTTCAGGCAGTTTGCCGACCGGACGGAAAGTTCCAGTTCGTCCACCTTCTTCAGCAGAAGCGGGTTGAATTCCAGCCCGTCATCCGCATCCGCCTTCGAAGCCGCTTCCGGCTCGTCGAAGTTGACGAAGATGCCCAGCTGGTCTTGCAGGATACGCGCGGCATAGGCCACTGCATCGTCCGGCGTCAGCGAGCCATCGGTGTCGATCTTCATCGTCAGCTTGTCATAGTCCAGCACCTGGCCCTCGCGGGTGGGCTGCACTTCATAGC
>DAORUY010000075.1:0-12179 GCA_035433445.1 Paracoccaceae bacterium
CGTCGGCAATTGCAGAGGTCATGAAGAGATCCGCGACCGGAGAGGATGAGGCGAAGATCTTGCGGGCGTGGATGCGATAGCCGCCCTCGACCTTTTCCGCGCGCCCCGAACCACCGATCCAGTCCGATCCGCCAGAGGTCGCGATGACGATGTTTTCGCCAGCGATGCGCAGGAGGAGCGGCTCGGTCACAGGCCGTGTCTCGGGGCGGTGGCGCCAGCGCCAGGCCGGGATCGCCACCTGATGGGTATGCATGGCGAAGGCGAGGGCCGTTGAGCCGCAGCCGTGGGCGAGCGTGCGCAGCATCTCGGCCAGTTCGCGGACCGCGGCGCCGCCGCCACCCAGTTCCAGCGGCACGGCGGCCCGCACCAGCCCCGCGGCTTTGAGTGCCGTATAGTTGTCCGCGACAAAGCTATTGTCCCGGTCATGTATCGCAGCATTGCGGGCGAAGGAGGGGACCAGTCCTTCGGCGGTCAGAACGGCCGAAGCCGAATGGATCTTCGTCGAAATGGCGAGGGTCATCTTGTGCTCCTATTGCTCAGGATGGCCAAGTATCTGCCTGTGCCTGCGTCCGATCCAGTTCTGGAACTGTATCTGCGCATGAATGTGGCGCCATATGTGTTAAGGTTCCTTAGGGGAAATCAGGGAGGGCGCGCGGTGGACAATTCTGCGAGTTACGGCCAGTTCTGCCCAGTGGCGATGGCCGCCGAAATCCTGGGCGCGCGCTGGACGATTGTTCTGCTGCGGGAGCTTCTTTGCGGCAGCGTGCGGTTCAGTGACCTCAGGCGGGGGGTGACAAAGATGTCCCCGGCACTTTTGTCTAAGCGATTGAAAGAGCTTGAAGAGGCCGGCGTCTTGCGTGTGGTGCGGGGCGTATCGGGCAATAATGAATACCATCTGACGGAAGCCGGCGAAGATCTGCGCCCCGTCATAATGGGGATTGGAAATTGGGGTCAGGCCTGGGTCGAGTCGCGTGTATCGCTGCGCAATCTCGACCCGTCCTTGCTGATGTGGGACATGCGCCGCGGGCTTGATCTGCGCGCGGTGCCCGACCGGCGTTGCACGATACAGTTTCTGTACCCCGAGCTTTCCGAGAAGGATCGCAACTGGTGGATTGTGGTTGAGGGCGGCAAGGCCGACCTGTGCAGCACCGATCCGGGGTTCGAGACGGACCTCTTGCTCCAGTCCAGTCTGCGCAGCATGACCATGATCTGGATGGGACTGTCGACGCTGAAGAAAGAGCAGGAGAGCGGCGACCTTTCCATCGACGGTGACCCCGCACTGGCGCGAACCATCCAGTCATGGCTGGCGCTGAGCCCCTTTGCCCGCGTACCGCGACGCGTGGCCTGAAAACGACAAGGCCGCGCGAAGGTTTCCCATCGCGCGGCCCAGTTTCCCCCACGGGGGGAAGGCTCGGTTATTCTTCGGCTGCTGCTGCGCCCATGTCGTCGAAGAGTTCGGCGATTTCGAAATCAGCCTCTGCTTCGGCTTCCGCCGCGAGTTGCTGGATCGACTTGCCGGACGCTTGCAGTTCGGCCTCTTCGGGCGAACGCGCGACGTTCATGGTGATCGTTGCTGAAACTTCCGGGTGCAGGACGACGCGAACGTCGTGCAGACCCAGTTCCTTGATCGGCGCAATCAGGACAACCTGCTTACGATCGACCGAGAAGCCCGCTGCAGTCGCGGCGTCGGCAGCGTCACGCGGCGTGACTGAACCATAAAGCGCGCCTGCGTCGGAGGCCGAGCGGATGACCACGAAGCGCTGACCGTCAAGCTTTTCAGCAGCGGCAGCGGCTTCTTTTTTGGTCTCGAGGTTACGGGCCTCAAGCTGGGACTTCTGGGTTTCGAACGACTTGATGTTGGCGTCCGACGCGCGCAGCGCCTTGCCCTGGGGCAGCAGGAAGTTGCGGGCATAGCCGTCTTTTACTTTGACGACATCGCCCATCTGGCCAAGCTTGGCTACACGTTCAAGAAGGATGACTTGCATTTCGGTCGCTCCTTATTTCACGGCATAGGGCAGCAGGGCGAGGAAGCGGGCGCGCTTGATGGCCTGGGCCAGTTCGCGCTGCTTCTTGGCCGAGACGGCGGTGATGCGGGCAGGAACGATCTTGCCGCGCTCAGAGATGTAGCGCTGGAGAAGACGCACGTCCTTGTAGTCGATCTTCGGCGCATTGTCGCCCGAGAACGGGCAGACCTTGCGGCGGCGGAAGAAGGGTTTGTTCGCCATTTGTCAGATTCCTTTCAACAAGCCGGGATCAGCGACGGTCGCCGAACGAGCGGCGTTCGCCACCACGGTCGCCACCACGATCACCACGGTCAAAGCGCGGACGGTCGCCATCGGGGCGGTCGCCACGTTCGGAGCGTTCGTCACGCTTCTGCATCTGCACCGAGGGACCATCTTCGTGCGCGTCGACCTTGATGGTCATCACGCGCATCACATCGTCATGCAGACGGGCCAGACGTTCCATTTCCTGAATGGCGGGCGAGGGCGCATCGGTGCGCAGGAAGGCGTAATGCCCCTTGCGGTTCTTGTTGATCTTGTAGGCCATCGTCTTGACGCCCCAGTATTCGGTGCCAACGACTTTGCCGCCGTTGTCCGCGATAACCGTGGAGAAATGTTCGATGAGGCCTTCGGCCTGCGCGTTGGACAGATCCTGACGCGCGATAAGGACATGCTCGTAAAGCGGCATGGGAACCCTTTTCGTCTCGGGCGGCTTCACGGGCGGGTCAAACCTTCTGCTGACCCGTTAGGAGAGGCTTCGCCGGTTGCATGAAGTGCAGAAGGATGGGGCCTTATACAGATGTGCGCGCCAGATGCAAGTGCGGCAAAGGTGGTCAACGCGACAGCGTCAAGGCGGGCGCTGCGCCTCACCCCGGTAATATTATTGTACTGTTCAGGCGTGAACAAGGCCTGTGGGCAATTCGCCAATTGCCCCCTCTGCAGGGCGCGGCGATCAAACCGACGTTCAAAAACGTGCGCTTAGGAGCATATGCATGAAATTCGTCGCTACCACCCTGGCCTTTGGGCTTCTGGCGGGCGCCGCCGTCGCGGCCCCGGAGAAATACACGCTCGACCCCGGTCACAGCCAGATCGTCTTCAGCTACAGCCACCTTGGCTTTTCGACCACGACCGCGATGTTTTCGGGGTTCAATGGCGAGATCATGTTTGATCAGGAAAACCCGGCCGGATCGTCGGTGACGGTGTCTTTTCCGGTCAAGACGATGCTGACCGGCTGGCAGGAGCGGTTCGACCATCTGATGTCGCCCGACTTCTTCGATGCGACCGATGACGAAGTGGTCACTTTCACCTCGACCGCGATCGAAGTGACGGGTGAGAAAACCGCCAAGATCACCGGTGATCTGACGCTGAACGGCGTGACCAAGCCCGTGGTTTTGGACGCAACGCTCAATCAGGCGGGGCAGCATCCGATGGCAGAACTGCCGTGGGCCGGGTTTAGCGGGACGACCACGCTGAACCGTTCGGACTATAACCTTGGCATGTTCTCGCCCTTCGTCGGCGAGGAAGTGGCGGTTTCGATCTCCATCGAAGCGCAAAAGGCGCAGTAAGCTGCAGGGGCTGAAAACAAAGCCGTCGGGCGCTTGCCCGGCGGCTTTTTGATGTTTGGTGGCTAGGAGACTCGTTGCTATTTGCGCAAGGCGTTCAGGTTCACATCGACGATCACCGCAAAGCCCACGGTGGTTTCGTCGGGGTAACTTGGCCCCATGCCGAAACCGCGCCGGTCGAGGTTGACCTTGCCGGTCATTGTTGCCCGGTCGCCCTCAAGAGCCAGGTCGAAGGGCAATTCGACCGGCACGTCTTTGCCGCGCAAGGAAAGTGTACCGCTTGCGACAAGTTGGCCCGCCTTGTCGGCGATATCAGCGGTGAAGGTTGCGTCGGGGTGCGCCGCGACATCGAAAAACTCAGCGCCCGCGGCCTGCTGGGTGACGGCGCCAAGCGACATACCGGACAGGGGCATGGTGACACGCACTGCGCCAGAGCGGCTTGCCTCGTCATAGGTGATGTCGGCAGACCAGCCGGTGAAGCTGCCCTGAACCTCGGCCCCCATCTGGCGGACGGTGAAAGTCAGCGTGCCGCTTTCGACGGCCCAGTTGCCTGCGCCGGGTTCTGCGGCGGCGGCCTCGGGCGTGACGGCGGGTTCTGCCGGGCGATTGGCGCCGATCACCAGGCCGCCCGTGATCACCAGCGCCCAGACCGCCAGCGCAAGGAGTGCAGGACCATGGCGATGCGGCGCATCGGGCGGCAGGGGGCCTGATCCGCTGATCATGCGGACCAGCGTTGCGTCGCGGTCGATCAGTGCATGCTTCAAGGCGCCCGCGACATGCAAGATCAACGATACGATCAGAATCTTGGAAGCGATGCCATGGAGGGTCGAGAAGATCCCGGCCACGGCTTCGGACTTGGGCACGAAGGGCAGGGACTGTCCGAAGGGCCACAGGATCGGGGCAAAGCCGGTGGTTGCGGCATGGGCGATCCAACCAGAAAGCGGCATGGCGAGCATGGCGCCATAGAGGGCGACATGGACGGCTTCCGCCGCAAATGTCTCAAGCCGCCGTTCGGGATGGAGCGCGCGTGGCCTGACCTGCCGCATGGCCCACAAGATGCGCGCGAGCGCGACGAAGAAGACCGTGACGCCGATGGTCTTGTGCAAGGAATAGAGCGCCGCGACGCGCGCCACTTCGGCGTCGGTCGTGGTCGGCTGGTCTTCCAGATAAAGGCCAAGTCCGATAGCGGCAAGGATAAGAAGTGCGGTTAGCCAGTGCAGCATGCGCAGGACGCTGCCGTAACCGGAGGGAGAATTGTGAAGCGGCATATAAGGTGTCCTGTTTTGTAACGCGGTCACACTATCGCGATGCAATCGGCGACGAAACCGCGATGCCGCACAGTCAATGTGTGCGTTGCAGGAAGGCGGGCAGCGCGGTATGCCGGACAAAAGACATGAGGGACCGACATGAGCAAGGCATTCGTATTTCCGGGACAAGGCGCGCAGGTGATCGGCATGGGCAAGGCGCTGGCCGATGCCTATCCGGCGGCAAGGGCTGTGTTTGACGAGGTGGATGCCGCGCTGGGCGAGAAGTTGTCTGCGCTGATCTGGGAAGGGGATCAGGATAGTCTGACCCTGACCAGGAATGCTCAGCCCGCGCTGATGGCCACTTCGATCGCCGCGCTGCGGGCGCTGGAAGCCGAAGGCGTCAAGGTGACGGATGCGGCCTTTGTCGCGGGTCATTCCCTTGGCGAATATTCGGCGCTGTGCGCGGCAGGCGCGATCAGCCTGGCCGATACTGCGCGCTTGTTGCGGTTGCGCGGGCAGGCGATGCAGGCGGCGGTGCCGGTGGGCATGGGGGCGATGGCGGCGCTGCTTGGCCTCGATTTCGCGGCCGCTGACGCGGTGGCGCGCGAGGCGGCGCAGGGCGAGGTCTGCCAGGCCGCCAATGACAATGACCCCGCGCAGGTCGTGGTGTCGGGGCACCGGGGCGCGGTGGAGCGAGCCTTGGAGATCGCCAAGGCAAAGGGCGCCAAGCGCGCCATCCTTCTGCCGGTCAGCGCGCCTTTCCATTGTGCTTTGATGCAGCCTGCAGCCGACGCGATGGCCGAAGCGCTGGCGGGGGTCGATGTGAAGGCACCGCTGGTGCCGGTGGTGGCCAATGTGCTGGCCGAGGCCAACAGTGACCCGGCGCGCATCCGCGATCTTCTGGTCCGGCAGGTGACGGGATCGGTGCGCTGGCGCGAGTCGGTCGAATGGATGGCCGGGCAGGGCGTGACGGAATTTTGGGAAGTGGGCGCGGGCAAGGCGCTGTCGGGCATGATCCGCCGGATCGCGAAGGAAGCGGAGTGCCGCGCCGTCGGCACGCCCGAGGACGTGGCAGCGCTGAACGGCTGAAGTGCGACTGAAGAGAGAGCGCCCGGGGGCGCTGCCCCCGGACCCCCGGGGTATTTGGACAAAGAAGAAGAGGACGAATTCATGTTCGATCTGACAGGTAAGGCGGCTTTGGTGACGGGCGCATCGGGCGGTATCGGCGCCGAGATCGCGCGGATGCTGCATGGGGCTGGCGCGAAGGTCGGCCTTTCGGGCACGCGGGTCGAGCCCTTGGAGGCGCTGAAGGCCGAACTGGGCGAGCGGGCTTTCGTCCTGCCCTGCAATCTGTCTGATCCGGCCTCGGTCGAGGCCCTGCCCAAGGCGGCGGCAGAGGTTTTGGGGGCCGTCGATATTCTGGTGAACAATGCGGGCATCACCCGCGACAATCTGTTCATGCGCATGTCGGACGACGAATGGCAGTCGGTCATCGATGTGAACCTGACGTCGACCTTCCGCCTGTGCCGGGGGGTCCTGCGCGGTATGATGAAGGCACGCTGGGGGCGGATCGTGAATATCTCCTCCGTTGTCGGGGCTACGGGCAATCCGGGGCAGGGCAATTATGCGGCATCGAAGGCCGGAATGGTCGGCATGTCGAAGTCGTTGGCGGCCGAAGTCGCGAGCCGCAACATCACGGTCAATTGCGTGGCGCCCGGTTTCATCACCACGGCGATGACTGACAAGCTGAACGAAGAACAGAAGGGCCGCATCCTGACCCAGGTTCCGGCGGGGCGCATGGGCGAGCCGTCCGAGATCGCGGCGGCGGTGCTGTATCTGGCGAGCGCCGAGGCCGGATACGTAACCGGAGCAGTCTTGCATGTGAACGGCGGCATGGCAATGGTGTGAATCCGCCTTGATCCAGGCCCGTCGGAACCGTTAATCCTCGCTCAACGGTGGCGGGCACTGGTAGGTGGAGTGCTGTATGACAGCTCGATCAGCGTGGGTATCAGCGGTTCTTCTTTGTCTGGCGCAGGCGGTAGGGGCGCAGGACGCGGCCCTTCTGGGGCCGCTGGCCGACGTGGTCGACACGCAGTTGCGACAGAACTGGCAGGCCAGCAGCGAGGATGGCTGGTTCGTCTTGCGCAACAGCCGGGGCGACAACGAGGAGCAGGCGCTGGTTGTGCCCGCCGGTCCGGCGCCCGGCAATGGGCGGCAGGTATCGGTCAATGTGTCGCTAAATGCGCAAGATGATACGGCCAGCGTCGGCGTTTTCTTGCAAAACCGGCAGGCCAATGCCAGTTGCCTGATGGAAATCACCGCCACGGCAGCAGCCAATCTGTTCTGCTATACGAACGACAAATATGAGCCGATCGCAACGGTCGAGGGTGCGGCAAAGCTCGACGGCAGCGACTTGATCGAATTCGTCGAATTTCCCCATGCCGCGCGCTTTTTCCTGAATGGTCAGGTGATCGGTGATCTGGATGGCAAAGCCGCGCTTGGTGCCGACATCGGCGTTATGGCTTATGACCGGGGCACTTTCGGGATCGCCGCTTTCCAGATTGCCGATCTGCCGCCGCCGGAAGGCGGAGAAGGCCAAACGGCGGGTGGTGGCTCGGGTCTGCCGCCGCCGGGGGGCGGGGGCACGCAGCCCCAAGAGCCGTCCGGGGGCGGCGACGATGCGCTGGCGCAGATCATTGGACCACTTGCGGATGTGGTGAATACCAAACCCCTGCGCGATGGCTGGCAGATTGCGGTTGAAGACGGCTGGTTCATCATGGAGAACGCGGCCGGCAAAGGCGATTCCTTCGGATATGCGAGCGAGGTCGGGCCGCCCGGCCCTGATGGCAGGATCACGCAGGTCAGCGCGGCCGTTGTCCCGCCTGCAGGCATGGATCTTGCCGATATCCCGCAATCCTCGGTCGGCATCATCTTGCAAAACCGCGATGTGGGCGCGTCCTGTGTCGGTGAGATTGCCGGGTCCGGCGACGGGGTGCTGACCTGTTTCAACGGCGATGACGTGCAGGAGGTGGCGCGCCTTAAAGGTATTGCCAAGCTCGACGGCAGCGACCTGATCCAGTTGGTGGAACTTCCCGGCCAGGCGCAGTTCGTGATCAACGGGCAGACTTTAGGCGAGGTCACAAACAGCCCCGCACAGGGTGGTCAGATTGGCGTGGCGGCTTATGAGCGCGGGCGCTTCCATGTGGCCGATTTTGCCATCAATGACATGGCTCAGGGCGGGCAGCAGCCCCCGCCCACCGCGTCGGGCGGTGGCACTGTCGCGGGCGGAGGAGGCCCGGATGTTGCCGGCGAGGGGCCTTTGCCGTGGTTTGAAGGCGATTCCGTGCGTATCGTTTCGGCCTATCTTGGGGTGACGAACGGCATTTTCATGCATGAATTCGGCCACGCGCTGATCGGCGAGTTGCAAATCCCGTCGACCGGGCCGGAGGAGGATGCGGTCGATATCTTCTCGGCGCTGCACGTGGCGGAGCCTACGAACTTCCCTTCTGGTGACGAGAAGACCGATGCGATCGGGGTGGGGGTTGCGACCTATGCCGCATTGCAATGGTATTACAGCGGCAAGCTGATGGAGCAGCAGGGCGCGGAGGGCGCGCCCTGGCAAGATGAACATACGGCCGACCTGAAGCGGTTCCGCAATACGTTTTGCGTGATGTTTGGCAGCAATCCCACGGTGTTCTTGCCGTTGGCGCAGGATGTGGGCTTGGACGACCGCACGCTTGGCCGTTGCGAGGAGGAGTTCAACAAGCAAAACCGGGCCTGGAAGACCATTCTTGCCCCCCATACGCGGGTGGGGGAATGGCATCCAGAGGGCTTGCAGCCCGCCGATGCGCCCGGGGCGAAGATCGAAGTGATCTTCGAACCGTCGCGCAGCAAGGTGGGCACGGTGATTGCCGAACAGTTCGGGGACGGGCTGCGCGGGTTTGCCGAAGATCTCAGCACCACGTTCGTCCTGCCGCGACCATTGACCGTGGTCTATCGGGACTGTGATGAGCTGAATGCCTGGTACAGCCCGCAAGATGCCAGCATCACCATGTGCTACAACCTGATCGAAAACCTCGTCACGATGATCCATGACATCGAGGTCGGCGGGCCTGCACAAACGCAGGAGCCTGCCGAGCCATCGGGCGGCGGGAACAACCCGTTTTCGACAGGGGGCGGCCAGACCCAGCCTCAACCGCAGCAGCAGGGCGGTGGCATGGCGTTCGACGAGTTGGAAGACCACGGTGTTCCGCCGACGTCGATCCTGTTTCCGGCGCCTTACAAGGGGCCGACGCCCACGGCGATCCCGCGGGCGCAGATCATCACCACCGAGGATCTGGCCGGTATCTTGAACGATGGCGGGCCAGTGCTGATGATCGACACGCGCGGTGTCGGCGATACGATCCCGAATGCGATGGTGGTGCCAGATGCCGGATCAGACGGCAGTATCACCGACGGGTTCCAGAACGCGCTTGCCAACTGGCTGCAAGAACAGACCGGCGGTAACGCCCGGACGGCATTGGTTTTCTTTGCTGGCGGGATGCAAGATCGCAGTTCGTACAATGCGGCATTGCGCGCAGGGCACCTGGGTTATGAGCAGGTGTTCTGGTATCGTGGCGGCACCGAAGCCTGGGCTGCAAACGGTCTGCCTTTGGAACCCGCACAATGAAGTTTGTCGCCGCGATGGCCATTGCGAAAGCGTTTGCCTCGGGTCTAGACTGTGGTATAGGCGGCGCGGATTTGTCGGGGTGCCTCGTCAGGCGCTGCGGTAAAAGTTGTTCAGGCGGATCAAATCCGTCCGGCAGAGCGAGAAACCGAAAAGCGGGGAAATCCCGCAAAGCAGAGGATTGAACATGAGCGACATCGCTGATCGCGTTAAGAAGATCGTCGTCGAGCATCTGGGCGTCGAGGGAGACAAGGTGACGGAAAGCGCCTCGTTCATCGATGATCTGGGCGCTGACAGCCTCGATACGGTCGAGCTGGTCATGGCGTTCGAAGAAGAATTCGGCATCGAGATTCCGGATGATGCCGCCGAAACCATCCAGACCTTCGGCGACGCGGTGAAGTTCATCTCGGCCGCAGCCTGAGAACATTGCAGACGATTAGGAACGGCACCCTTCGCGGGTGTCGTTTTCATTTTGGCCCGGGGACTGAGTTAGCCGGGCGACGCGAATCTTGCCGTCGGTGAAGAACATGTCATGTTCGCCGTTGCGTCCCTGTTCGACGGCACCTGACCCTTCGATCTGCGTCAAAGTGCCAATCGCTCTGGCCTGGATGAGGGCAGCAAATAACCCGTCCCGTTCGGCGTCTATGTCAGGGCCGATGTGGTGCGTGAACTGGCCTGTCAGATGATTGAGGCCGACCGATACATCCTCGGTCGCGGCGCCGAACCACACCGGGACCGCGTGAGGTTCTGTCGGGGGAATCTGCCAGAAACGCACATGATGGCGGCGGTCTGGGTTTCCGCCAATCTGACGCTCGAACGCCAGATCTTCGGGGCGGCCAAGATACAATAGCGTGCTGACCGGTGCCGTGGGATAGGGGCGTTTCGTGACCACGCTGAGTGCGATGCCCACGCTGCTTTTGAAAGACAGGGGATCGGCGCGGTCCCAACAGGCCCGGTCCATCGCCGCCAGAAGATCGGCTGCGCTGCCGATCAGAGCTATGTTGAGCGCGTCACCCGGAATGCCGGCCGAGGTTCTGGCGCGCAGGGCGCTGACCTTGGGCAGGGCAAGATTTTCGTAGACCCGCCATCCCGCCGGGGCAACGATATAGGCGAGTGCAGCCCAGACGAAAATTGTCAGCGCGACGATGCGCAAGGTGCGCAAAAAATGGTTTCGTTGGCGAAGGTTGTCTGGCACGACTGAGACAATTCTGGTGTGGCGAATGGGGCGACTATGCCCCGGAAAGTGTATGCGGACAATGACCGACATCCCTGAACTTGTGACCGAACGGCTGGTTCTTAGGGGCATGACGAAGGCGGATTTCCCGGCTTTCGTTGCTGTGTGGCAGGAGCCAGAAGTGGTGCGTTACATCGGGGCAAAGCCGCGCCCAGAGGCGGAAAGCTGGGGCGTGTTCTTGCGGATCGCCGGAAGCTGGGCGCTTGACGGATACGGCCAATGGGCGATCACCCGGCGGACGGATGGGCGGTTCCTGGGGCAGTGCGGATTCTTTCGGGCGATGCGCGGTCTTGGGGCGGACTTCGACGAAGTGCCCGAAGCGGGATGGGCTCTGACCACTGACGCGCACGCGCAGGGGTTTGGGCGCGAGGCGGTGAGCGCGGCCCACGCCTGGTTCGATGCCCAGCCCTTCGGGGGCAGCAGTGTCGCGATGATCGAAGTTGGCCATGCGGGATCCTTCGCGGTTGCGAAGCGACTGGGCTACCGCCCGCTGCGCGAGGTCGAGGATATGGGTGATCCGGTGACGCTGTTGCGGCGCGATGTCGTACCGGGAAACCGCGACTGATCAAAGCGCCTGGTCTGCGGCATTGGCCTCGCGATTTTGCGTGCTTTCTGCCCGCTGCGCGTTAGACTTCAGATCAGGAAGCGCTGGCCCTGCATCGTTTCAAGGCAGGCCGCCGCGGAACCATTGTCGCGGGGAGGACTGCCATGATCATTTATCCCACCATCGAACTCAAGAACGGCCGTTGTGTGAGCTTGCCGCGTGGCAAGATCGAAGAGGCATCGGTCTGGCATGTCGATCCCATCGCCAAGGCACGGGAGTTTGCTCAGGCGGGTGCTGAATGGATGCATCTGACCGATCTGGACGCGGTGGCGGGCGAGGATACCAACCGCGATCTGGTGGCACGGCTGATCCGCGAAGCCGGTTTGCCGGTGCAGTTGGGGGGCGGCTTCCGGTCGCGCGACCGGGTGGAGGAATGGATCGACCATGGCGCGGGGCGGATCGTCGTGGGCACGCTGGCCGCGCAAAACCCGCATATGGTCAAGGAACTGGCCGAGCGTCATGTTGATCAGATCGTGCTATCTGTCGATGTCTGGCAAGGCCATGTAATGATTGAAGGCTGGAAGGCGCGAAGCGCCTATATGGCCGATGGGTTCATCAAGGCTTTCGCTGAAACCCCGTTCGCCGCCATCGTCGTGACCGATATTGCGGCTGATGTTTCTGGCTCTGATGCGTCGCTTGGCATGATCGAGCAGATTGCCCGTTCGACCAGGGTGCCAGTCATTGCCAGTGGGATCGTAAGGTCACTGGACGATATTTCGCGCCTGCAGCTGCTGGGCGATGTGTCCGGTGCGCTGGTCGGGCGGGCGCTTTTCAACCGGACGGTCGATCTGGGCGAGGCGCTGGCGCTGGCGCGGACCCGTCGGGGGCATGTGGCGGAATTCATCTGAGGCGCGCGCCTGTCGGTG
>DAORUY010000076.1:0-11827 GCA_035433445.1 Paracoccaceae bacterium
CGCCCTTTTCCCAGACCTTCATCGCGTTGCGCTGCACCAGCCGGTAGGCATCCTCGCGGCTGACGCCCGCTTGGGTCAGCGCCAGAAGCACCCGCTGCGACATGACCAAGCCTTTGAACTTGTTCATATTTTTCAGCATGTTTTCTGGGTAGATCACCAGCTTTTCGATCACGCCCGCCAGCCGGTTCAGCGCGAAATCAAGCGTTATGGTCGTGTCCGGCCCGATGGCCCGCTCGACGCTCGAATGGCTGATGTCGCGCTCGTGCCAAAGCGCCACATTTTCCATCGCCGGGATCACCGACATGCGCACCAGCCGGGCAAGGCCCGTCAGATTTTCGGTCAGCACGGGGTTGCGCTTGTGCGGCATGGCGCTCGACCCCTTCTGGCCGGGGCTGAAGAACTCCTCCGCCTCCAAAACTTCGGTGCGTTGCATATGTCTGATTTCAATGGAAATATTTTCGATCGAACTGGCAATGACGCCCAATGTGGCAAAGAACATCGCATGGCGGTCGCGGGGGATGACCTGCGTCGAGATCGGCTCCGGCAACAGGCCGAGTTTGGCGCAGACATGTTCTTCAACCGCCGGGTCGATGTTGGCAAAGGTGCCGACGGCGCCCGAAATGGCCCCGGTCGAAACTTCCGCCCGCGCGGCGCGCAGGCGGGCGCGGTTGCGGTCCATCTCGGCATAAAAGCGCGCGAAGGTCAGGCCCATGGTCGTCGGTTCGGCATGGATGCCGTGGCTGCGACCGATGCGCACTGTATCCTTGTGTTCATGGGCGCGGATCTTCAAAGCGGTCAGAACCCGGTCCATGTCGGCCAGCAAGATGTCAGCGGCGCGCACCAGCTGGATGTTGAACGTGGTGTCGAGCACATCCGACGAGGTCATGCCCTGATGGACAAAGCGCGCATCGTCCGCGCCGATATGTTCGGCCAGATGGGTCAGGAAGGCGATCACGTCATGTTTGGTGACTGCCTCAATCTCGTCGATGCGGGCCACGTCGAAGGTGACGTCCTTGGCCCGCCACACGGCTTCGGCATTGGCGCGCGGGATCACGCCCAGATCGGCCTGCGCGTCGCAGGCGTGGGCCTCGATCTCGTACCAGATGCGGAACTTGGTCTCGGGCGACCAGATGGCAACCATTTCGGGGCGGGAGTAACGCGGGATCATGGCGGCTTTCCGTTGTTGGCGGGACGGGCGTGTCCTAGACTGCAAGGGCTGGGGTGACAAGGAGGCGCGGGATCATGCGGCCACATATTCTGCCGATTTGCCTGGCGGCCCCGCTGCTGCTGGCCGTTGGGGCCGGCGCGGAGGAGGGGTGGAGCCGGCTTGCGGGGGCGGACATCACATTGGCACTGACGGCGCGGCATCTGGTCTATGAAGACGGCGCGACGCAGCAGTTCAATGCCGATGGCGGCACCGTCTATGACGCAGGTCGCCCGAGTCAGGGGCGCTGGCGGGTTGAAGGAGAAGAATATTGCTCGCTCTGGCCGCCATCGGATCGCTGGTCCTGCTACGGTGTCGAACGCAGTTCGGATGGTCTGGCTCTGCGGTTCGTGACGCAAGACGGCAGCGCATCGGTTGGACGGTATGACGATCTTTGAAGATCCATATGTGCTGAGGGCTTGACCCCCTGTGCCGCCGGGCGCAGCCTTGTCGGGCAAGACAGAGGAGGCAGATATGGCGGAAACCGTAAAAGGCCGCGAGGTGACGATACATTTCGACGGCAAGCGCTGCATCCATTCGCGCAATTGCGTGCTGAGCCATCCCGAAGTGTTCGTGCCGAATGTGAAGGGCGCATGGATCCATCCCGATGCCGCGCCCGCTGACGAGGTGATCCGCATCGGGCAGATGTGCCCGTCCGGGGCGATCCGGGTAGAGCGGAATGAAGGTCGCCCGGTGGAAAGTTCGGAGCAGGCACCCCTGGTCAACACCCTCCGCGTGCGGGAAAACGGCCCGCTGGCGATCGAGGCGGAGCTGACGCTCCGCGGTGCGCCGCATGACCGGGTGCGGGCGGTCCTTTGCCGGTGCGGGCATTCGCAGCGGAAACCTTTCTGCGATGGCAGCCACACGGCGGCAGGGTTTGCAGCGACGGGTGAGCCTGTGGGCAAGCCGTTCGAGGCGCTTGACCTGCGCAACGGGCCGGTCGACATCGCGCCACAGCCGAACGGGCCGTTGAAACTGTCGGGCAATCTGGAGCTGGTCAGCGGCACCGGGCGCACCTTTGACAAGGTGACGCGGGTCTTCCTCTGCCGCTGCGGCCAGTCGAAGAATAAGCCCTATTGTGACGGCAGCCACAAGGCAGCGGGGTTCATTGCGGACTAGATGTTCGAGCAGAAAATCGACCCGTACTTTCGGCCCATAAAGCGCCGTCATGGGCCGACAGGCTTTGCGCATTCATGGGGTGGTTGGTGGGTGCAAGGTCCATTCCTCAACCGTTGCGCTGTCAGGCAGAAGGCAAGAGCCCGCCGCGCCACCAGATTTTGACTGCATTTTCCACGTACCGCCCTGCTGAACACATTCGGCCGCGGCTCGGTCGAGCACATCGGCCATCGGATCCGGGGCTGGGGTGGCGGGTACGCATCCAACCAGCATCAATGCTGCGGGCAACAAGTATTTCGCGTACATCACTCCAAAAGCCTTATATCAAATGGATATCTGGTCAGGTTTTCGCACCCGGTTTCGGTGATCAGCACCTGATCTTCCAGCTTGATTGAAAAGTCGCCACCTTCGGGGGAAACCAGCGCCTCGGTGCACAGCACCATTCCGGGCTCCAGCGCCACCTCGAAAGCGCCATCGACCCAGCCGTCGGGGTAGGGGACGAAGGGCCATTCGTCGCAGAGCCCGACGCCATGCATCTTGCAGGAATATTTCTGCTTCCAATAGTCCGGGGCGAGTTGGTGGCCACCGTGCGTCAGTTCGCGGATCGTGACGCCGGGCCTGAGGCGGGCCTGATGGTCGCGGATATGGTCGAGCGCATGGTGCATCGCGCTGATCATCGCGTTCGACGGGCGCCGGTCGCCGACCCACCAAGTGCGACTGATGTCGATGCAGATCCCGTAGGCGCCGATCAGGTCGGTGTCGAAGGCGACGATTTCATTGTTTTGCACGATCCTCGGACCGCATTCCTGAAACCAGGGGTTGGTGCGGGGACCAGAGGCCAAAAGTCGCGTCTCGATCCATTCGCCGCCCCGCCGGATATTGCCACGGTGCAGTTCCGCCCAGATGTCATCTTCGGAGGTTTGGCCCTTTGGCACGTTTTCGCGGGTGAAGGCCTCCATTTCCGCAATCGCCGCTTCACAGGCGTGATGGGCGCATTTCATCGCGAGGATCTCGTCCGGGCCCTTGATCGAGCGGGCGCGTTCGGTCAGCTCCTCGCCTTCCATCACCTCAAATCCCGCGCGTTCGAGGGCGCGCAGCCCATGGATCATGATCTTGTCGACGGCGATGCGCTTGTTGGTGCCCGCATGGGCCGCCATCACTTCGGACACTTGTGATGCGAAAGCCTTCGCATCCCGTTCAGTCCCGTCGCCGCAGACATTGTAAAAGAAACTCGCCCCCGAGCGCAGTTCCTTCACCAAGGGGTTGAAGGTGACGAGGAAGGGCGAGTTCTTGTATTCCCACACGACCATATGGCCGTCGGCGCAGATCATGCAGGCGCGGAACGGGTTGTGACTGTTCCAGAGCTGCATGTTGGTGGTGTCGGTCGCGTAGCGGATGTTCAACGGATCGAACATCAGGACCGCGCCGTAATCGCGATCTTGCAGGGCCTTCACGATACGCCGCCAGCGGTATTCGCGCATGCGGTCAAGATTGGGCAGGCTCAGCCCCGCGGCTTCCCATTCGCGGAAGGCCAATTGGGTCGGCCCGATTTCAACCCGGTCATTGTCATTGGGTGTGCCGTCCCCCAGACGGTCGCCGCGTGTGGGGTCGATCTTGCGGCGGGTCTGGGCGTAAAGGTCTGCCATGCGTCTCTCTCCCTTGTGCGTCAAGCTTGGGCGAGGGAATGTGCAGGGCGCTTGCGGGTTTGCGACAGGGTCTGTCGAAAACGGGCAGTCCCTCGGGCGGTTTCTCAGGGCGGGACGGCCAAATGCTCCCGCTGGTTTTGCGGATGTCCCGGCAAGGATCAGCGGTGGGCGCGCAGCGAACGACCGTTCTGTTGCCGCCCTCACAGTATGCGTGGTTGCGGCGCTGCAAGCAGGACACGTCCGATGGCGCGTCCTTCCTTCAACGGAAAGGATCGCGCCATCGATCCATCGGATCAGGCCGTCAGGGGTGGCCGGTTTGCACCGGCCACAGGGCCCTTCAGAGTTCGTCCAGCGCCTCGACGGCCTTCTGGAGCTTTTCTTTCGAGACTTCCTTCTCCGTCACCTTGGCGGCGGCGAAGATATGGTCGACGACCTTGTCTTCGAAGATCGGTGCGCGCAGCTGCTGCTGCATCTGCGGGTTCTTCTGCACGAATTCGAAGAAGGCGCGTTCCTGGCCCGGATACTGACGGGCCTGTGCCAGCACCGCCTGGGTCATTTCCGCATCCGTCACCTCGATCTTGGCGGTGCGGCCCATTTCGGCCAGCAAGAGGCCAAGACGGACGCGGCGTTCGGCCAGTTTCTTGTGCTCGTCCGTCGTCTCGATCGACCCATGGTCATGGCCATGGTGATCGGGGTTCTCGTCGTGCCAAAGCTGGTGAGCAATCTGATGGGCTTCCGCATCAACCAGCGAGGGCGGCAGGTCGAACTTGACCAGACCGTCAAGCTGATCGAGCAGCGAGCGCTTCATCACCGCACGGGCGGCGCCGGTATATTCGGCTTCCAGACGCTCGGCCACCTGGCCCTTCAGCGCGTCCAGGCTTTCGGCGCCGAACTTTTTGGCCAGCTCGTCGTCGATCTCGGCGGCTTTCGGTTCTTTCACGGCCTTCACGGTGCATTCAAAGACCGCAGCCTTGCCGGCCAGATGCTTGGCACCATAGGCTTCCGGGAAGGTCACGTTGACCTTGACCTCATCACCGGCCTTGGCACCGACCAGCTGCTCCTCGAAGCCCGGAATGAACGACTTCGACCCCAGGACCAGCGGGTAGTCCTCGCCCGAACCGCCTTCGAAATAGTCGCCGTCGACCGATCCTTTGAAGTCGATCACGACCTGATCGCCGTCCTTGGCTTTCGATCCCTTCTTGCGGTCCTCGAAAGACTGGGCCGACTTCGACAGGTTCTCAAGCGCCTCGGTCACGGACTTGTCTTCGGCCTTGACCACCAGCTTCTCGATCTTGACCTTCGAGACATCAAGCTCGGGGATCGCGGGCAGGGCTTCGTAGGTCATTTCGACCACGACATCCTGACCTTCTTTCCAGGTCTCGCCGCCCTTCATCTCGACCTTGGGCTGAAGCGCCGGACGGTCGCCGGTTGCCTCGAAGTGATCCTTCATCGCGCCGTCGATCGCCTCTTGCATCGCGTCACCCATGACCCGCTGACCGAAGTTCTTGCGCATCATGGCCATCGGGACTTTGCCTTTGCGGAAGCCCTTGATCTCGACCTCGGGCTGCGCCTCGACCAGTTTCTCGGTGACTTTCGCGTCCAGCTCTGCCGCCGACAGGGTGATCGTGTAGCCGCGCTTCAGTCCGTCTTTCAGGGTCTCGGTGACCTGCATACTATCGTCCTTTTCCTTTGGTGCGGGTGGAGGGACTTGAACCCCCACGCCGTTAGGCGCCAGAACCTAAATCTGGTGCGTCTGCCAATTTCGCCACACCCGCAATAAGCCGGGGGCCGCCCTCTGGCAGGGCCGCCCCCAAATCCGCGCCCTTCTAGCAAGAAGGTGCAAGCGATGCGAGCGGAAAAGTTTCGTTACGTCCGCCGCAGAAATCCCCAGTGCCGATCCCACTTTTGACACAATCGGATGGCGAATTGATCTTGTCAAAGAGGAGATCGGACGGATGCTGTCACAAGTGGCCTTGGGCGTATCGGCGGATGCGCAAGGGATGGCGGAACCGAAGGGTATTGCTTCGGGCACGGTCCTGGCCACTTTGGACGGCTATTTGCCCGTCGATTTCCTTGAACCGGGCGACCGGGTGGTGACGCGCGAAGGCATGCGCATCCTGCGTGCCGTCCGCGTTCACCGTTATTCCGGCCTGGCGGTGACCATCACCGCATCGGCTTTGGGTCATGACCGGCCCGAGCATGACCTGACACTGCCGGCCGACACCCGCGTTCTGTTGCGGGACTGGCGGGCAGGCGCGCTTTACGGGTCTGATCAGGCGATGGTGCCGGTCAGCCGGCTGGTGGATGGCGAATATATCGCGGAAACCAGCGTCAAAAGCATGCGGCTCTACGATCTGGTGTTCGACACGCCGCAGGTCGTTTACGCCGAAGGGGTGGAATTGTGCTGCGATGGCGTGACCGCCCCGGCTGAGGCTTGATTCGCCCCCTATAATCCCAGATCGCGGAATACGGCGGGGAGCTGTTCGGGCAAGTCTTCGGCAATGAGCCCCGGTCCGAACTTCCGCGCGCATTCCACATGCAGCCAGGCCGCCGTTTCCGCCGCCTGCATCGGCGCGAAGCCACGCGCCAGTAGGCCAGTGATGAAACCCGCCAGCACGTCGCCTGACCCCGCGGTCGCGAGCCAGGGTGCGGCACGGTCATAATGGGCGGAGTTGATGCTGCACCGGCCCGAGGGAGCGGCGATCACCGTATCGGGGCCTTTGAACAGGACCACGCAGCCCGCCCGTGCCGCCGCCTCTCGCGTGGCATCGACCTTGGAATAGGCGGGGCCTTTGGTTGCGGGGGCGGCCAGCTTTTCGGCAATGTCGGGAAAAAGCCGGGCGAATTCGCCCGCGTGCGGGGTCAGGACGCAGCCTTTGTGCAGGGCGGCGAAGAGATCGGGGTGTTGCGACAGAATCGTCAGCGCGTCGGCGTCGAGAACCAGCGACCGCGAGGGGTGCCGGGCTGAAGCCCGGCCTACATCGACGCCCGTAGGCCGGGCTTCAGCCCGGCGCCCGTCCAACGCCATCCGAACCAACTCCTCGGTCCGCGCGTCCAGCCCAAGACCGGGCCCCAGGCAAAGCGCAGTGATCCGCGCATCCGTCAGCACATCAGCCAGCGCCGCCGCATCGGCAACCTCACGCAGCATGATCGCATCCAGCCGCGCCGCATGTTCCGGGATCGCGGCAGGCTCCGCCCCCACCGTCACCAGCCCCGCCCCGATCCTGAGCGCACCGCGCGCGGCAAGGCGAGCGGCCCCGGTGTGGCCGGGCGGGCCGGAGAGGATGAGGGCGTGGCCGTGGGAGTATTTGTGATTGCCATAACCTTTCGTGATTTCCGTTGGATCAATGTCTCCAAGCTTTGTCAGACAGCGCCAGATCCCCATCCGCCACAACCGCCCTTCTGTTGGAACGTCGTGGAACTTGTGAAGTGCTAGTCTGCCCGGCTCTTTGGAACTCAGAGAACCAAGGCCAATATCTATACACTTGATGAGTCGAGATTTTTCGATGCCCAAACCAATAAAATGACCGACCTTAGGCCATGAAAAAGTTACGGTTAGATCGGCGCAGAAGGCATGTTCTTCCTCAAATGTTGCGCGGCCAAAGGACTCAGGGAAGATTACACGACCACTGTCCGCACAAATGCCGGATGCAATGTCGATTGATATCTTCCTCCAGTTCTCAAATGCTACAGTTTGGAAGCGCCACAGAAGGTCGATGACTTCTTCCGATAAGGGGCGGCTCAGTCCGGTTCCAAACAGGGCATCAACCACAATGCCTATTGTGGGCGCAGACTCGAGCCTTGATAAATCGGCTAGTGAAAAAACCTCCCCCATCCCCCGCCACCGCTCATAATTCGCCCTCGCGTCTGGCGGCATCCTCTCGGAGTCGCCGTAGAGAAACACCTCCACCTCCCAGCCCCATTCCTTCAAAAGCCGCGCCACGACGAACCCGTCGCCGCCGTTGTTGCCCGGCCCGCAAAGGACGACCGCCCTGTGCGAGGTCGCGCGCAGCTCCGGCCATTCCTCGAAAATCGCTTCGACCACGCCCCGCCCGGCGCGTTCCATCAACTCCAGCCCCGTCACCTCGCCCGAGGCAATGGCGGCCTCTTCAATGGCGCGCATCTGGGCGGCGGTCAGAAGTTCGGTCACGGCAGCCTCCGGTTTTCTCATTTCGCCCACGCAACGGGCTGTCTGCTTAAAAATTGGGCAGACGCCTTCAAAAACCCGGCCGCGCCCGCTGTGACTTCAGCCTAGCCAATTGTGCCACCAAGGCGGAAGTGCTGAGTGGCCGCGAGACCCGCGAAAAGGAGTCGCCCGACCATGAAAAAGATCGAAGCCATCATCAAGCCCTTCAAGCTCGACGAGGTGAAGGAAGCGCTTCAGGACGCGGGCGTGCAGGGCCTTTCCGTGACCGAGGTCAAGGGTTTCGGCCGCCAGAAGGGCCATACCGAACTTTACCGCGGCGCCGAATATGTCGTCGACTTCCTGCCCAAGGTGAAGGTGGAAGTCGTCCTGGCCGATGACATGGTCGAGGCCGCGATCGAGGCGATCGTGTCGGCCGCCCGCACCGACAAGATCGGCGACGGCAAGATCTTCGTCTCGCCCGTCGAACAGGTCATCCGCATCCGCACCGGCGAAACCGGCGAAGACGCGATCTGAACAACCGGCCGGGCGACCGGCCAACGGCATCAACCCGAAAGGACATAGCATGAGCAAAATCAAGGATGCTCTGAAGCTGATGAAGGATGAGGAGGTCGAATATGTCGACATCCGCTTCACCGACGTCAAAGGCAAACTTCAGCATGTGACGCTGGTGGCCGATCTGGCCGACGAGGACTTCTTTGAAGAAGGCTTCATGTTCGACGGATCCTCCATCGCTGGCTGGAAATCCATCGACCAGTCCGACATGAAACTGATCCCCGATGCGTCTTCGGTCTATATTGACCCATTCTATGCCGAAAAGACCATGTGCGTGCATTGTAACGTGGTCGAGCCGGACACGGGCGAAGCCTACAGCCGCGACCCGCGCGGCACGGCGATGAAAGCCGAAGCCTATCTGAAATCTTCGGGTATCGGGGATGCGTTCTATTGCGGACCGGAAGCTGAATTCTTCCTCTTTGACGATGTGCGCTATTCGGTCACGCCACGCAAAGTGGCCTACGAGATCGACGCTGAAGCCGCTGCGTGGAACACCGACACGGTGCGCGAAGGTGGCAACTATGGCCATATCGCTGCCCACAAAGGCGGCTATTTCCCGGTGAACCCGGTGGACGAAGCCCAGGACATCCGCGGCGAGATGCTGTCGACCATGAAGCGCATGGGCATCAAGGTCGACAAGCACCACCACGAGGTTGCGACCTGCCAGCATGAGCTTGGCATGATCTTTGGCGGGCTGGTCGAACAGGCCGACAATATCCAGAAATACAAGTATGTGATCCACAACGTGGCACACGCCTATGGCAAGTCGGCGACCTTCATGCCGAAGCCGATGAAGGGCGACAACGGGTCGGGGATGCATGTGAACATGTCGATCTGGAAGGGTGGCAAGCCCTTGTTCGCAGGAGACAAATATGCGGACCTGTCGCAGGAAGCGCTGTATTTCATCGGTGGTATCCTGAAGCACGCGAAGGCGCTGAATGCGCTGACGAACCCCGGCACCAACAGCTACAAGCGCCTGATCCCCGGCTTCGAGGCCCCGGTTCTGCGCGCGTACTCGGCCCGCAACCGGTCGGGCTGCGTCCGGATCCCGTGGACGGAATCGCCCAAGGCCAAGCGTGTAGAAGCCCGCTTCCCCGATCCGTCGGCCAACCCCTACCTCGCCTTCGCGGCGCTTCTGATGGCCGGCCTTGACGGGATCAAGAACAAGATCGACCCGGGCCCTGCGTCGGACAAAGATCTTTACGATCTGCCGCCCGAAGAACTGGCCCAGATCCCGACGGTCTGTGGTTCGCTTCGCGAGGCGCTGGAAGAGCTGGAAAAGGACATGGACTTCCTCCTGGCGGGCGATGTCTTCACCCGCGACCAGCTGGAAGGCTACATGGCGCTGAAGTGGGAAGAGGTTTATGCCTACGAGCATACGCCCCACCCGGTCGAATATCAGATGTACTATTCCTGCTGATCGCCGATCCATCACAAACAACGGGCCACCTGCGGGTGGCCCGTTGCGTTTGCACCCCTGAAGGCACATTTGCGCCGCTGACAGAACCGTCGTGGCGAGCTGTTAGGGCGACTTGATCGTCGAAACCTTCCTCAAGACCATCAGCTCGGAAGCCATCTGGTCAGCCGTCTACCACTGAAAATGGCATCGCCAGATACGTTGCCAGATTCTATAGTCTAGTCAGGTGAAAGTCGCCGCCCGAATTCTAAAGCCCCATCGCCGTCAAGCGAAAGGCCCACGAATTGAGTTGAACGCTTTCCAATAATGCCGGGCAAGCCAGCTTGTTCAGGCTCAAACCGATGATTGACGGGCATTGCCGCACCTGGCTGCCCCTCGTGGCAGGCAGGGACTGAATGGGCCACAAGAGCCATATGGATGCCTTCGGGGCGCTGTCTTTGACGCTGTTTGGGGTATTCCTCGCCTTCAACCAGATCGTCATCAAGCTGGTAAATACAGGTCTTCAGCCCGTCTTTTTCGCGGGTCTCAGATCCCTGATCGCCGTTTTCTGCCTTTGGGTGTGGCTTGTCTGGCGTGGGCGCCCGCCCCGGCTGGAGCGGCGTTATCTGGGGGTGGGTGTTTTGGTGGGCGCGGCTTTCGCTGCAGAGTTCCTGTGCCTTTTCATAGCGCTCGATCTGACCACCGTCACGCGCACCTCGATCATCCTTTATTCGATGCCGGTCTGGTTAGCCTTGGCGGCGCATTTCCTCCTGCCCGGTGAAAGAACCAGCCCCCTTAAGGCGCTTGGTCTGGCTCTGGCCTTCGCAGGCGTTTCCTGGGCGATCCTCGACCGGCCATCGGGCCAGGATGAGGCGAGCTTTTTGGGCGACCTGTGCGCGCTTATGGCCGCGTGGTGCTGGGCGGCCATCGCCCTTCTGGCGCGCGGCACACGGCTGAGAGAGATGAGGCCGGACATGCAGCTTTTCTGGCAGGTTCTGGTGTCAGCCCCGATCCTGATCCTGGCTGCGCCGCTTTTTGGCCCGTTGGTCCGTGATCTGCAACTCATCCATATCGCCGGCTTGATCTTTCAGGCAGTGGCGGTCGTGTCCGCAGGGTTCATGTTCTGGCTCTGGCTTCTGTCGATCTATCCGGCGGCGTCCGTGGCAAGTTTTTCGTTCCTGACCCCGGTCTTCGGGGTGGCGCTGGGCTGGTTGATGCTGGGCGAACATGTCGGCTTTTCCATTCTGGGTGCGGGTAGCCTGGTTGCAGGCGGGATCATCTTGATCAACCGGCCCGTTCGGCCCGTGGTGCCGGCCGCGTTGCGGCGGGTGGTCGGTCAGACCGCCGAAGGCCCGGTCGAGGAGATCACGTTGCAAACCCCCGGAGGGCGACGCGCGCAGATCCTGACCTGGGGGGCGGTCTTGCGCGATCTGGCCATTCCGGTTGGTGCTGGCCCCGCGCGGTCCATCGTGCTGGGATTTGAGAGGTTCGAAGATTATCCGGCGCACTCGCCGTATTTCGGGGCGCTGGTCGGGCGGTTCGCCAACCGGATCGCGGGCGGGCGGTTCAGCATTGGCGGACAGTTGTTCGAGCTGGACCGGAATGAGGCAGGCCAGACGACCCTGCATGGCGGGGCGGGCGGCTTTTCCAACCGGCTGTGGCGGGTCGAGCGGGTCAGCCCGTCCGAGGTTGAGCTGACCCTGCAGTCCGCCGACGGGGATCAGGGCTTTCCGGGGAACGTCACCGCCCGATGCACCTACCGGCTG